>NZ_FXAJ01000001.1:710978-1066467 GCF_900177535.1 Priestia filamentosa
TGAACATCCGCAAACAATTGCCCTTGTTCTTTCTTATTTGGAGCCCTCACAAGCAGGCCAGGTCTTATCTTCACTTCCACAAGAACAGCAGGCAGATATTGCAAGAAGAATGGCTGTTATGGATAGCACATCACCTGAGGTTATTAATGAAGTTGAGAAAGTCCTCGAAAGAAAGCTTTCTACAACAGTTACTCAAGATTATACCCAAACAGGCGGGGTTGAAGCTGTTGTGGAAGTGCTCAATGGTGTTGATCGTTCAACAGAGAGAACAATTTTAGATACGCTCGAAATTCAAGATCCAGAACTTGCAGAAGAAATTAAAAAACGAATGTTTGTTTTCGAAGATATCGTTATTTTGGACAACAGAGCAATTCAGCGTATTATTCGAGAAGTTGGTAACGAAGACTTGCTTCTTAGCTTAAAAGTATCAAGTGACGAAGTAAAAGAAGTTGTGTATCGAAATATGTCACAGCGTATGGTTGCTACTTTTAAAGAAGAAATGGAATTCATGGGACCTGTTCGATTAAAAGACGTAGAAGAAGCACAATCAAGAATTGTAGGAGTCATTCGTCAGCTCGAAGAATCAGAAGAAATTGTGATCGCGCGCGGCGGAGGAGATGATATGATTGTCTAATATTATTAAAAAGCATCATGGATTCCAACATGCTCAAGATGGAAAAAAGATAGGGATACAGCCTGTTCAATTCAAGATTGAAACCGTAGAAGAATTTGAAATTCAAAAGCAGCGAATGCGAGAGCAAGCTGAAAGTGAAGTTCAGCAAGCTCAAACAGAGGCAGAAAGAATACGTTTTAGAGCACAAAAACTGCTTCAAGAAGCAGAAAAAACGGTTGAAGAAAAGCGTAAAGAATGGCAAGTAGAATATGAACAGCTTTTGGAAAGAGCAAAGCAAGAAGGTTTTGAAAAAGGTTTTTTTCAAGGAAAGCAGGAAGCTGAAAATCAATATAAAGAGCTTTTAAAGGAAGCAGAAGCAACGGTTCATCATGTTCAAGACTCTTATTATCAATATATTGAACAATCAGAGATGGTGATTTTAGAGCTTGGGATGAAGGTTGCGAAGAAGATTTTGAATAATGAGCTTGAGGAAAATGAAGAGAAGTATATTCATGTTGTTCAAAAAGCAGTTAAAGAAGTTCGTGATCATAAGAATATTCATATATACATCTCGCCCAAATACTATACGCTTGTCTCTCAGCGAAAAGAGGAGCTTAGTCTGCTTTTAAGCTCTGATACTTCCTTGTTCTTTTATCCAAGTGAGGATCTTGGTGAAACAGATTGTATGATTGAATCTTCATTTGGGAAAGTAAATGCAAGCATCGACAGCCAGCTTACTGAAATTAAGAAAAGCCTCGTCGAAATGATAAAAGATGAGGAAACGATATGAAAGTAAAAGAAATTTTAGATAGGATAGAAGACATTTCTTCATTCAAACGATATGGAAAAGTTACGAGAGTAGTAGGGTTAATGATTGAAGCAAGAGGGCCAAGCACTTCTATTGGAGACATATGCTACATCCACTTACGCAATGGAACAGTACATATTAAAGCAGAAGTAGTAGGTTTCAAAGAAGAGTTTGTTATTCTTATGCCTTACAAAGATGTACGCGATATTTCGCCAGGCTGTATTGTTGAAACAACATCAAAGCCACTCCAAATCAAAGTTGGAGAAGCTCTTATTGGACGTGTGTTAGATTCGCTTGGTCAGCCGTTAAATGGTGAAGAACTTCCAAAAGGTCTTTTCAACGTTTCAGCTGAAAAAGATCCACCAAATCCACTTGAGCGCCCAACAATTCGCGAACCAATTGAAGTTGGAGTTAAAACAATTGATACACTATTAACTGTTGGAAACGGTCAGCGGCTAGGAATTTTTGCAGGAAGCGGAGTTGGAAAAAGTACCCTTATGGGAATGATTGCCCGAAATACTAACGCAGATTTAAACGTCATAGCGTTAATTGGTGAACGAGGTCGAGAAGTTCGCGAATTTATTGAACATGATTTAGGTGAAGAAGGATTAAAAAATTCCATCGTCATTGTTGCTACATCAGATCAACCTGCCCTAATGCGTATTAAAGGAGCTTATACAGCAACATCTATTGCAGAATATTTTAGGAATCAAGGAAAGAACGTTATGTTTATGATGGACTCTGTAACTCGTGTTGCAATGGCACAGCGTGAGATTGGGCTTGCGGTTGGTGAGCCTCCAACAACAAAAGGTTATACTCCCTCTGTGTTCGCTACCCTTCCAAGACTTTTAGAGAGAACAGGAAGAAACAAAAGGGGATCTATTACAGCTTTTTATACAGTTCTTGTCGATGGAGATGACATGAACGAGCCTATTGCTGATACAGTAAGAGGGATTGTAGACGGTCATATCGTGCTTGACCGAGCTCTTGCCAATAAAGGGCAGTATCCAGCTATCAATGTTTTAAAAAGTATAAGTCGGGTGATGAGCAACATCGTTACCGAAGAACATAAAGAGAAAGCGAATCGATTAAGAGATCTTCTCTCAACATATTTAGAAGCGGAAGACTTAATAAATATAGGGGCGTACAAAAGAGGATCTTCTCAGAAAATCGATGAAGCAATGACTTTATATCCTGAAATTATTAGTTTCTTAAAACAAGGAACAGATGAAAAAATACATTTAGAAGAAAGCATTGAAGAGCTGAACAACCTAGTATAAAAGGAATGAAAAATGTGAGCTTTCAGTTTAAATTTTCTAAAGTTATGGCAATTAAACAATCTGAAAAAGATCGGATGCTGAATGAATACAATGAAGCTGTTATTCAGTTTGAAGAAGTTGGTCAGCGTCTTTATCAATGTTTGAAACATAAAGAGAATTTTATTGATGAATATAATGAAGAAATGAGTATAGGTGTTTCTGTTGAGAAGTTAAAACAGTCTCAAAACTATATGGATTATTTAGAACGTGAAATTGAAGTTCTTCAACAAAAAATGAACATCGCTCGACAGACAATGAGAATTAAAGAAGTTAAGCTACGTGAGAAAAACATTGAAGTGAAAAAGTACGAAAAGATGGAAACAAAAGCGCTTATCCATTATCAAAACCTCCAACGAGAGAGCGAAGCAAAACAAATGGATGAAGTATCTATTCAGCAATACTTATTGAAAGGAATTAGGTGAGGGAAAGCTTATGAAAAAACAAAAGGCGGAGACAGAAAAAGAGCCAAAGCATAAAAAAGGGCCTCTCCTTTTTATCGTTTTCTTACTCTTTCTTTTTATTATAGGTGGAGCAGGGTACTTTCTGTTAAGCGCTAGTGGAGTTGATGTTAAAGGAAAAGTATTCTCAGCCCTTCCTTTCTTAAATGAAGAAAGCGACCAAGAGGCATCATCTCAGTCAATGAACTCATCTAACATGCAAAATCAGGAAACGGAAGCATTGCAAAAAAAGATAAAAGAGAAAGATCTTGAAATTGAAAATCTTCAAGTGAAGCTTGAGCGTGCAAAAGCAGAAACGCCAACTGAGGAAAATAGTGAAGAAACAAAAGCAAGCAAAGGGGAAGAGGAAGGCTATCAAACAGCGGAGATGAAGAACCTTGTTCGTTCATATGAATCAATGTCACCTAAAAATGCTGCCCTTATTATAAGCGAATTGAAAGAAGATCAAGCTCTAGATTTACTAGGACAACTAAAAACAGAAGCGCTCGCAAACATTTTATCAAAAATGGAGCCTGACGTGGCTGCTAAGTATACTGAACTTTTGGCAGAAGAAGCGAACGTTCAATAAGGAGAAAAGGAATGAAACTTACTACACCCGAAATAGCACCACTACATTCTTTAAAAACATCTCTTGAAAAAGAGCAGAAGATGACTTCTCCTCTTTTTCAAGGTTTGCTTCTTCAAGCAGGTATAGAACAGGGGCAACAAAGTCGTCAACATCTAGAAGAAAAAGAAAGCATAAACGATGATAATACAGCGGCATCAGAAGATTTAATAAGTCTTCTTTTTTATCAACATATAACGTCAGAGTCCGCAGTAGATAACCCTTTAGAATCAAGGATGCAAAAACTTGAGAAAATCTTCACAAAGAAGAGGGGATTAAATAATCACTTTCCTATTGATGAAAAGGGAACAGGCAAAGAGATTCAAGAAATACTGCAGATTGTTCAAATGCTTCAAAAAGAATTAATTCAGGGGAGCGCCCATGATGAATTGGTTTTTTTAATGCAAAAAAGCCCTTTATTTGCAAATATGAAGGAGACATTAACAAACGATGAAATGAAAGCTTTAAAAGTTTTTTCAAAGCTGTTGGAGGTTGTTCCAACAAACGTGAAAGATGAGATTTTAAAGGGATCATTTAAACTACCTTCAAGAGAAGAATTAGAGCTCATGCTTTCTCATATGGATCAGAAATTAACTACTCTTTCTCAGAAGAAAGAGTTCTCTTCTCCGTTTGCTTCTTTTCTTTTTCCCTCCTTTAAAAGAGGAGAAGAAGGAAAGGGAATATTAGATACTCAACATAACTTTTTGTCTACTATTCCAAGTGGGGCAATGAGTAAAGTCCACCAGCTTGTTTTTTATATTGGAAATAACGGTTCTTCACAGGAAGATGGGCTTGTACGGCAGCTTCAGCAAGCTTTTCAGCGCAGCTCTCTCTTTGTTCATGGAAATCAAACAAAGCTTCTCATTAAGCTTAATCCAGAAGAGCTTGGTACTATAACCGTTCAGCTTGTAAAACAACGGAATAAGCTCACTGCTACAATTGTAACAAGCACAGCGGCTACAAAGGAAATGCTTGAACACCATCTTCATCATTTGAAAAGTGCTCTAGCCCATCAAGGCGTACAGGTTGAAAAAATGGAAGTGCTTCAACAGTTTTCAGCCTCTGAGGGTTCAGATGCTGAGTTAAAAAGAGATTCTCGTGATGAAGAAGGAAAACAAAAAGAACAACAACCAAAAGAGCAAAAAGAAAAGAATCGCTTTGAAGATATTTTAAAAGAGCTTGAAATGATAGAAGAAATGTAGGTGCTAAAAGTGGAAATAAATAATCGCTTTTCTTATGAAATAATGCAAGCTGAGAAGGGGAAAACGTCTTCTTCAGGAAGCGAACTTGGAAAAGATGATTTTCTAAATATTTTAATGACTCAACTTCAAAACCAAGATCCATCAAATCCTGTTGATGATAAAGAGTTCATTGCTCAATTGGCGACTTTTTCGACGGTTGAACAAATCACAAATTTGAATACAACTGTTCAAAGTTTTATTGAAGAACAAAAACCGAACACGCTTTTACAACTACAGAGTTTAATAGATCAAAATGTGACATGGAGCTCAACAGAAGAGAACGGTCAAACAAAAAAAGAGCAAACAGGCATCATTAAAAGTGTTTATATGGATGATAATCAAATGATGTTCGAAACAACTGAAGGATTAAAAGGGAACACAGCGGACCTTAATAAAATAGGGGTGCAAAATGCTGATATTTTAGGAAATGCAAGCAATCTTATTGGACGAACAATAGGGTGGCAGGAAGATGGGTCTGAAAAAGAAGCTGCTGTTAAATCCGTTTCTTTAAAAAATGGAATTCTTCTTTTTGAAATGGAGAATGGAAATACGATTAAACAAAGTCAAATTACAAGAGTTTTATCATAAAAGTTTAGGAGGAGAATGTATATGTTACGTTCTATGTATTCTGGGATTAGTGGAATGAAAAACTTCCAAACAAAGCTTGATGTGATTGGGAATAACGTTGCTAATGTAAACACGGCTGGTTTCAAAAAAGGAAGAGTTCTTTTTAAAGATATGATAAGTCAGCAAGTTGGAAGCGCAAATGCTCCAACGAACCAAAATGGAGTGAATTTAGGCGGGATAAATGCAAAACAAATTGGTTTAGGTTCACAAATTCAGTCTATTGATACTCTTCATACAGAAGGAAGCACACAGTCAACAGGTCGAACGCTTGATTTGTCTATTGCTGGAAATGGATATTTCCGCGTTCAATCAGGAAATGGTGAAGAATTTTATACGAGAGCAGGCAGCTTTTATGTAGATGCTAGTGGCACCCTTGTTAACGGAGACGGCTATAAAGTTTTAAATACGAATAACCAAGCCATTACGATTGGAACAAATGCTGAAAATATCGCTATTGATACTTCAGGAAGAATCAATGTGAAAGTAAACGGTAACTGGAACGTTGTAGCAACACTAGGACTTACTCGTTTTTCTAATCCAGAAGGATTAGAGAAAGCAGGAGGATCATTATTCCAAACTTCTGCGAACTCAGGAACACCTTTGAATGGTACACCTGGCGCAGAGGGATATGGTGAAGTAATGTCAGGAACTCTTGAAATGTCAAATGTTGACTTGTCAGAGGAATTTACGGATATGATTGTAGCCCAGCGTGGTTTTCAAGCTAATACAAAAGTAATTACAACATCTGATGAAGTATTGCAAGAGCTATTAAACCTTAAACGATAGAATCATAGGAGTTGAGCATTTAGAATGATTATGCTGACGCGTCTAAATGGCAAAGAATTTACTTTGAATGCTTTATATATTGAACAGGTGGAAGCATTTCCAGATACAACGATTACGTTAACAAATGGTAAGAAGTTTGTTGTAAGAGAAACGGTCGAATCTGTTTCCGCTAAAGTGAGCGCTTTTTACGGAGAAGTTCATATTTTAGGTAAAAAGAACGTGCAGGGAGAAAAAGATTGATGGGTAAAAAAGTGAAAATCATAACGATTATTATTTTTCTTTTACTGCTTGCTGGAGGCAGTACTTGGTTTTTCCTGTTTAAAAAAGAAGGAAAAGCAGAAGAAGTGAAAGAGCCGTCTATTGATGAAGTTGTGGAGGCTTCTGTGGATATTGGTGACGTTACAACGAACTTATCAAGTGAAAATTATATAAAGATGTCATTTACTCTTCAAACGAACAGTAAGGAAGCAAAAGAAGAGCTAACAAAACGCGAATTTCAAGTAAGAGATATTATGATTAAACAGCTTTCAAATATGAAAGTAGAACAATTTCAAGGAACAGAAGGGATTTCTTCACTTGAACAAATATTGAAAAAAGAGATTAATAGTTTGATGCAAAAAGGAAAAGTTGTAAAAATTTATACAACCTCCAAAATAATACAATAAATGACAAAGCGTCTTAAGGAGGTGGGTATAGCTTGTCAAATGAAGTATTATCTCAAAGTGAAATAGATGCCCTACTTTCAGCTATTTCAGCTGGTGAGATGGATGCGGAACAACTTCGCAAAGAAGATCGTGCTAAAAAAGTAAAAGTATATGATTTCAAACGAGCGCTTCGCTTTTCAAAAGATCAAATTCGAAGCTTAACGCGCATTCACGAAAACTTTGCTCGCCTTTTAACAACGCATCTTTCAGCACAGCTACGTACATATGTACAAATTTCAGTAGCATCTGTTGATCAAATTCCATATGAAGAATTTATACGGTCAATCCCTAATATGACATTTTTGAACATTATTGAAGTTCCTCCTCTTGCTGGGAGAGTGCTTTTTGAATTAAATCCACAGGTTGCCTATGCAATGCTTGATAGACGTTTAGGTGGGACGGGCTCTAGTGTAAACAAAGTTGACACACTAACAGAAATTGAAACAAAGTTAATTACAGATCTTGTAGAGAAATCGCTAGATTCATTTGAAGAAGCTTGGAGCAGCGTGGCTAAAATGAAACCACAGCTTTCTGATTTTGAAGTAAACCCTCAATTCCTTCAAATGGTTTCTCCGAATGAAACAGTTGTCGTTGTTTCGCTTACAACTCAAATTGGGGATGTAAAGGGAATGATTAACATTTGTTTACCACACGTTGTACTTGAACCTATCGTCTCAAAGCTTTCCATGCACTATTGGATGCAGTCAACAAAAAAAGAGCCAACTTCTGAAGAAACAGAGCTCCTAAAAAAACGTGTGTATACCGCAGAGCTTCCTATTGTAGCAGAGCTCGGTCGAGCGAAAATTACAATTGAAGACTTTTTATCACTTGGAAATGAAGATGTAATTTGTTTGGACCAATCGATTGGTCAACCGTTAACAATTAAAGTAAATCATATACCTAAATTTAAAGCGCAGGCAGGAAAAATAGGACGAAAAATGGCTGTGCAAGTTTTAGAAAAATTGACGGGAGGGGAAAGTGATGAACAATGACAACATGCTTTCACAAGATGAAATAGATGCTCTCCTTCAGGGAAGTGACGATGACTATGAGAGCCTAGAGCAGGAAAACGTTGATCAGCTCTTAACAGAAGAGGAACGCGATATTTTAGGGGAAATTGGAAATATCTCTTTTGGGAGCTCTGCCACTACTTTGTCTACTTTATTAAATCAAAAAGTAGAGATTACAACACCTGGTATTTCCCTTATATATCATCATGATTTAGCAAAAGAATTTCCACATCCTTGTGTAGCTCTTCAAGTGGAGTATATAAACGGATTAAGCGGAGTGAACTTATTTATTATTTCCCAGAAGGATGCCACAATTATTGCTGATCTTATGCTTGGAGGAACAGGGAAAGATGCTGCCCCTGAGCTAAACGATATCCAGACAAGTGCTGTTGAAGAAGCAATGAATCAGATGATGGGAACATCTGCGACATCTATGTCAAAAGTATTTCAGAAAAAGATAGATATTTCTCCTCCAAGTCTAGAGCTATTAAATATCATGGAAGGAGAAGGTACAAAAGTCGTACCACCAGAAGAAACGCTTGTAAAAGTGGCCTTCAAACTTAAAATTGGCGAGCTTATGGACTCAGACATTATGCAGCTTATGCCTCTTCGTGTTGCAAAGCAAATGGTTGGAAGTTTGATCCATCGAGATATGGCACATAAAAATGATTCAAATGAATCGATAAAAATAACAGAAGAAAAAATGGCAGAGGAACAGAAAATAATGAAGGATGAAAAACAATACTTTGATTATGAGCAAGACCGTTCGATGAATACAGAAAAGCAAGATACTCCTTACGAGTCCCGTCCTTCGCAAACAGATGTTCAGCAGGCTACTTTTTCTGAATTTGAGCCATCTTCAATTCAAAAAACGGATACGAAAAACTTAGATATGTTATTGGATGTTCCTTTAGATGTAACAGTTGAGCTTGGAAGAACAAGAAGGTCTGTTAGAGAAATTTTAACTCTTTCATCAGGATCTATTATTGAGCTTGATAAATTAGCAGGTGAGCCTGTTGATATATTAGTAAATAACAAGCTTGTAGCTCAAGGCGAAGTTGTTGTTATTGATGAAAACTTTGGGGTGCGTGTTACAGATATCGTAAGTCAACGAGATCGTTTAAACAAATTAAGATAAGAAAATAAGATTGATGAGGGGGCAAGGGAATGTCGAAGCGGATTTTAGTTGTTGATGATGCTGCGTTTATGAGAATGATGATTAAAGATATTTTAACGAAGAATGACTACGAAGTTGTAGCTGAAGCTGCAGATGGACTGCAGGCTATTGAACAATATAAAGAGCATAAACCAGATCTTGTAACAATGGATATTACAATGCCTGAAATGGACGGCATTCACTCGCTGAAGGAAATTAAGAAAGTGAATCCAACTGCTAAGGTAATTATGTGCTCAGCAATGGGACAGCAAGCGATGGTTATCGATGCTATCCAAGCTGGTGCAAAGGACTTTATTGTTAAACCATTTCAAGCAGATCGAGTTATTGAAGCAATTTCTAAAACATTAGGATAAGATATGGAGCCAAGGTGTTCTCTGCACCTTGGCTATGAAATTTCATAGAAGAGGTGGCTTTTGTTGAAAGTGTTAAAAACGATAGCTGGTATTATTTGCGTGTTGTTTTTATTATCTCCATCCATAGCATTTGCAGCCAGCGAGCCATCTGTTAGTGATTGTCTAGAAAACAAGGAAAAGTGTGGGGAAACGGCTCAAACAACCAAAGATTCTAAAGATCAAAGTGAGAGCGCACATGATTTTGTGTCCGCTTGGGACTACGTCAAAGTAGTAATAGCTTTTATTTTTGTTATTGCTCTTTTATATGGAGTTTTAAAATTTGTAAACAAGCGGAACCATGGACTTCAAGCACATAAACTTGTTCAAAATTTAGGTGGAACAAACTTAGGAAACAATCGCTCTGTACAGGTGGTCAAAGTAGGAGAAAGAGTACTTGTGGTAGGAGTGGGACAAAACGTTGAACTTTTAACCCAAATTACGGATAACGAAGAAAGAGAAAAGCTTTTACGCGAATACAATGAGCTTGGAAGTAGCGAAACATATAAAACGCTTCTTCCTACTTTTTTGGAAAAACGCAAAAGAACACAAAAGGATTTTAAGACTGAATTTCAATCTCGTTTACAAGAAATGAAAAATGAAAGATCGGAGCTTTTAAATAAGATGGAAAGGAAAAACGGCGACAATGAGTGAGTTTGTAAATCTTTTCACCACGACAGACACAGAATCTGTATCAACAACAATAAAACTGCTTTTGTTGCTGACCGTTTTTTCTTTAGCACCAGGCATTTTAATTTTAATGACGTGCTTTACAAGAGTTGTTGTTGTACTCGCTTTTTTAAGAACAGCACTTGGAACTCAGCAAACACCTCCAACGCAGGTGCTTATTGGGCTCGCTTTATTCATTAGCTTTTTTGTCATGGCACCAACGTTTTCAGAAGTGAATAAAGAAGCGCTACAGCCATTATTTAACAACGAAATTAGTTTAGATGAGGCTTATGATAAAGCAGCACTGCCTATGAAGGAATTTATGACCAAGTACACAAGAGAGAAAGATCTTGCTCTTTTTTTAAACTATGAAGGAGCAGAAAAGCCTGAGTCGATGGAAGAAATTCCAATGCGTGCTCTTGTGCCTGCTTTTGCGATTAGCGAATTAAAGACGGCTTTTCAAATTGGTTTTATGATTTTTGTCCCGTTTTTAGTTATCGATATGATTGTCTCAAGCATTTTGATGTCAATGGGGATGATGATGCTTCCGCCTGTCATGATTTCTTTACCATTTAAAATTTTACTTTTTGTTCTTGTAGATGGCTGGAACCTTGTTATTAAATCCTTACTCTTAAGTTTTCAATAGGTGGTTACTATGAATAGTGAATTTATTATCTCGTTAGCAGAGCGCGGAATATGGACCATTCTTCTTGTAAGTGGACCATTGCTTTTACTCGCGCTCGTTGTTGGTTTGCTTGTTAGTATTTTTCAAGCAACAACACAAATTCAAGAGCAGACACTCGCTTTTATTCCCAAAATTGTGGCCGTGTTCCTTGGAATGATTTTATTTGGCCCATGGATGCTGTCTACAATGGTTGAGTTTACATATCAACTTTTCAGTAACTTGCATCATTATATAGGGTGATTGAAATGGAGCATTTACTTTCTATTCTCCCAACTTTTTTGCTAGTGCTTGTTCGCATATCAACGTTCTTTATTGTGGTTCCATTTTTCTCTTACAGGACGATTCCTTCATCGCACAAAATAGGATTTTCAGCTTTGCTCGCTATTGTATTAACAAGCACTATCGGAGCTGAAGCTATTCCAATTGACGGGCGATTTTTGCTTTTGAGTCTAAAGGAATGCATTGTTGGCATTAGTCTTGGTCTTATTGCTTATATTGCTTTTAGTGCTATTCAAACAGCAGGAAGTTTTATTGATTTTCAAATGGGCTTTGCAATTGCTAGTGTTATTGACCCTCAGACAGGAGCTCAAAGTCCACTTGTTGGACAATACTTATCTATTTTTGCCATGTTATTTTTATTATCAGTTGATGGTCATCATTTATTAATTAATGGTCTTTATGAAAGTTTTCAGCTTATGCCGCTTAGTCAACTATCACTTCACTTTGGAGAAGAGTCGTTTATTAAGACGGTCATTTATGGGTTTTCGTCTATGTTCGCTATTGCCCTTCAGTTATCGCTTCCGATTGTAGCTGCAATCTTCCTTGTTGATGTAGCTTTAGGGATAGTAGCCCGTACAGTACCACAGCTGAACATTTTTGTTGTTGGATTTCCTGTAAAGATTATGGTTACGTTTTTACTATTAATTATCGTCATTGGCAGCTTGTTTTCAGTTATGAAGGAAGTGTTTGATTTAATGCTTGAAGTAATGATGCAGCTCGCAGATCGCCTAGGAGGGGAATAATGTTAAAGCTTGATCTCCAGTTTTTTGCGGGAGAAAAGACGGAAAAAGCGACTCCAAAGAAAAGGCAAGATTCAAGAAAAAAAGGACAAGTAGTCAAAAGTCAGGATATCAATGCAGCCTTTGTTTTCTTGTTTTTATTTCTTTATTTTTCGTTTGGAGCCAAGTTTATACTAGAACAGTTTTTAGATATTTTAGCAGAAGGATTCTCACGTAATCTGCTCTTCGATATTACAGAACAAAACGTCATGAAAGTATTTATGGACCTTCTTCCTAAAATCGCATTCGCTGTTCTTCCTATTATGGCAGTGGCTCTTGTTGGCGGGCTTTTGACAAACTATGCTCAAATAGGGCTCTTGTTCTCTACTGAAACATTAAAATTTGATCTAAAAAAAATTAATCCCATTACGGGCGCTAAGCGAATTTTTGCCATGCGTGCCCTTGTGGAACTTTTTAAGTCTGTATTAAAAATTTTATGCATTGGGCTTGTCACTTTTTTTATTTTATGGGCGAACTTAAAAGAAGTTCTTCTGTTAGCACAAAAAGGTGTTCAAGATGCTATGACGACAATTGGAAAACTTATTTTTCAAATGGGGATTGCAGCGTCACTTGTGCTGCTTTTTATTGCGATTTTGGATTATGTTTATCAGCGCTACGACTATGAAAAAAATATTCGAATGTCCAAGCAAGATATTAAAGACGAGCATAAAAACACGGAAGGAGACCCGCAGATTCGTTCAAAAATTAAGCAGAAACAGCGGGCAGTGGCCATGTCACGTATGATGCAAGATGTACCTACAGCAGATGTTATTATTACAAATCCAACACACTATGCTGTTGCTTTAAAATACGATGAACAAAAAGCAGATGCGCCTTACATTGTGGCAAGCGGAGTTGATTTTGTTGCTCAAAAGATCAAAGGAGTTGCCGGACAACATGATATTACAATGATTGAAAATCGACCGCTTGCCAGAGGGTTATATGAGCAAGCTGAAGTAGGACAAGCCATTCCTGAAGAATTTTTTAAAGCAGTGGCTGAACTTTTAGCTTATGTATACCGGATTCAAAAAAGGATTTAGTATTCTAAACGAAGGAGGAAAGAAAAACGTGACAGCAAGAGATCTACCAATTATATTAGGCGTTGTTTTAATTATCGTTATGCTCGTTATTCCGCTTCCAACGTGGTTATTGAGTGTCCTGATCATGGTCAACATTTCCCTTTCACTTCTTGTTCTCCTTATGGCGATGAATATGAGAGAGGCATTAGAAATGTCCGTGTTTCCATCACTTCTTCTTGTACTAACGCTTTTTCGGTTAGGTTTAAACGTTTCGACAACTCGTTCTATTTTAGGTCAAGGGGAAGCTGGGGGAGTAGTTGAAACGTTTGGGGATTTTGTTGTAGGGGGAAACCCTCTTGTTGGATTTGTTGTTTTTATCATCTTAATTATTATTCAATTTGTGGTTATTACAAAAGGATCGGAGCGTGTTTCCGAGGTAGCGGCCCGTTTTACACTTGACGCGATGCCAGGGAAGCAAATGAGTATTGATGCTGACTTAAATGCTGGCATGATTTCGGAGCGTGAAGCTGTTGAACGCCGCGAAAAAATTCAGCGCGAAGCAGATTTTTATGGAGCAATGGATGGAGGAAGTAAGTTTGTAAAAGGAGATGCTATTGCAGGAGTGATTATTACAATCATTAATATTATCGTTGGAATGATTGTGGGAATGATGCAGCTTGGCATGTCTCTTTCCGAAGCTTCGACAACGTATACGCTCTTAACCGTTGGGGACGGGCTTGTGAGTCAAATTCCTGCCTTAATGCTTTCCACAGCAACAGGAATTATTGTTACAAGAGCAGCGTCTGACGGAAACTTAAGTCAAGATATTACAAAGCAGCTTTTTAGGCTACCTCCTGTTTTGTATATTACAGGCGGCACGATTATTTTCTTGGGGCTCGTTACGCCGATAAGCGATGTATTAACACTTCCTCTCGGTGGATTGATTGCTTTTGGAGGATATATGATCTCAAAACAGCAGGGCAAGGAAGAAGAAACAGAAGATGAGCTTGCTCGTGAAGAAATGCAGCTTGATGAGATGAAAAGTCCTGAAAGTGTTGTGAGCTTATTAAATGTAGATCCAATTGAGTTTGAATTTGGCTATGGGTTGATTCCTCTTGCGGATACGAACCAAGGAGGCGATCTTCTAGATCGAGTTATTATGATTAGAAGACAGCTTGCACTTGAACTTGGTCTTGTAATCCCTGTTGTCAGAATAAGAGATAACATTCAACTACAACCAAATGAGTATCGCTTGAAAATAAAGGGGAACGAGCTTGCGAAAGGAGAGCTTCTTCTTGATCATTACTTGGCAATAAGTCCTGGTGAGGAAGAGGAAGGAATTGAAGGGATTGATACAGTGGAGCCTGCCTTTGGCATGAAGGCAAAATGGGTAAATGAAGAGATGAAGGAAAGAGCGGAAATGTACGGTTACACAGTCGTTGATCCCCCTTCTGTTGTTTCAACACACATTACAGAAATCATTAGACAAAACGCTCATGAACTGCTTGGACGTCAAGAAACAAAACAGCTTATTGATCATGTGAAAGAAACATATCCAATTTTAGTCGAAGAAATTACGCCTGCGATTTTAAGCGTTGGTGATATTCAAAAAGTACTTTCTAAACTACTGAAGGAGAACGTTTCTATTCGGAACTTGCCCGTTATTTTCGAAACGCTAGCAGATTACGGGAAAACTTCCTCAGATCCTGATTTGCTTACAGAGTATGTACGTCAATCACTATCTCGTCAAATTACTTCTCAGCATTCAAATGAGAATAATGGGCTAAAGGTAATTACTCTGTCTGGAAAAGTGGAAAAAACAATGGCAGAAGGAGTACATCAAACAGAGCATGGAAACTATTTGTCACTTGATCCGACTGTTTCCCAAACAATCGTTCAAAATATTGCTCACGAAGTTGAACAGTCTTCACTTTACGAACATCATGCTGTTATTTTATGTTCACCAGCCGTTCGTATGTATGTACGTCAGCTTATTGAACGCTACATTCCCCAAATAGCGGTTCTATCGTATAACGAGCTTGAGCCCTCAGTTGAAGTGCAGAGTATTGGAGTGGTAAATATCTAATGAAAGTAAAAAAGTATAGAGTTAAAACAATGAAAGAGGCGATGGACAGAATTCGCGGGGAACTTGGAAGAGAAGCGGTTATTTTAAACTCAAAAGCAGTGAAGACGGGCGGATTTCTCGGGCTTTTTAAAACTAAAAAGCTTGAGGTCATTGCTGCCGTTGAGAGAGGAATTCAATCTGCCACTTCCGTAAAAAAAAGAGAAGAGAAGCTAAAACAACAAGCTGCTCCATCTCTTCAATACGAAGAGCTTTTATTAGAAATTAAGTCATTAAAGGAAGCTGTTTCGTCCTCTTCTGCGGAGAAAAAGTTTTCGAGCTACCCAGAGGCAGTCAAAGAAGTTTTTGTACATTTAGAGAATCAGGGAATACAAGAATCAATTATAGATGAGATGATGCCATTGCTTCTTGAAAAGTATTTTCTTGGAGAAGCAAACGTAGTAAAGGAAGCAAAACATTATATAAAAGATCTTATGATCCCGCTTTATACCGAAAAAAAAGCTAAAAAATGTATTAATCTTGTAGGACCAACAGGAGTCGGGAAAACAACAACTCTTGCTAAACTTGCGGCAAAGTATATTTTACAAGATGGAAAAAGCGTTGCATTTATTACAACAGACACGTACAGAGTATCCGCCATATCGCAGCTGAAAACATATGCTGATATTTTAAATGTTCCTCTTCTTGTTTGTTATAACAGAGGAGAATTTGAAAAAGCGCTCGAAAAATTTGTTTCTTATGACCATATCATTATCGATACAGCAGGACGAAATTACAGAGATGAACAGTATGTAAAAGCATTGCAAAGCTTCATTCCCTTTCAAAATAATATGGATACCCATTTAGTCCTAGCCTTAACAGCAAAGCAAAACGATATGGAACAGATTGTGTCTCGCTTTTCTTCATTGCCTATTCAGTCTTTTCTTTTCACAAAAAGTGATGAAACCTCGTCATTAGGAGCAATTATTAATATGATGCACAAGTATAAAAAACCAGTTTACTATATAACAAATGGCCAAGATGTGCCTGATGATTTACTTTCGGTTACAGAAAATAATATTGCAAATTTTTTATTTGAGGAAGAGTGATGATGAAAGATCAGGCAGAACATCTTAGACTAAAAATGCAAGGAATTAAAAAAACGAAAGCATTAGCTGTATTAAGTGGAAAAGGAGGAGTAGGAAAATCACATTTTTCCATTAACTTTGCTCTTTCTCTTCATAAACTTGGCTATAAAGTGCTTTTGTTTGATATGGATGTTGGGATGGGTAACGTAGAAATTTTAATGGGGATATCAACACAGTATACAATTGCAGATGTTCTACATGGAAATGTATCAGTACAAGAAGCTGTGTCAAAAAGTAGCTACGGCATTGATATCCTTTCAGGAGGAACAGGATTAAATACACTCGTTGAAATGGATGAGGGAGACATAACTCATTTACTTGCACAATTTGACGTCTCTTTTGTGCAGTATGATTATGTTATTTTTGACATGGGAGCAGGAATGTCAAAGAGCGTTTTATCTTTCTTAAAGGCTGCTGACGAAATTGTTGTGCTCATAACGCCAGAGCCAACGTCATTAATGGATGGATATGCTTCTGTGAAGTTTATGATGATGGAGTCCCTAGAAGGTCCTTATAATGTTGTAATCAACAAAACTTCTTCCTCACGAGAAGGAGAAATTGTTTTTGGACGAATAAATAAAGTGACTGAAAAATTTTTAAATGGTCAACTGAGCTATTTAGGGCGAATTCCGACCGATTCTGCAGTCACAAAAGCAGCGATGAAACAAGTACCATTTTCTATTCTCTATCCAAATGGAAAAGCGACAAAAGCAGTGGAAGAGCTTGCAGCATCTTTTGTAAACCCTTCTTCTACAAAATTTTTAAAAGATGGGTTTCTAGCTCGGTTAAAACATCAGTTTCTTGAAAAAAGAGAAAGATTATAAAAAAATACGTTTCTCGAAGTAGCTTGTAATTTAGAAAGTATTGAGGTGGACAGCATGGAGATGAATCAATATTTGGATATTTTTATTGATGAAAGCAAACAGCATCTTCAAAATATGTATGATTATCTTCTAAAAGTAGAGAACGGTACGCGAGAAGACGGAGTTGTGCACGAAATTTTTAGATCTGCTCATACGCTAAAGGGAATGGCGGCAACAATGGGCTATGAACATGTAACAGAGCTTACACATGGATTAGAAAATATTCTCGATGAACTTAGAAATGAAAAGATAGATTGGTCTAATGATCTCATAGATTTAATGTTTCAAGCGGTAGAAGAGCTTAGTGAATCCATAGATAAAATTATGAAAGGGGAAGGAGCCCCATTATTTAAAACAGATACGCTAACAGAACTTCATGAATTTCTATCTTACCCATCCCTTTCTAAAGAAGGAGAAGAAAAACCTCTCTCGTCTCTTTCTACAGATGATGATAGTATAATCAAAATCCAGCTTGCTGAAGATTGCTTATTAAAGGGAGCACGTGCTTATATGGTACTTCAGAAAATCAAAGAATATGCTACTGTTATTAAAACTTCTCCAAGCTTTGAAGAGATTAAAGAAGGTAATTTCACAGAACATTTTATAATTCATATAAGATCAGAGGAGCCCTTTTCACTTATTCAAAAAGAAGTGATGCACATGACCGATGTGAAAAACGTTGAGCTTCATATAAGAGAGAACAAAAAAGAAGATGTAGTCTCTTCTGATCACACGTCAGCTTCTGAAACCGTTCGAGTGAAGCTTGATGACTTGAATGTACTTATGAACTTAGTAGAAGAACTTGTAATTGATAGAACGCGTATTCAGCAAATGATTCAGCCTTTTTCAGATCATGATCTTGACGACACAGTTAAACATCTTTTTCGATTAACAAATGACTTGCAGCAAGTTGTCATTAACATGCGAATGGTTCCTATTGAAACTGCGTTTAAACGTTTTCCCCCAATGGTTCGAAACTTAGCTAGAACGCTTGGAAAGAAAATTCGTGTGAAATTGACAGGACAAGAGACAGCGCTTGATCGAACAATTGTTGAGAAAATTGGGGATCCTCTCGTTCATCTTATTCGAAATTCTATAGATCACGGAATTGAGCAGCCAGAACAAAGAAAAGAAAATGGAAAAGAACTAGAAGGAACAATAGAGCTTAGCGCCCGATATAAAGGAAGTCGTATTTTAATCGAGATTAAAGATGATGGAAGTGGAATAAATCGCCAGAGTGTATTAGCTAAGGCTATTAGTAAAAACATTGTTTCAAATCAAAAAGCAAACTCAATGCATGATGAGGATGTTTACCAACTTTTATTTACACCAGGCTTTTCTACAGCAGATGAAGTTTCCAACTTATCAGGCCGTGGTGTTGGGCTTGACGTAGTGCGAAACAGTATTGAAGCATTAGGTGGAACAACAAGTGTTACTTCTAATAGTGGACAAGGAACAGTGTTTTCAATTGATATTCCTGCTACGCTCTCTATTGTGTGCGCGATGCTCATTAAAATGAAAGAAGATATTTGGGCTGTTCCTATTTCTTCAATTGCAGAAACGCTTTTTATTGAAAAAGAAGAGATTTTACATATTGGAGAAGAACATGCTATCCATTTTCGAAATAAAGTGATCCCGCTTTTTTTCTTAAGTGAGCTTTTTGAATATAATGAGGAACAAAAGGAACGTCTTCATCACTATGTTGTTATTCTAGAAAAAGGGAAAAAATACGTAGCTCTTGTTGTAGACGGGTTTCTTCATCAACAAGATATTGTTGTCAAACCACTTAGTTCTTATTTAAAACATATTAGTCTTGTTTCCGGAACTACGATTTTGGGAGATGGCAAGGTAGCTCTCATTCTAAATCACAATGAGCTTTTTAAAGACAGAGTAAAGGGGGGAGATGGATGAAAATGCTTCAATTTAACGTAGGAAACAATGCCTATATCTTGCCGGTTTCACATATTCGTTCCATTGAAAAAATGCATACTATCACACACGTTCCACGAACATTTCCCTACATTAAAGGAGTAACAAACTTAAGAGGAGTTGTTACGCCACTTATCGACCTTCGTCTAAGGTTTGGAATGAAAGAAAAGGAATATGATAGTGCAACACGGATTGTTGTCGTAAAAGGTGAAGAAGGAGAAGTTGGGCTTATTGTAGATGAAGCTGTTGATATTTTAGATCTTGATGAACAAGGAATAGCTTCTCCTGCTGATGGAAGTTCCTATTATGTGAATGGAGCTGTGAAAAGGGACGACCAGTTTTTATTAGTTCTTGATATTAATAAAGTTTTAGAACAGTAGACTTTAAATGAGATAGAATGAATTGCAGTCTTTCCCTTATTGAAAAAGAAGAACAGGAAGCATATGATGAAAAAAATAGAGAGTTTGGTTTGAAATTTCTCTCTTACAAGGAGCATTTCAAGTGAGAAATAATCGAAAAGACGCGGTAAAGGTAGGCATTGCGGAAATGGGATTTGTCCGTGCACCATCCTGTATTTATACCGTCGGCCTTGGCTCCTGTGTAGGGGTCGTCATTTATGATCAAAAAGAAAAGATGGCTGCAATGGTACACGTGATGCTGCCTTATGCAGAAAAAAGCGGAGATAGAAATTTTAATAGAGCAAAATATGCTGATACAGCTGTGTACGCTTTGTGCGAAACACTGTTACAAAACGGTGGAAAGTTAGGAAATTTTCGAGCAAAAATTGCAGGTGGTGCCCAAATGTTTCAACATTACTCAACAGAGCATGATATGAGGATTGGGCCAAGAAATATTGAGGCTCTTAAACGATTCTTACAAGAAGTCAATGTCCCTCTCCTTTCGAAGGACGTTGGGGCCGAAGGGGAAGAACGATTAAATTTGATCCTGTAAGCGAAGTTCTTTTCATTTGAAGCGCCAACACAAATGTTAGAGAAATATAAATCTATGAGCGATGAACATTATTAAATTTTTGAAGCGGTAGTTTAGCATAACAGAATTCATTTAAAAATATAAGGTATTGAATTAAAGCTGTTTGCATGACGAGGAGGAGTCGAATGGCACAACCATCTCTAGAAGAACAATATTGGCTAAAATGGACACATTCACGAGACCCTCATGCCGGAAACATGTTGGTTCGTAAATATATGTCGCTCGTCCATTACCATGTTCAACGCATTTTAATTGGTATTCCAAAAAGTGTAAGTAAAGAGGACTTGTTCAGCCTTGGCCTTACAGGGTTGTATGATGCACTTGAAAAGTTTGATTATAAACGTGATTTGAAATTTGATACATATGCATCATTTCGCGTGCGTGGTGCTATTATAGATGGATTAAGAAAAGAAGATTGGCTTTCAAGAGGAGCGAGAGAAAGAGCTAAAAAGATTGAATCAAAAATTGAAGAGCTTGAGCAAGAATATTTACGTACGGTCGCTCCTAAAGAGATAGCAGCAAGTCTAGATGTAACAGAAGAAGAAGTGTTGCAAACAATGAATGAAGGTTTTTTCGCTAATATATTATCAATGGATGAATATATGAAAGAA
Source organism: Priestia filamentosa (assembly GCF_900177535.1). Classification (NCBI taxonomy): domain Bacteria; kingdom Bacillati; phylum Bacillota; class Bacilli; order Caryophanales; family Bacillaceae; genus Priestia; species Priestia filamentosa. The sequence goes on from NZ_FXAJ01000001.1 coordinate 731,749, forward strand.
TCTGAAGACAAAGAACAACAAACATATTCTATTCGTGATGATAAAGCAGTTCTTCCTGAAGAAGAGCTTCTGAAGGAAGAAATGTATGAAAATCTTGCTAAAGTTATTGAAGGTTTAAACGAAAAAGAACAGCTTGTTGTGTCTCTTTTTTATAAAGAAGATTTAACATTTACAGAAATTGGTCATGTGATGTCTTTATCAACATCGCGCATTTCTCAAATTCATTCAAAGGCATTATATAAAATGCGTCACATGCTTACAAAGATAATGGAGCAGGCCTAAAGAAGACGAGCTCTTAATGCTCGTCTTTTTCTATGAAAAGGAAGGAGGAGAAAAATGGCGTTCTTTATTGTGATTTCTCTCATTTTACACGTCATATCATTCTTTTGTATTACGCTTCTTTATATGAAAAGAGGTGAAATGAAGAGAATAGAGCAAGAACAAAAACGCTCAGCAAAAGAACTCGAAGAAGCAATGGCTGCTTATTTACTTGAGCTTCAAGAAGAGCATCATAATCTCATTAAGAGTTTAAAAAAGTCGAGAGAAAATAATACAAAAAAACCAAACCGCACAGAATTTAATGCAGTTAGCAAACCTGAAGATCTCTCTGATCTTCTTCCAGCTTTTCAAATGCAAGAAGACACTGTTGAAATATATCTTTCAAAACTAAAGATAGAGGAGCTGGAAGGGGAGCAGTTGCGGAAAACAGTTTATTTTTTACATGATAGAGGTTTAACAAGTGAAGAAATTGCTAAACATCTACATAGAGGGGATGCGGAAATTCGCCTATTCTTACAATTTCGACAAGAAAATAGAATTTGAACTTGCTTGTGAATAGTGAATGTGCTATATTTATTTCTGGTGTTAATACACACGCTTAAAGATTTAGATAACGGTGCTGGCTCAACGTCAGTTTTATCTAAAGATGACTTAAGCGGAGGAACCCAAAAACCGTTAGGAGGAAAAATTAATGTCAGTAATTTCAATGAAACAATTACTTGAAGCAGGTGTTCACTTCGGTCACCAAACTCGCCGTTGGAACCCAAAAATGAAGAAATACATTTTCACAGAGCGTAACGGGATCTACATCATCGATCTTCAAAAAACTGTGAAAAAAGTTGACGAAGCATTCCACTTCGTTAAAGATGTAGCAGCAGAAGGTGGAAAAATCCTTTTCGTTGGTACTAAAAAACAAGCACAAGATTCTGTTAAAGAAGAAGCAGCACGTGCTGGTATGTACTTCGTTAACCAACGTTGGTTAGGTGGTACTTTAACAAACTTCCAAACAATCCAAAAACGCGTTAAGCGTCTTAAAGACATCGAGCGTATGGCAGAAGACGGAACTTTCGAAGTTCTTCCTAAGAAAGAAGTTGTAGGCTTACGTAAAGAGCTTGAGCGTCTTGAAAAATTCCTAGGCGGAATCAAAGACATGAAGCAACTTCCAGATGCACTATTCATCATCGACCCTCGTAAAGAGCGTATCGCAGTGGCTGAAGCAAGAAAATTAAATATTCCGATCGTTGGTATCGTAGATACAAACTGTGATCCAGACGAAATCGACTATGTTATCCCTGCAAACGATGATGCAATCCGCGCTGTTAAACTTCTAACTTCTAAAATGGCTGATGCTGTTCTTGAAGCTAAACAAGGTGAAGAAGCAGCAACTGAAACTGAAACAACAACTGCTTAATGAAGGAAAGGTGATAAAGGGGTAGCCTTTTATCACCTTTTTTTACAGATGATTACTTGATACATACCAAAACTAAGGAGGCAATATTATGGCGATTACAGCACAAATGGTAAAAGAACTACGTGAAAAAACAGGCGCAGGTATGATGGACTGCAAGAAAGCACTAACTCAAACTGAAGGGGATATGGAAAAAGCAATTGATTTCCTTCGTGAAAAAGGGATCGCAAAAGCTGCTAAAAAAGCTGACCGTATCGCTGCTGAAGGTCTAACACAAATCGAGGTTCAAGGTAATGAAGCTGTTATTATCGAAGTGAACTCTGAAACTGATTTCGTTGCGAAAAACGAAGGTTTCCAAAACCTTACTAAAGAAATTAGTGCACACCTTTTAGCTGCTAAACCAGCTAATCTTGAAGAAGCATTAGAAAGCAAAATGGAGAACGGTGAAACTCTTCAAGGTCATATCAACAATGCTATTGCTAAAATTGGTGAAAAACTTTCTCTTCGTCGTTTCGCTCTTAAAACAAAAGGCGACAATGATGCATTTGGTGCTTACCTTCATATGGGTGGACGCATTGGTGTATTAACAGTTCTTGAAGGAACTACTGACGAAGCTGTTGCAAAAGACGTTGCTATGCACATTGCTGCAATCAACCCTAAATACATCTCTCGTGACGCTGTTTCTGAAGAAGAAGTAGCTCGTGAGCGTGAAGTATTAACTCAACAAGCTCTTAACGAAGGTAAACCAGAAAAAATCGTTGCAAAAATGGTTGAAGGCCGTCTTGGCAAATACTTTGAAGAAATTTGCTTACTAGATCAAGCATTTGTTAAAGATTCTGATCAAAAAGTAGGTAAATTCGTTTCTTCTAAAGGTGCTACTGTTGCAGACTTCACTCGTTATGAAGTTGGCGAAGGTATGGAAAAACGTGAAGAAAACTTCGCTGAAGAAGTAATGAACCAAGTTAAAAAATAAGACCATTATATTCTTTATAAATGGGCAAATTATAAAGCAAAGAAGGGGGAACACGTTGTGTTCCCCTTTCCTAAAAAATGATATCGTACACTTGGGACGATGGAGGTTTAATATGAGTAGTGCAAAATATAATCGAATTGTATTAAAGCTGAGCGGTGAAGCATTAGCAGGATCACAAGGATTTGGAATCAAACCTGAAATCATCAAGTCTGTTGCTGCTCAAGTAAAAGAAATTTACGATTTAGGTGTTGAAATTGCCATTGTTGTTGGCGGTGGGAACATCTGGCGTGGTAAAATTGGTAGTGAGATGGGGATGGACCGTGCAAATGCAGACTACATGGGAATGCTTGCAACGGTAATGAATTCTCTTTCATTACAAGATAGCTTAGAAAATCTTGGAGTACAAACACGTGTGCAAACGTCAATTGAAATGCGCCAAGTAGCTGAACCGTACATAAGACGAAAAGCGATTCGCCATCTTGAAAAGAAACGCGTTGTCATTTTTGCGGCAGGAACAGGGAATCCGTACTTCTCAACAGATACAACGGCTGCTCTGCGTGCTGCAGAAATTGAAGCAGACGTTATTTTAATGGCTAAAAACAACGTAGACGGAGTATATAGCGCAGATCCAACTTTAGTACCTGATGCTGTAAAATACGAAACACTTTCTTATATTGAAGTGCTTCAACAAGGTTTAGCAGTCATGGATTCTACAGCTTCTTCACTATGTATGGACAACGATATTCCACTTATCGTATTCTCTGTTATGGAAGAAGGCAACATTAGACGTGTTGTTGTAGGAGAGAACATTGGAACAATTGTAAGGGGGAAAGAATAATGCCAAAAACAGTATTAAATGAAACAAAAGAGAGAATGGAAAAAGCGACAGGAGCTTTAACAAGAGAATTAGCAACAGTTCGTGCTGGACGTGCTAATCCATCTCTACTTGATAAAGTGATGATTGAATATTATGGTGTTCCAACACCATTAAACCAGCTTGCAACAATCAGTGTACCTGAAGCTCGTATGCTTGTTATCCAACCATATGACAAAACACAGCTTGCTGAAATTGAAAAAGCAATCATGAAAGCAGACCTTGGTCTTACTCCATCAAATGACGGCACCATCATCCGTATTACAATTCCTGCTTTAACAGAAGAGCGTCGTCGTGAACTTGTAAAACTTGTGAAGAAATACAGCGAGGATAGCAAGGTAGCCGTACGTAATATTCGTCGTGACGGAAACGAAGATCTTAAAAAGCTTGAGAAAAATGGAGAGATTACAGAGGATGATCTCCGTAGCTACACAGAAGACATTCAAAAGCTTACAGACTCGTACATCGAAAAAGTGGATGGTATTGCAAAAGATAAAGAAAAAGAAATTATGGAAGTATAATCTTTTTCACTGTAAAATATATTGTAAAAGACCCTCTATTGTTTACAGGGGGTTTTTTTGTTAATAATGGTAGTATGAAAAATATAAAAGGGGACCGAGCCTTTTTATACAAAAATTACAGAAAAAAAGATGATGTTTGCATAACGGGGGACTTTTGACATGATAAAGAAATTTCAACAGCTTTTAAAGGAGCAAAAGTCAAATACAGGTACGTATGAACAGCGTAAGAAACAAGTGATGAAAGGATCTATTCCAGAACATGTAGCCATCATCATGGACGGAAACGGACGCTGGGCTCAGAAACGAGCCATGCCGCGCATTATGGGTCACCATGAAGGAATGAAAGTTGTGCGGAAAATTACTCGTGCTGCCAATGAGTTAAATGTTAAAGTATTAACTCTCTACGCATTTTCAACAGAAAATTGGAAAAGGCCAAAAATGGAAGTTGAATTTCTTATGAAGCTTCCAGAAGAGTTTTTAAGCACATTTTTACCAGAGCTGATTGAAGAAAATGTCCAAGTAAGGGTGATGGGTAACAAGGAAAGACTTCCAGCCCATACGCTCAATGCCGTAAACAATGCAATCGAAAGAACGAAGGAAAATACGGGCCTTATTTTAAACTTTGCGTTAAACTATGGATCTCGTGATGAGCTTGTTTATGCGGTGAATAAACTGATGGAAGAAGCTGATCCAAACAAGGCTGTAACAGAAGCTGATATTCAGAAGCATTTGATGAGCGGAGACCTTAAAGACCCGGATTTGCTTATTCGCACAAGCGGGGAAATTCGCTTAAGTAATTTTATGCTATGGCAGCTTGCTTATGCTGAATTTTGGTTTACAGATGTTCTATGGCCTGACTTTAGAGGAGAACATTTTCTGTCAGCTTTAGAGGATTACCAAAATAGAGGACGCCGTTTCGGTGGCGTGAAGGATGTTGATAAAAAATGAGGCAACGAATCATTACAGGAGTCATTGCAGCCGCTATCTTTGTACCCCTTGTCTTAGTTGGCGGGTTGCCTTTTACACTGCTTGTTTATTTGTTAGCAACGGTTGGAGTTTTTGAATTATTAAAAATGCGAAAAATTTCGCTCCTATCTTTCCCAACGTTTATGAGTGTCTTGCTTATTTGGACGTTTTTGCTTTCAGAGGCAAATGGGTCGCTTGCTAATACGATATTTAAACATAAAGTAGAAGTTGTTTTGCTCGCTGTTTTATTGCTGCTGACGTATACTGTATTAATTAAAAACCGTTTTACATTCGATGATGCTGGTTTTGTTATTTTAGCAACCATCTATATTGGAATGGGTTTTTATTATTTTATTGCGATTCGCGAAGAACAGCTTTCTTACGTATTTCTTGCTCTTTTTGTAACATGGGCAAGTGATTCTGGAGCATATTTTATTGGGAAAAGTATGGGGAAACGAAAACTATGGCCTGACATTAGTCCGAATAAGACAATTGAAGGCTCAGTGGGAGGAATTGTTTGTGGAGTAATCGTAGCGCTTCTTTTTGCGTTTTTATCGCCGCTTACAGAGTCCCCTCTTCATCTTATGGTGATCGGTCTTGTTCTTTCTATATTTGGACAAGTTGGAGATCTTGTAGAGTCAGCGTTTAAACGCCACTATGGTGTGAAAGATTCAGGCAATATTTTACCTGGACACGGGGGAGTGCTTGACCGAACAGACAGCTGGCTGTTTGTTTTCCCTATTCTTTACTTTTTAATATAATTGAACGGGGTGACATACGTGAAGAAAATTGCCTTACTAGGTGCAACAGGTTCAATTGGAACACAAACGCTAGATGTCATTCGAACGCATCGTGACGAATTTTCACTCGTTTCCATGTCAGTAGGACAAAATATTGATAAAACACGAGAAATTTTAGCAGAATTTCAGCCTAGGATTTTATCAGTTTCAAAAAAAGAAGACTATGAGGTATTAAAAGACGAGTTTCTCAATATTACTATTGTATATGGAGAAGAAGGTTTGATAGAAGTTGCTACATGTTCTGAAGCAGATGTTGTTGTTACGGCTGTAATGGGGAGCGTTGGTCTTTTTCCCACAATAGAAGCTATTAGAGCGCGTAAAACCATTGCCCTTGCAAATAAGGAAACGCTTGTAACAGCAGGTCATCTTGTGATGAAGGAAGCTCAGGAGTATGGAGTAAGCATCCTTCCGGTTGATAGTGAACATTCTGCTATTTATCAATGTCTGCAAGGCGAAAATATGAAAGAGATTAATCGTCTCATTATTACGGCTTCTGGAGGAAGTTTTCGAGACAAAACAAGACAAGAGCTAGAAGGAGTAACCGTTGAGGAAGCCTTAAACCATCCAAACTGGTCAATGGGCGCAAAGATTACCATTGATTCAGCAACAATGATGAACAAAGGGTTAGAAGTTATTGAAGCACATTGGCTTTTTAACATGCCATATGAGAAAATAGATGTGCTTCTCCATAAACAAAGTATCATTCATTCTATGGTTGAGTTTCATGACCGTAGCGTGATGGCTCAGCTTGGAACACCTGATATGCGCGTACCTATTCAATACGCTCTTACATATCCAAATCGAATGGTGCTTCCTTCTACGCCTCTTAACCTCGCTGAGATTGGTACATTGGATTTTGCTAAAATGGATTTCGAACGTTATCGCTGTCTTTCTTTTGCTTTTGAAGCAGGGAAAACAGGAGGTACAATGCCAACTGTATTGAATGCAGCAAATGAACAAGCCGTTGCGTTATTCCTTGAAGGGAAAATTTCCTTCCTGCAAATTGAAGACGTGATTGAGAAGGCATTAAACTGGCATACTGTCCAGCAAAATCCTTGTCTTCAGACAATAAAAGAAGTAGATTTAGAAACAAGGTCTTACGTATTGTCTTTAATTTCTTAAAGGAGGTAATAGCTTTTGCCGACACCTATAGCGTTTGTACTCATTTTTGGGTTACTAGTTTTTGTTCACGAGCTAGGGCATCTTATTTTTGCAAAACGTGCTGGCATTCTTTGCCGCGAATTTGCCATTGGCTTCGGTCCAAAAGTTTTTTCATTCACGAAGAATGAAACTGTATATACAATTCGTCTCTTGCCACTTGGTGGGTTTGTCCGCATGGCTGGAGAAGATCCAGAAATGATTGAAGTAAAACCAGGTCAAATGATTGGACTAAAGTTCAATGATAAAGACGAGGTTAATAAAATCATTATTAACAATAAAGACGAGCATCCAGATGCAACGGTCGTTGAAGTTGAACGTATTGACTTAGAACATAAAATGTTTGTAGAAGGATATGAAGCTTCTTCAGAAGAAGGTCGTCTGGAGCGCTTTACCGTTAGTGATACATCGTTTTTCGTTAATGACGGAGAAGAAGTACAAATTGCCCCGTACAAGCGTCAGTTTGGTTCGAAAACGCTTGGACAGCGTGCAATGGCCATTTTTGCTGGTCCAATGATGAACTTTGTGCTTGCTTTCTTTCTTTTTGCGATTATCGGCGTTTTTCAAGGCTACACGGTAGATAAACCAATTATGGGAGAAATCACATCAGATGGAGCTGCCCAAGAAGCAGGCTTACAAGAAGGTGACGTTGTAAAAGCAATTGACGGGGAAAGTGTATCGTCATGGACAGACGTTGTAAGTAAAGTCGTAAAACATCCTGGGGAAGAAGTAACGTTTGATGTGGAACGTAATGGGCAGGCCGAAGAAATTAACGTTACACCAAAAAGTGAAAAAAGAGGCGAGGAAACAGTAGGGGTTATTGGCGTTTATCAGCCTGTTGAAAAATCCTTTTTCGGTGCGATTGCCAACGGTGTAACTGAAACGCTAACATGGACGAAAGAAATCGTTCTAACACTTGGAAAACTAGTGACAGGACAGTTCTCAATTGATATGCTTTCAGGACCAGTTGGAATTTATGTTTCAACAGAACAGGTCGCACAGTCAGGATTCTACTACTTGATGAAATGGGCTGCTGCACTGAGCATTAACCTTGGAATTGTGAACCTTTTACCGCTGCCGGCTCTTGATGGAGGACGTCTTCTGTTCTTCTTAGTTGAAGCGTTAAGAGGAAAACCAATTGATCGCCAAAAAGAAGGTATTGTCCACTTTATTGGATTTGCGCTTCTGATGCTCCTTATGCTTGTCGTCACATGGAACGATATTCAACGCTTTTTTGTACAATAAGATAAAAAGCGGCGTTTCCTTTTTGAACAAAAAGGACGCCGCTTCTCATATTTTTTAATTGATTATGGATAAAGGTGGAGAAACCATGAAACAAAGTGCAATGTTTATCCCAACGCTGCGTGAAGTGCCAGCAGATGCTGAAATTAGAAGTCACCAGCTTTTAATTCGTGCAGGATTTATGAGACAAAATGCAAGTGGTATTTACAGCATTTTACCTCTTGGTAAGCGCGTGCTTGCAAAAGTAGAAAAAATTGTTCGTGAAGAAATGGACAGAGCAGGTTCATCAGAAATGCTAATGCCAACACTTCAGCTTGCTGAACTTTGGCAAGAATCAGGACGCTGGAGTTCTTATGGCCCTGAACTTATGCGTTTTAACGATCGTCATAGTCGTGAGTTTGCTCTAGGACCAACACATGAAGAAGTTGTGACAAGCTTGCTTCGCGATGAAGTAAAATCATACAAAAAACTTCCGTTAAATGTGTACCAAATTCAAACGAAATTCCGCGATGAGAAGCGTCCACGCTTTGGTCTTTTACGAGGCCGTGAATTTATTATGAAAGATGCCTACTCATTTCATGCAACTAAAGAAAGCTTAGATAAAACATACGAAGACATGTTTGAAGGATATCGTCGCATCTTTTCACGCTGTGGTCTAGACTTCCGTGCCGTAATCGCAGATTCTGGAGCAATGGGTGGTAAAGATACGCATGAATTCATGGTGTTATCAGACATTGGTGAAGATACAATTGCGTACTCAGACACATCTGATTTCGCAGCAAACATCGAAATGGCTCCTGTTGTTGCTAATTATGAAAAAAGTTCAGAAGATGCTGCCGAACTTGAAAAAGTAGCAACACCAGACAGCAAAACAATTGAAGATGTATCAAAAGCATTGAACATTGAAAAAGAAAAATGCATTAAATCTCTTCTTTTTAAAGTTGATGAAGAGTATGTGCTTGTATTGGCACGTGGCGATCACGAAATCAACGACATTAAAGTGAAAAACTATCTTGAAGCAAAAGATATTATGCTCGCTCCTGCAAACGAAGTAAAAGATATCATTCAATGTGAAGTTGGTTCAGTTGGACCAATCAATGTGAAGAATGTAAAAGTAATTGCTGATAATGCTGTTGAGTATATTGTTAACGGTGTATGTGGGGCTAATGAAGACGGCTTCCATTTTACAGGAGTAAACCCAGGTCGCGATTTCCAAGCAGACTATGCAGACCTTCGCTTTATTCAAGAAGGAGATGCTTCTCCAGATGGAGAAGGAATCATTCAATTTGCTCGTGGAATTGAAGTTGGGCACGTCTTTAAACTTGGAACACGTTATAGTGAAGCAATGAACGGTACGTTCCTTGATGAAAATGGACGAGCACAGCCAATGATTATGGGATGCTATGGTATCGGAGTGTCTCGTACAATGGCAGCTATTGCAGAGCAGTATAATGATGAAAATGGTTTAGTATGGCCAAAACAAGTTGCTCCATATGATGTTCATGTTATTGCAGTTAACGTGAAAAAAGAAGAGCAAACAGAAGTGGCTTCAGCTCTTTACAACACACTTCAAGATCAAGGTTATGAAGTTCTGTATGATGATCGTGCAGAGAGAGCTGGCGTAAAATTCGCTGACTCTGATCTTATTGGTCTACCAATCCGCGTTACGGTTGGTAAACAAGCTGGCGAAGGTATTGTTGAAGTGAAAGTACGTAAAACAGGTGAATCTTTTGAAGCAAAAGTAGAGGAGATTCCAGAGCTTATTGAAAAACTTCTTGAACAATAAGAATTTTTAAAGAAAGAAAAGGAAGGTGCCTTTTGAAGAAAAGGTGCCTTTCTTTATGCTAAAATAGAAATCGAATAAAAATAACGGAGGGGAAAAATGAGCGAAGAAGCAGTGATAAAACAGCGTGAACGCTTTTCCATTCTTCTTCAGCAGCTTGAGCTTACGGATGATATGATTGTCCGTTATTTTGAGGGCGGAGAGCTTGAAAAAGTTACAGTTCACAAAGAACAAAAGCGCTGGCACTTTCAGTTTGTGCTTAATCGTGTTTTACCATTTAATATATATAATGAACTACTAATGAGAATGAACAAACAGTTTTCACATATTGCGACAACTTCTTTTACAATCAAAGCGAAAAATGAAGAATATGAAGATGAAGAAGTGAAAAATTATTGGAACCACTGTTTAAGTGAGCTTCAAGGAATTTCACCTATGTTTCTTTCTCTATTAAATGAACAGCATCCAAAAGTACAAGGACGTAAGCTTTGTCTTCACGGACGAAATGTTGCTGAAGCTGCAGCATTAAAACGGAAATATGGAGAGCTTTTGTCAGCTCAATATACAACTTACGGCTTTCCTGCTTTTCAAATTGAGACAGACGTTGTTGAAGCGAAGAAAGAATATGATGAGTTCGTAGAAAAGAAAAAGCAAGAAGACGAGCAAAAGGCTCTTGCAGCTTTAACTGAAATGAAGGCAAAAGCAGAACAGCGCGAGAGTGAAGGAGGAGCTATTTCAGGTCCGCTTACACTTGGTTATACAATTAAAGACGATCCTGTTTCAATTAGCCAAATTATTGATGAGGAAAAACGTATTACAATTCAAGGGTATGTGTTTCATGCTGAAACAAAAGAGCTACGCAGCGGTCGTACGCTTCTTACTTTCAAAATTACAGACTACACAGATTCGATTCTTGTGAAGATGTTTTCACGTGATAAAGAAGATGTACCAATGTTTCAGTCTCTTAAAAAAGGTATGTGGTTAAAAGTGCGCGGTAGCGTGCAGAACGATACGTTTGTACGCGATCTTGTTATGATTGGAAACGATGTAAATGAAATTCCTGCTAGGGAACGTCAAGATACAGCAGGGGAAGATGAAAAGCGCGTTGAGCTTCATCTTCATACGCCAATGAGCCAAATGGATGCTGTCACGTCTATTAGCTCACTTGTACAACAAGCAGCAAAATGGGGTCATAAAGCAATCGCTGTAACGGACCATGCTGTTGCTCAATCATTTCCAGAGGCATATGGAGCAGCAAAGAAAAATGGCTTAAAGATGATTTACGGGGTTGAAGTAAATCTTGTAGATGATGGGGTGCCGATTGCGTATAATCCGCAAAAACGGGATTTAGCTTCTGAAACATATATTGTTTTTGACGTTGAAACAACAGGGCTTTCAGCAACATACGATAAAATCATTGAGCTTGCAGCCGTTAAAATGCGTGAAGGTGAAATCATTGATAAGTTTGAGCGTTTTGCAAATCCACATCATCCTCTTTCAGCAACAACGATTGAATTAACGGGAATTACTGATGATATGGTTGAAAATGCCCCGGAAATAGAAGATGTATTAAAAGATTTTCATGAATGGATTGGCGATGATATTCTTGTTGCACATAACGCAAGTTTTGATATGGGCTTCTTAAATATGGGATTTGGTCGCATTGGACTTGGTAAAGCACAAAATCCTGTAATAGATACGCTTGAACTTGCCCGTTTGCTTTACCCGACAATGAAGAATCATCGTTTAAATACGCTTGCGAAAAAGTTTGACGTTGAGCTCGTTCAGCACCATAGAGCAATCTATGATGCTGAAGCAACAGGATATATTCTTGTAAGACTTTTAAAAGAAGCAATTGAAAAAGAAATAATATCACATCATCAGCTTAACGATTATATGGGGCAAGGAAATGCTTATCAAAGAGCACGTCCATATCATGCGGTGCTATTAGCGCAAAATGCCACAGGATTAAAAAACCTATTTAAGCTTGTATCCATTGCACACTTAGAGTATTTTTACCGCGTACCGCGTATTCCGCGCTCAAAATTGGAGAAATATCGAGAAGGTATACTCGTAGGAACTGCCTGTGATAAAGGTGAAGTTTTTGAGGCAATGATGCAAAAATCCGCAGAAGAAGTGGAAAAAGCAGCAGAGTTTTATGATTATATTGAAGTGCAGCCGCCAAGCAACTACAAGCATTTAATTGAGCTTGATTTGGTTCATACAGAAAAAGCGCTGCTTGAGATTATTTCAAATATCGTCAAAATTGGTGAAAAACTTGGCAAAACAGTTGTGGCAACAGGGAACGTTCACTATCTAAATCCAGAAGACAAAATTTATCGTAAAATTTTAATCAGCTCTCAAGGTGGAGCAAATCCGTTAAATCGTCATGAGCTTCCTGATGTGCATTTCCGTTCTACAAACGAAATGCTTGACTGCTTTTCTTTCCTTGGTGAAGAAAAGGCGAAAGAAATTGTAGTCACAAACACCCAAAAAGTGGCCGATTTAATTGAAGAAGTCAAGCCAATTAAAGACGACTTATATACACCCAAAATTGAAGGTGCCGAAGATGAGATGAAAAAAATGAGTTATGACAGAGCTCGTTCCATCTACGGAGAGGACCTTCCAGAAATTGTAGAAGCTCGTCTTGAGAAAGAATTAAAAAGTATTATTGGGCATGGATTCGCCGTAATTTATCTTATCTCACATAAGCTTGTTAAAAAATCGTTGAACGATGGATATCTTGTAGGTTCCCGTGGATCTGTTGGCTCATCCTTTGTCGCAACGATGACCGAAATTACCGAAGTGAATCCACTGCCACCGCACTATGTTTGTCCACAGTGTCAAACATCTGAGTTCTTTGATGACGGATCTGTTGGATCTGGGTTTGATTTACCTGATAAAGACTGTCCAAAATGTAATATTCCGTATACAAAAGACGGCCATGATATTCCGTTTGAAACCTTCCTTGGATTTAAAGGAGATAAGGTCCCTGATATCGATTTGAACTTCTCAGGAGAATATCAGCCAAAAGCCCATAACTATACAAAAGAGCTTTTCGGTGAAGATTACGTATATAGAGCAGGAACGATTGGTACAGTTGCTGAAAAAACGGCATATGGATATGTAAAAGGTTATGCAGGAGATCATGATATCCACTATAGAGGAGCGGAAGTTGATCGTCTTGTTGCGGGTTGTACGGGCGTAAAACGAACAACAGGTCAGCATCCAGGAGGAATTATTGTTGTTCCAGATTATATGGATATTTACGATTTTTCGCCAGTTCAATTTCCGGCAGACGATCGAAATTCAGAATGGAAAACAACTCACTTTGACTTCCATTCTATTCACGATAACGTGTTAAAGCTTGATATTCTCGGACACGATGATCCAACTGCTATTCGTATGCTTCAAGATTTAAGCGGCATTGATCCAAAAACGATTCCAACAGATGATCCTGAAGTTATGAAAATCTTTAGCGGTACAGAATCGCTCGGTGTAACGTCAGAGCAAATTATGTGTAAAACCGGAACGCTTGGCATTCCTGAGTTTGGGACAAGATTCGTTCGGCAAATGCTTGAAGATACAAAGCCAACTACTTTCTCTGAGCTTGTCCAAATCTCAGGCCTTTCTCACGGAACGGACGTATGGCTTGGAAATGCACAAGAGCTTATTCATAATAACGTATGTACGCTAAGTGAAGTAATTGGATGTCGTGATGATATTATGGTGTATCTCATTTATCAAGGACTAGATCCATCGCTTGCATTCAAAATTATGGAGTTTGTACGTAAAGGAAAAGGTCTTCAAGATGAGTGGGAAGAGGAAATGGCAAAAAATGGCGTACCTGACTGGTATGTTGATTCATGTAAAAAAATTAAGTACATGTTCCCGAAAGCCCATGCAGCTGCATACGTTCTAATGGCTGTTCGTATTGCGTATTTCAAAGTGCATCATCCTATTCTTTATTACGCAACATACTTTACTGTTCGTGCTGATGATTTTGATATTGATACGATGATTAAGGGATCTGCAGCAATCAAAGCAAAAATTGAAGAAATTTTAGCTAAAGGACTTGAAGCATCACCGAAAGAGAAAAACTTACTAACGGTGTTAGAAATTTCACTTGAGATGTGTGAACGTGGCTTCTCTTTCCAAAAAGTCGATCTTTATCGATCAAGCGCCTCAGAGTTCGTTATTGACGGTACGTCGCTTATTCCACCGTTCAACTCGATTCCGGGTCTTGGTACAAATGCTGCACTTAATATTGTAAAAGCACGCGAAGATGGAGAATTCTTGTCAAAAGAAGATCTTCAGCAAAGAGGTCGTGTATCTAAAACAATTCTTGAGTATTTAGACAACCACGGCTGCTTAGAATCACTGCCAGACCAAAACCAGCTTTCACTGTTTTAAGTTGTGATTAGTGGGTTTGCAACAAAATTATGGTTATGGTATAGTAGGTATGGTAATGCTAGACATAACGGTCGTAAAAGAGTGGGGAAACCCACTCTTTATTATTGGATAGACGTTGGATAAGTTTTCTATTCATTTCGTGATTTTATGGTTAGTAACAAGCACGATGATTATGTACTTGTTTTTTATCCCTGCTTTCTTATGTAAGCAGGGAATTTTTATCCTTACAATTGTAAAACTATAAGAGCATACCGCATGACTTGGGTAGGAAAAAAGATTAAACTTGAACAACGGTCTCTTTTAAAAGGAGGAATATGATGGGTGAGAAAGTGACAGAAATCGTAGAACAGCTTGCGACACCTATTCTTGAAGACTTAGGACTTGAACTAGTGGACGTTGAATATGTGAAAGAAGGAAAAGACTGGTTTTTGCGAGTGTTTATTGACTCTGAGAAAGGCGTAGACATTGAAGATTGTGGCGTTGTCAGCGAGCGTCTTAGCGAAAAAATGGATGAGCTTGATCCAATTACCCACAACTACTTTTTAGAAGTCTCTTCGCCAGGAGCAGAGCGTCCGCTTAAAAAAGCAGATGACTTTGAAAAAAATATTGGCAAAAACGTTTATGTCAAAACATACGAGCCGATCGAAGATTCAAAAGAATTCGAAGGTGAGTTAAAAAGCTTTGATGGAGAGTATATTACCCTCCTTATCAAAATCAAAACAAGAGTGAAAGAAATCGAAATTCCATATGAAAAAGTAGCACAAGCTCGCTTGGCTGTTACTTTCTAATGGGGAATGCGATAATTGAAAAAGGGGGACCAGGTTTACCATGAGTATCGATCTATTAGATGCTTTAGAAGTTCTTGAAAAAGAAAAAGGTATTAGTAAAAATGTGATTATTGAGGCAATTGAAGCCGCATTAATTTCAGCTTATAAACGAAATTTCAACCAAGCTCAAAACGTGCGTGTTGATTTAAACCTTGAAAAAGGAACAATGCGCGTTTTTGCTCGTAAAGACGTTGTAGACGCAGTTTTTGATCCACGTCTTGAGATTTCACTTGAAGAAGCAAAACAAGTAAATCCAAACTTCGAAATTGACGATGTTGTAGAAATGGAAGTAACGCCAAAAGACTTTGGACGCATCGCAGCTCAAACAGCGAAACAAGTCGTAACACAGCGCGTGCGTGAAGCAGAGCGTGGCGTTATTTATTCTGAATTCATTGACCGTGAAGAAGATATTATGACGGGAATTGTACAGCGCCAAGATTCTCGCTTTATTTATGTAAGCTTAGGTAAAATTGAAGCTCTTCTTCCTGTAAATGAACAAATGCCGAACGAGCAATATCATCCACATGATCGTATTAAAGTATACGTAACAAAAGTGGAGCGTACAACAAAAGGTCCACAAATTTATGTGTCTCGTACACATCCAGGTCTCTTAAAACGCCTGTTTGAAAAAGAAGTGCCTGAAATTTATGATGGTGCTGTTGAAATTCGCTCAGTTGCGCGTGAAGCTGGAGATCGTTCAAAAATCTCTGTTCATGCTGAGTATGATGAAATCGATCCAGTTGGCTCATGTGTAGGTCCAAAAGGGCAGCGTGTACAAGCAGTTGTAAACGAATTAAAAGGCGAAAAAATTGATATTGTTCGCTGGTCAGAAGATCCAGTGGAATTTGTAGCAAACGCACTAAGTCCTGCTAAAGTGCTTGAAGTTCTTGTGAATGAAGGCGACAAAGCAACAACGGTCATTGTACCGGATTATCAGCTTTCTTTAGCAATTGGAAAACGCGGGCAAAATGCTCGTTTAGCAGCGAAGCTAACAAACTGGAAAATCGATATTAAGAGCCAATCAGAAGCAGAAGCTGAAGGCATTTTAGTAACAAAAGAGGAGCCATCTTCTCCAGAAGCATTTGACTTAGACCATTCTGAGATGGAATAAGAGGTGTTAAGATAGATGTCTAGTAATAAAAGAAAAGTACCAATGAGAAAATGCGTAGCAACGCAAACAATGCTTCCAAAAAAAGAGCTCGTTCGAGTTGTAAGAACAACGGAAGGAAACGTAGAGCTTGATGTAACAGGCAAAAAAAACGGGCGTGGCGCTTACATTTCAAAAGATGAAGATGCTGTGTTATTAGCTCAAAAGAAAAATTTGCTTGGTACACATCTAAAAGCTGAAGTACCTGAGGAAGTTTACAGCGAACTATTAGAGCTTGCTCAAAAGGAGAAGCGCAGTTGAATCAAGAACAATGGCAATCATTTTTAGGGTTAGCTAATCGAGCGCGAAAAGTAATTTCTGGTGAAGAGCTTGTAATTAAAGACGTGCGCAGAAATGCAATTAGTCTTGTTATATTATCTCGCGATGCATCAGCAAACACCGCAAAGAAAGTTATGGACAAATGCAGCTACTATAGCGTTCCAGTCAAGCTTGTTGAGGACCGGTTCCTCTTAGGAAAAGCAATTGGGAAAGATAGCCGCGTTGTTGTTGGCATAACAGATGCTGGGTTTGCGAAAAAGATGAAAACGCTGCTTGATTAATTTTTGTGGGGGTGAAGTTTATGAGTAAAATTCGTGTTTATGAATATGCTAAAAAACACAATGTCTCAAGTAAAAACGTTATCGATAAACTAAAAGAAATGAATATTGAAGTATCAAACCATATGGCTACAATTGAGCCTAAGGCAGAAACAGAATTAAACAAAAAGTTCGCAAAGAACACAGGCAATCAAGGAGATTCCCGTAACAAACGTCCAGATAATAAGAAACAAGGTGGACAAAATCAGTTTAATAAAGGCAATAAAGGGAAAAAAGGTAAGAAGCCAAATCATCAGCAATCACATGCACCACAGCAAAAAGCGGCTCCAAAGCCACTTCCTGAAAAAATTACGTTCCAAGAAAGCTTGTCAGTTGCTGAGCTTGCTAAGAAGCTTCATCGTGAGCCATCTGAAATCATTAAAAAGCTTTTTGGGCTTGGTGTTATGGCAACAATCAACCAAGTGCTTGATAAAGATGCAATTGAGCTAATTGGAGCAGACTACGGTGTTGAAGTAGAAGAAGAAATTATTATCAATGAAGCAGAATTTGAAACGCTTGAAATCGAAGATAATGAAGAGGATCTAGTAGAACGTCCTGCAGTTGTAACAATCATGGGACACGTTGACCATGGTAAAACAACGCTTCTTGACTCAATCCGTAATACAAAAGTAACAGCAGGCGAAGCTGGTGGAATCACACAGCATATCGGTGCATATCAAATTGAAGCACAAGGCAAGAAAATTACGTTCCTTGATACACCTGGACACGCCGCGTTTACAACAATGCGTGCTCGTGGTGCACAAGTAACAGATATTACAATTCTTGTTGTTGCAGCAGATGATGGTGTTATGCCACAAACAGTTGAAGCTATTAACCATGCTAAAGCTGCTGGAGTGCCAATTATTGTTGCCGTGAATAAAATGGATAAAGAAGGAGCAAACCCAGACCGCGTGATGCAAGAGCTAACAGAGCATGAGCTTGTATCTGAAGCATGGGGCGGGGACACAATCTTCTGTCACTTATCTGCTCTATCTGGAGAAGGAATTGACAATCTTTTAGAAATGATCGTTCTTGTTACAGAAGTGGAAGAGTTAAAAGCAAATCCAAAACGCCGTGCATTAGGTACTGTTGTTGAAGCAGAGCTTGATAAAGGGCGCGGAAGTGTTGCAACACTTCTTGTTCAAAACGGTACGCTTCATGTTGGGGATCCGATTGTTGTCGGAAACACGTTCGGTCGCGTTCGTGCAATGGTGAATGATTTAGGTCGTCGCGTAAAAGTAGCGGGTCCTTCTACACCTGTTGAAATTACAGGTCTTAATGATGTACCACAAGCGGGTGATCGCTTTATGGTATTTGAAGATGAGAAGAAAGCGCGTCAAATTGGGGAAGCTCGTGCAACAAAACAGCTTGAAGCACAGCGAAGCGAAAAATCACGCGTAAGCCTTGATGATTTATTCGAACAAATCAAGCAAGGTGAAATGAAAGATCTTAATATTATTGTAAAAGCAGATGTACAAGGTTCTGTTGAAGCTGTCGCAGCATCACTTCAAAAGATTGATGTTGAAGGTGTAAATGTTCGCATCATTCATACTGGTGTAGGAGCAATCAACGAATCAGATATCGTATTAGCAACAGCTTCAAATGCTATTGTTATTGGATTTAACGTTCGTCCTGATGCTAACGCAAAACGTACTGCAGACGCAGAAAATGTTGATATCCGTCTTCACCGTATTATCTACAAAGCGATTGAAGAAATTGAAGCAGCGATGAAAGGAATGCTTGATCCTGAGTACGAAGAAAAAGTAATCGGACAAGCGGAAGTTCGTCAAACGTTCAAAGTATCAAAAGTTGGAACAATCGCAGGAAGCTATGTAACAGACGGTAAAATCGTACGCGACAGCGGTGTACGTGTCATCCGTGATGGCATTGTTATCTTTGAAGGAGAGTTAGACGCTCTTAAACGTTTCAAAGACGATGCGAAAGAAGTTGCACAAGGATATGAGTGCGGTATTACGGTGAAAAACTTTAATGATATCAAAGAAGGCGATGTTATTGAAGCGTACGTAATGGAGGAAATTGAGCGTAAGTGATAGGATACTTAACATTTGAGGCGATAATTTATGATGCCGCTTCTCTTAAGGAGAAGCGAGCTGTTTTGCAGCGCATTATAACTCGTATTAAAGGTAAGTTCAACGTATCAATAGCCGAAATTGATCATCAGGATGTTTGGCAACGAACGTCGATTGGTATCGTGACCATTTCATCTGCTAAAAACATATCGGAAAGGGAGCTCTACAAGCTTTTAGAGTTTGTAGACTCGTTTCCAGAGATAGAAAGAACGCTCACAAATATTGAGTGGTTATAAAAACGAGGTGAAATTTTATGAAACTCAGACCAACTAGAATTGGTGAACAAATGAAAAAAGAAATGAGTGACATCATTAGCCGGAAGATTAAAGATCCGCGTATTGGATTTGTAACGGTAACAGATGTTCAAGTTACAGGGGATCTTCAGCAAGCAAAAGTGTACATTTCAGTGCTTGGTGATGAAGAACAAAAGCAAAATACGCTAAAAGGTCTTGCAAAAGCAAAAGGATTTATCCGCAGCGAGATTGGCCAGCGTATTCGCCTTCGTAAAACTCCTGAAATTCTTTTTGAATTTGATGAGTCAATCGATTACGGAAATCGCATTGAAACACTAATTGGCGAGCTTCACAGAGACCGTAAAGATGATCATGAATAAATAATGATGAGAAGCCTGCCCAAGCGGCAGGCTTTATTTTTTGAGTAAAAGGAGTAGTGGACGTGGAAGGGATTATTGTTATTGATAAACCAAAAGGCATGACGTCACATGACTGTGTGTTTAAACTCCGCAAAATATTGCGAACGAAAAAAATCGGCCATACAGGTACGCTCGATCCTGAAGTAACAGGCGTACTGCCAATGTGCGTTGGGCGTGCAACAAAAGTTGTGGAATATTTAACAGCTTCATCTAAAACATATGAAGGAGAAGTAACGTTTGGGCGTTCTACAACAACGGAAGATGCGTGGGGAGAGGTTGTCGAAGAACGGGAAGTAACAGAAACATTTACAAAAGAGAGAATTGAAATGGTTTTTGAAAGCTTAACAGGCACAATCGTTCAAACTCCACCTATGTATTCTGCTGTAAAAGTAAACGGCAAACGTCTTTACGAATATGCAAGAAATGGAGAAACGGTTGAAAGACCAAGCAGAGAAGTAACAATTGAAAAATTAGAGATCATTGAAGAAAACTTGACAGGAGCGTTTCCAACTGTGCGTTTTCGTGTTACATGTAGTAAAGGAACGTATGTGAGAACGCTTGCGGTTATGATGGGGGAAGCGCTTGGTTATCCAGCGCATATGTCCTATTTGCGCCGCATTGGATCTGGAGCTTTCACAGAAGAGGACTGTGTGACATTAGAAGAGCTGAGCAAGGCTGCCGAAGAAGGAACGGTAGATAAATACTTCCTAAGCATTGAAAAAGCTCTTTCTCATTTGCCGAAATGGACGATAAATGATACATTAGCAAAGAAAGTGAAAAACGGAGCGGTTTTATCAAGACCTGAAGAAATTAGCATAGATACACCCCTTTGGCTCGTTTTGAACGAAGAGGGGAAGCTTCTTGCTCTTTATAAACATCATGAAACAAAAGAAGGTAAAATAAAACCCGCAAAAATTATTGACATTTCTTAATCTAAGGTAGAAAAAGGTGAATTGTGTTTTGGAAATCATACATCTGCAACATCCACATCACCTAGTGCGTGAACAACTTCCACCGCTTTCAATGGCGTTAGGATACTTTGATGGCATGCATTTAGGACATCAAAAAGTAATTATGACTGCAAAGCGTATTGCTGATGAGCTTGGGGTGAAAAGTGCCGTGATGACCTTTGACCCTCACCCTTCTGTTGTATTAGGGAAGAAAGCAGCACACGTTGATATGATAACGCCGCTTGAAGAAAAAGCACGTTTGCTTAAAGAACGCGGCATTGATTTTCTTTACGTTGTT
Source organism: Priestia filamentosa (assembly GCF_900177535.1). Taxonomy (NCBI): domain Bacteria; kingdom Bacillati; phylum Bacillota; class Bacilli; order Caryophanales; family Bacillaceae; genus Priestia; species Priestia filamentosa. The sequence continues at coordinate 752,726 of NZ_FXAJ01000001.1, forward strand.
CGCTTTGATCGTGACTTTTCTAACTTGAATCCAGAAGAGTTTGTTGAACAATATATTGTAAACTTAAATGTCAAGCACGTTGTAGCCGGCTTTGATTTTTCATATGGAAAGTTTGGAAGTGGTACAATGGAGACAATGAAAGAGCACGCAAAGGATAAATGTGAGTACACTGTTGTGGAAAAGCTTGAGGACGAAGGTGAAAAGGTAAGTTCAACACTTATTCGGAAGTTCTTACAAGAAGGAAGAGTCGAAAATATCCAAAAGCTTCTTGGAAGATGCTACACGATAACAGGTCGAGTTGTACATGGCGAAAAACGAGGAAGAGAGATCGGGTTTCCAACAGCAAACGTTGGAGAAGTTGACGGTTATATTATTCCTCGAACAGGCGTTTATGCTGTTGAGCTTGGCATTAATGGTCAGTTCTATGAAGGTGTGTGCAACATTGGCTATAAGCCGACATTTCACGATAAAAAGCCAGAGAAGCCAACAATTGAAGTGCATATCTTTGACTTCAAGAACATGATTTACAATGAAAAAGTCGTTGTAAAATGGCATAAGCTTATTCGAAAAGAGCGAAAGTTTTCTGGCATCGAAGCCCTTGTCTCTCAAATCAATCAAGATAAACGAGAAGCAGCAGCTTATTTTGCTTCCTTGAAGAGCGACGCATAAAACTTTCATTAGAATCCTTGCAATTCTAGGCGAAAAATAGTAATATGAACATTGAACAGAAATTAACCATTGCTTGGCATTACGATTCACCAACGTATTGCTAGGGAATTGGGGATTATTAAGAGGAGGTGAATAGGATGGCTATCACACAAGAGCGCAAGAATGAACTTATTGCTGAGTACAAAACTCATGATACTGACACAGGATCACCAGAAGTTCAAATTGCTGTCCTAACTGAGCAAATTACAAACTTAAATGATCATTTACGTACACACAAGAAAGATCACCATTCACGTCGTGGTCTATTAAAAATGGTAGGTAAACGTCGTAACTTACTTAACTACCTACGTAACAATGACATTACTCGCTACCGTGAGTTAATTAACAAGCTTGGTTTACGTCGATAATAGTAGAAAGCGGGAGAATGCTCCCGCTTTTTTCGTATGTACAATTATTGTGAGTCGTTGTTTTACATAAAAAGTTATGGATTTAATGCTTTCGTCTATACTAATAAGTATAAACAGCAAATAGTGCATGCATTCAGAGAGGAGTACAAAGAATGGAACAAGAAAAACGCGAGTTTTCGATCGAATTAGCAGGCCGAAAATTGACTGTTGAAGTTGGTCAGCTTGCAAAGCAAGCAAACGGAGCTGCTTTAGTTCGTTATGGAGATACAGTAATACTAAGTACAGCAACAGCGTCTAAAGAACCGAAAGACGTTGATTTCTTCCCATTAACAGTAAACTATGAAGAGCGTTTATACGCAGTAGGGAAGATTCCAGGAGGATTTATTAAGCGTGAAGGTCGTCCAAGTGAAAAAGCGATTTTAACAAGTCGTCTTATCGACCGACCAATTCGTCCGCTTTTTGCTGATGGTTTCCGTAATGAAGTACAAGTTATTAGCATTGTTATGAGCGTTGAGCAAAATTGCTCATCAGAAGTTGCGGCAATGTTTGGTTCATCTCTTTCTTTATCTGTTTCAGACATTCCGTTTGAAGGACCAATTGCTGGTGTTATTGTTGGTCGTATTGACGGAGAGTTTGTTCTAAACCCAACAGTTGAAGAGTTAGAGAAAAGTGATATTGAATTAACTGTTGCGGGAACAAAGGATGCTATTAACATGGTAGAAGCAGGAGCTAATGAAGTGCCTGAAGAAATCATGCTTGAAGCCATTATGTTTGGACATGAGCATATTAAGACATTAGTTGCATTCCAAGAAGAAATCGTTGCAGCAGTTGGAAAAGAGAAAATGGAAGTAAAGCTTCATACACTAGATGAAGAACTTCAAGAGGAAGTGCGCGAGCTTGCTGAAGCAGACTTGATTCCAGCAATTCAAGTTCAAGAAAAGCATGCGCGTGAAGAAGCAATTACAGCAGTGAAAAACAGCGTAGTTGAGAAGTTTGAAGAAAAAGAAGCGGATGAAAGCACCATTTCACAAGTAAAAGAAATTTTAAGCAAAATGGTGAAAACAGAAGTGCGCCGCCTTATTACAGAAGAAAAAGTGCGCCCGGATGGTCGTAACGTAGACGAAATTCGTCCACTTTCTTCTGAGGTTAGCAAGCTTCCTCGTACGCATGGTTCAGGGCTGTTTACGCGTGGACAAACGCAAGCATTAAGCATTTGTACGTTAGGAGCACTTGGTGATGTGCAAATTTTAGATGGTCTTGGAATTGAAGAATCTAAGCGCTTTATGCATCATTATAATTTCCCTTCGTTCAGCGTTGGTGAAACACGTCCAATTCGTGGACCTGGTCGTCGAGAAATTGGTCACGGAGCTCTTGGAGAGCGTGCGTTAGAGCCTGTTATTCCATCTGAAAAAGACTTCCCATATACGATTCGTCTTGTTTCTGAAGTATTGGAATCAAATGGTTCAACATCACAAGCAAGTATTTGTGCAAGTACGCTTGCAATGATGGATGCTGGTGTGCCAATCAAAGCCCCTGTAGCTGGGATTGCAATGGGACTTATCAAGTCTGGCGAGCACTATTCTGTATTAACAGACATTCAAGGAATGGAAGACCATTTAGGAGATATGGACTTTAAAGTAGCTGGAACAGCTAAAGGTGTTACAGCACTTCAAATGGACATTAAAATCGAAGGTTTATCTCGTGAAATTTTAGAAGAAGCATTAGAGCAAGCAAAACGCGGCCGCATGCAAATTCTAGAACATATGCTAAGCACGATTGAGGACCCACGTCAAAATCTATCTAGATATGCACCGAAAATCTTAACAATGACAATTAACCCTGATAAGATCCGCGACGTTATTGGACCAAGCGGTAAACAAATCAATAAAATCATTGAAGAAACAGGCGTTAAAATTGATATTGAGCAAGACGGTACAATCTTTATTTCTTCTACAGAGGAAGATATGAACAAAAATGCAAAGAAAATTATCGAAGACCTTGTGCGTGAAGTTGAAAAAGGCCAAACGTATTTAGGAAAAGTAAAACGCATCGAGAAATTTGGAGCATTTGTTGAGCTATTCCCTGGGAAAGACGGTCTTGTGCACATTTCTGAAATCGCGGAAGAGCGTATCGGAAAAGTGGAAGACGTCCTAGCAATTGGCGATGAAATTCTAGTTCGTGTTATTGAAATTGATAAACAAGGACGCGTTAACTTATCACGTAAAGTGATCCTTCGTGAAGAAAAAGAGAAGGAAAAAGAAGCGCAGTCTTAATAAAGATTGAAAGCTGAAGAATGCAAAAGAACAAGCTGGGAGAACCCAGCTTCTTTTTATGAAATGATAAGTGGTGTTAGTTCTACCTTGTCCTTCTTTTACATAATTTTGTGAAGAGGGGGGAAGATAATGAAAAAGCAATTGCTTCGTTTTATGCCATTTATTGTTTTTTGTATTCTTTTAGCTATTACATACAATACAACACATTATACAGTTTATATGCCAAGGGAAATTCATTTTGCAGGGGCTGTAAAAGATGCGCTCTATGAAGAGATTGAGGAGAAAGCAGAAAAGTATGAACGAGCTCCACAGGATGCTAAAATTGATCCTGTATGGAAGCTGACACCTGGATATAATGGTTTAGAGGTTGATGTTGATGCTTCTTACCGAAATATGAAGAAAAAAGGTGAGTTTGACGAAAACAAGCTCATCTATAAGCAAAATGCGCCGAAAGTCCATTTGGAAGACCTTGGGGCTTATCCCATTTATAGAGGGCACCCTGATAAACCAACTGTTGCTTTCGCGGTGAATGTAGCATGGGGGAATGAATATATTCCAACAATGTTAGAAGTATTAAAAAAGCATCGGGTCAAAGCAACTTTTTTCCTTGAAGGACGCTGGGCAAAGGAAAATACGGAGATGGCTAAAATGATTGTTGATGCAGGGCAAGAGATTGGAAATCATTCCTATTCACATCCAGACATGAAAACTTTAAGCAATGAACGAATCAAGGAAGAATTGACGAAAACAAACGATGTGATAGAATCGGTAACAGACCGTGAAGTGAAACTTTTTGCTCCACCGAGCGGAAGCTATCGCGATGATGTGGTAAAAATTGCTCATGATCTTGATATGCATACAATTATGTGGAGCGTTGATACAATTGATTGGCAAAAACCAAGTGAGGACGTTCTTGTTTCTCGGGTGATGGAAAAAGTTCATCCTGGTGCTATCGTGTTAATGCATCCCACAAAATCAACGGCTTCATCTCTTGATCGCCTCATACGCGAAGTGAAGGAAAAAGGGTATGACGTTAGAGATGTTTCAACACTCCTTAATGAAGAAAGACCAATTAAAACAGAGCAGCTACAAAATAAAAAAATGAAGAATGAGCACTAGAGGAGGTCATGTTTTGGTTGTTAAACATACGTGTAAAAATGGACTAAGAATTGTATTAGAAAATATCCCAACGGTGCGTTCCGTTGCGCTTGGTATTTGGATTGGAACGGGATCACGTAATGAAACGAAGGAGCTTAACGGCGTTTCTCACTTTTTAGAACACATGTTTTTTAAAGGAACAAAAACGAGAAGCGCGCGTGAAATCGCGGAAAGCTTTGATCGTATTGGCGGGCAAGTGAACGCATTTACGTCAAAAGAGTATACGTGCTTTTATGCAAAAGTTCTTGATGATCATGCAGATAAAGCTCTTGATGTTTTAGCAGATATGTTCTTTAATTCTGTGTTCGATGAAGAAGAACTAAAGCGCGAGAAAAATGTTGTGCTTGAAGAAATTAAAATGTATGAAGATACACCTGATGACATTGTTCATGATTTATTAGGTAAAGCATCTTACGGAAATCATGCGCTCGGTTATCCGATTCTTGGAGAAGAAGAGATGTTGAACACGTTTACAGGAGATACACTTCGCAACTATATGAAAGAAACGTATATTCCTGAAAATGTGGTTGTCTCTGTTGCAGGAAATGTTGATGAGAGTTTCATTAAGAAAATTGAAGAATACTTTGGGACGTTCGAAGGTGGAAAAGATGAAATTTCTTACAAAGCACCAGAATTTCATGGGGAGCGTATCCTTCGTCAAAAAGACACAGAGCAAGTTCACCTTTGCCTAGGATACAACGGATTGCCGATTGGACATCGCGATACATACAATTTAATTGTCTTAAACAATGTACTAGGCGGTAGTATGAGCAGTCGTTTATTCCAGGAAGTTCGTGAAAAGCGCGGTCTTGCGTATTCTATTTTCTCTTATCATTCTTCGTTCCGTGATAGCGGTCTTTTAACAATCTATGGCGGTACAGGCGGCCATCAGCTTGATGTTCTTTATGAAACAATTCAAGATACGTTAAATGATATAAAAGAAAACGGCATTACAGATAAAGAGCTAGAAAACAGCAAAGAGCAATTAAAAGGAAACCTAATGCTAAGCTTAGAAAGCACAAACAGTCGTATGAGTCGTAATGGTAAGAACGAGCTTATGCTCCGCAAACATCGCTCATTAGACGATATTATTCAGGCAGTAGATGAAGTGAATCATAAAAAAGTCCTTCAGCTTGCTGGGGATATCTTTGGCGGCACAACATCTCTTTCTTTAATTGGACCAAAAGGTGAGCTTCCAAAAGCACTTCAGTAAATTAATAAGCATGTTTCGTGTTGTCTCTTCTTATATATAGAATAAAGAAGAGAAAAGAGGAGAATGCGTGTGAGATTAAGTGAACTGAGTGGAAAAGAAATTGTTGATATGAAGAAAGCGGAACGCCTAGGTCTGCTTGGACAAACAGACCTAGAGATTGACGAAGAAACAGGCGAAATTAAAGCCTTACTCATTTCAACTGGAAAGTGGTTTAGTTTAAAAAGACAAAATTACGAAACTCGCGTGCCGTGGAGTCATATCGAAAAAATCGGTACAGATATGATTATGGTTGATATTGATACAATTCATGGGCAAAAGCATCCTACTGAAAAGTAGGATGCTTTTTTTTATGATTCACCTCTTTCATACCTCTAACATAAACTGTTTAAGAGATAAGAGGAAGCTGCTCTAGTGAGCGGGGACTATTGTTTAAAGAAGGTGAATGAGGGATGTTAACAGATGTACATGTAGCGGTCATTGGTGGTGATGCAAGGCAGCTTGAGGTCATCCGTAAGCTAATTGAGTTTGATGCAAAAGTATCGCTCGTTGGTTTTGATCAGCTTGACCACGGCTTTACAGGTGCAACGAAATATCAGCTTCATGAAGTAGCGTTTGAAGACGTTGATGCAATTGTTTTACCTGTTCCAGGCACAAATCTGGAAGGGCAAGTTGAAACAATTTTCTCAAATGAGAAAGTTATTTTAACAGAGGATATCTTAAAAGAAACAAAAGAACACTGTAAGCTCTATTCAGGGATTAGTAATGATTATTTGAACGCGATTACAAAAAGTGCAGGCAGAGAGCTTGTTCAGCTTTTTGAACGTGATGATATTGCGATTTATAACTCTATTCCTACTGTTGAAGGAGCTATTATGCTTGTTATCCAACATACGGATTTCACCATTCATAATTCCAATGTTGCTGTTTTGGGGCTTGGGCGTGTAGGGATGAGTGTTGCGAGATCTTTTGGTGTTTTAGGAGCAAAAGTAAAAGTTGGGGCAAGGCGCTCTGAGCATTTAGCACGCGTATCTGAAATGGGGCTCACTCCTTTTCACCTTTCAAATCTTGAAACTGAGATGAGCAATGTGGATATTTGCATCAACACGATTCCTTATCCTGTTTTAACAGCGGGAGCAATTTCAAAAATGCCTTCACATAGCCTTATTATTGACTTGGCTTCCAAACCAGGTGGAACAGATTTTCGCTATGCAGAGAAGCGCGGCATCAAAGCGATGCTCACTCCAGGACTTCCGGGGATAGTTGCTCCAAAAACCGCCGGTAAGATTGTTGCTAATGTTCTTTCACAGCTTCTAATGGAAGATGCACAAAAGAGAGGAGAGAGCACATCATGACATTAAAAGGAAAGAAAATCGGATTTGGTTTAACAGGATCACACTGTACGTACGAAGCAGTTATGCCCCAAATTGAGAAGCTTGTAGAACTAGGAGCTGAAGTTCTCCCTGTTGTTTCTCATACTGTGGAGCATACAACAACCCGATTTGGAAAAGGCGAAGATTGGGTGAAGCGCATCGAAGAGATTACAGGGAATAAAGCAATCAACTCAATTGTTGGAGCAGAGCCGTTAGGGCCAAAAATTCCGCTGGATTGTATGGTAGTAGCTCCAATTACAGGTAACACAATGAGCAAGCTTGCAAATGCAATGACAGATTCCCCTGTTCTAATGGCTGCAAAAGCAACGATGAGAAACAACGGGCCTGTTGTGCTTGGGATTTCTACAAACGATGCTCTTGGATTAAATGGGGTCAACTTAATGAGGCTTATGGCGAGCCGCAATCTTTATTTCATCCCCTTTGGGCAAGATGATCCTGAAAAGAAACCAAACTCAATGGTAGCACGTATGAGTCTTCTTACAGAAACAGTTATGCTAGCGATTGAAGGACGTCAGCTTCAACCTGTTATTGTTGAAAGATTCAGAGACGAGTAAATCTCATCGGGTGCCTATACGAAATAAAAGTATAGGGGCCCTATTGCTTGTTTTTGAAATTATGAGAAAAATTCCTTTATCCTTTCATAGCATAGTATGATAAGATAGTACAATAAAATAGTTAAACCATCAGTATTTTCTAATAAACAGAAATAGCAGTAGAAGAATGGTTGGAGGGAGATTATCATGGCAAGAAATTTACAAGTAGCAGTTGTAGGAGCAACAGGAGCTGTTGGACAGCAAATGATCAAAACATTAGAGGAGCGCAATTTTCCAATTGAGACATTAACGCTTCTTTCTTCAGCACGATCTGCTGGAAAAAAAGTAACGTTCAAAGGTGAAGAGCTGACAGTTCAAGAAGCAACACCAGATAGCTTCAAAGGTATTGATATTGCCCTATTTAGCGCAGGTGGAAGCGTCTCACAAGAGTTAGCGCCTCACGCTGTAAAACATGGAGCAATTGTCGTTGATAATACAAGTGCGTTTCGCATGGACGAAAACGTGCCTTTAGTTGTGCCTGAAGTGAATGAGGAAGACTTAAAAGAACATAACGGAATTATTGCGAATCCGAACTGTTCAACAATTCAAATGCTTGTTGCACTAGAACCAATTCGTGAAAAATACGGTTTAAATAAAGTTATTGTTTCAACATACCAAGCTGTTTCAGGTGCTGGAGCTGCTGCTGTTGATGAGCTTCACGAGCAAACAAAAGCTATTTTAGAAGGAAAAGAGTTTACACCGTCTGTATTACCGGTAAAAAGCGATAAAAAACATTATCAAATTGCTTTTAATGCAGTGCCACAAATTGATAAATTCCAAGACAACGGCTTTACGTTTGAGGAAATGAAAATGATTAACGAAACAAAGAAAATTATGCATATGAAAGATCTATCTGTAGCAGCTACTTGCGTACGTTTGCCAGTTGCAACAGGTCATGCTGAATCTGTATATATTGAAATTGACAATAGCGATGTAACAGTCTCAGACTTAAAAGCTCTTTTACAGGATGCACCAGGCGTTACGCTTCAAGATGATCCTGCAAATCAAGTATACCCAATGCCTGCTGATTGCGTTGGCAAGAATGACGTCTTCGTTGGACGTATCCGCCAAGATTTGGATGAAGCTCGCGGCTTCCATCTTTGGGTTGTTTCTGATAACTTGTTAAAAGGAGCGGCATGGAATTCTGTCCAAATCGCTGAATCTTTGATAAAATTGAACCTTGTTAAATAACAACAGGATTGTCAACGTTATGAGGTGTAAGAATGAAAATTATTGTCCAAAAATTTGGGGGGACTTCTGTTCGCGATGCTAATGGAAGAGAGCGAGCAAGCTATCATATTCAGTCTGCATTAGAAGACGGATATAAAGTAGTTGTCGTTGTGTCCGCAATGGGGCGCAAAGGTGAACCATATGCAACAGACACTCTTCTTTCGCTAATCGACAACAATAGACATGTAAGTAAGCGTGAAGTTGACTTACTTATGTCTTGTGGAGAGGTCATTTCCTCCATCGTATTTTCAAATATGTTAAATGAAAAAGGCATTAAAGCTACGTCTCTAACAGGGGCACAGGCAGGCTTTTTAACAAATAGTGATTTTACGAATGCAAAAATTATCGAAATGAAGTGCGACCGCTTAAAAGAAGAGCTTAAAGATCATGATGTTGTCGTTGTGACAGGCTTCCAAGGTGCTGATGAAAAAGGTGATACAACAACGCTTGGGCGTGGGGGTAGTGATACGTCTGCGTCTGCCCTTGGTGCTGCCATCGATGCAGAATTCGTCGATATTTTTACAGATGTGGAAGGAGTAATGACGGCAGATCCACGTATTGTCGAAAATGCTCGTCCTCTTTCCATTGTGACGTATAACGAAATTTGTAATATGGCATATCAAGGAGCAAAAGTGATTCATCCAAGAGCAGTTGAAATTGCAATGCAGGCAAAAGTTCCAATGCGAGTTCGTTCGACATATTTAGATTCAGAAGGAACGCTCGTTACGTCACACGGTGAGGCACACCAAAAAGGCAGCGATGTCAAAGAACGTCTTGTTACAGGAATTGCTCACGTGTCTGACGTTACCCAAATTAAAGTGCTAAGCAAAGAGGGCAACTACAATCTTCAATCTGAAGTGTTTCGTGCAATGGCACAGGAGAGCATCAGCGTTGATTTTATTAACATTTCGCCACGCGGTGTTGCTTATACAGTGCCAGACGAGATGACAGCTAAAGCTGTTTCTGTTCTCCAAACGCTTGGATATGATCCTTCAATTACGAAAAACTGCGCAAAAGTCTCAACGGTTGGCGCAGGGATCGCAGGCGTACCAGGTGTAACAGCTAAAATTGTTGCCGCTCTATCAGATAAAGGAATTCAAATTTTACAATCTGCTGACAGCCATACAACCATTTGGGTGTTAGTCAAGCAAGACGATTTAAAAGAAGCTGTAAATGCGCTTCATGAGGCATTTGAGCTTTCTAAATCAAATCCACAGGAAAGAAGTCAAGGAGTGAAACCATGATTGAATTTGGTAAAGTGGTTACGGCCATGGTAACCCCGTTTGACAACAAAGGAAACGTTGATTTTCAAAAAACAACACAGCTTGTGAATCATCTTATTGAGAATGGATCTGATGCACTCGTTGTAGCAGGAACAACAGGGGAATCACCAACTCTTTCAAAAGAAGAGAAAATTGCATTGTTCCGTCACGTTGTAAAAGTAGTAGACAAGCGAGTTCCAGTTATTGCGGGAACAGGAAGTAACAGTACACACGGTTCATTAGAACTAACAGAAAAAGCAGAAGAGGAAGGCGTAGATGGAATTATGCTTGTTGCGCCTTACTATAACAAGCCAAATGAAGAAGGTATGTATCAGCATTTTAAAACAATTGCTGAAAGTACAAAACTTCCGGTTATGCTTTATAATATCCCAGGCCGCTCTGTTATTAATATGAGCGTGCCACTTATTGTTAAGCTTGCGCAGCTTCCAAACATTGTAGCTGTTAAAGAAGCAAGCGGTGATCTTGATGCAATGACAGCAATCATTGCTAACACGCCGGACGATTTTAAACTTTACACAGGAGATGACGGCTTAACTTTACCAACGGTTTCTATTGGTGGAGATGGAGTTGTTTCCGTTGCTTCTCATATTATCGGCAGTGAAATGCAAGAAATGATTACGTCGCTTCAAGAAGGACATCCGCAAAAAGCGGCTCTTCTTCATCAGCGTCTGCTGCCTGTTATGAAAGCCCTTTTCATGGCACCAAACCCAACGGCAGTGAAAACAGCTCTTCAAGTTAAAGGTCTTGATGTAGGTGGCGTACGCTTACCACTTGTTCCTCTAACAGAGCAAGAGCGCGTGTTTTTAACAAAAACATTAGAAAGCATTGAATAGTAAAAAGCTCTACGCCTATAAGGCGTAGAGCTTTTTGTTTGCTCATTTTTTGAGATGAAGAAGCATGATTTTAGAGGAAATGTTCATAATAACAGTATTACTGAGTGTGAAAGGAGTTTCATTATGACCGATCAAAATCAACAGCCTGCAATGGAAAATGAACAGGGAGGACAAGAACAAAAAAGTGAGTTATTGGAGAAAATTCAGCAGCTTGGCCAAACAAATGTACCGCAAGCTCCTGATTCAAAAATTCACTGTTTGACGATTGTTGGTCAAATTGAAGGGCATATGCAGCTTCCACCCCAAAATAAAACAACAAAGTATGAACACGTTATTCCTCAAATCGTAGCAATTGAGCAAAACCCAAATATTGAAGGGCTTTTAATTATTTTGAACACGGTAGGAGGAGATGTTGAAGCAGGTCTTGCTATTTCTGAAATGCTTTCTTCTCTTTCTAAACCAGCCGTTTCGATTGTACTGGGTGGGGGGCATTCTATCGGTGTACCGATTGCAGTTGCAACAGATTATTCATTTATCACAGAAACAGCTACAATGACAATTCATCCTGTACGGTTAACAGGACTTGTTATTGGTGTACCTCAAACATTTGAATATTTGGATAAGATGCAGGACAGAGTTGTTCAGTTTGTAACTAAACATTCAAATATCTCAGAAGAAAAATTTAAAGAGCTTATGATGTCAAAAGGAAACTTAACCCGAGATATCGGAACAAACGTCGTTGGACGTGACGCGGTTGAATACGGTCTTATTGACGAAGTAGGCGGAGTTGGACATGCGATGAATAAGTTAAATGAACTTATTGACGCAAGAGGAAAGGAGAATCAACAGCTTCTACAATGATTCATTATACAATGCTTCCTAATGAACTTATTTTTGGAGGAGAAAATAGCACACTCGCAACTCAACAAATGATAAATGTAAATGGATGTCCGCTCGTTGTATCAAAAAATGCTAACAGCGATTATGAGGTTGTTCGCAATCTAAGTACAGACCCAAGCCACTACCTTGATTCACGCTATACTCCAGGAGCTATTATCCCCACATTACAATAAAATTGTTCCGCTATTAAAACATGATTATGGTATAATGAGGAGCATAGCCATAGAAAAGCAGCCATATTGGCTGCTTTTTTGTGCAACGTTGTTCTGATAATACATATGAAGGCCTTTTTCAGCAGTAGCGAGAAGCGTATGTAAAGATAGAAGAAAATGAGGGACAAGATTGGAGTGACAAAATGGCTAAACAAAAAAAGCGAGGAAAGACGAAAAAAGCGGATTGGAAGCATGTTATTAAAAGTGAGCTTATTGGGATTGCGCTCATTGCGCTTGCTCTGCTTGCCATGGCGAAGCTTGGCATTGTAGGTCGTTCTCTTGTTTTACTCGTTCGTTTTGTAGCAGGAGAATGGTATATGGTTCTTCTTCTCGGCTTAATTATTGTCGCTGGATATTTAATTTGGAAGAGAAGATGGCCAATCCTTATAAATCGTCAGCTTTTTGGAATCTATTTACTGTTATTGGCGCTTCTTTTATTCAGTCATGTTACGCTTTTTGAGAATTTAACGCGAGATGGACGATTTGCAAATCCATCTGTTTTATTGAATACATGGCAGCTTTTTATGCTAGAAGCAAGTGGGAATGAAGGAACAAGTGATCTTGGCGGCGGGATGGCTGGAGCCATTATGTTTGCTATCACGCATTTTCTGTTCGATGACTTAGGAACAGAGCTTTTTGCGATTATTATGATTTTAGCAAGTATTATTTTAATTACAGGAAAGTCGCTTCAAGAAACATTGTTTAAAATCTTTCATCCTCTTTTTGCGTTTGTTGTACGCGAATGCAAGGAAATGGTGGAAGATTTCAAAGATTGGTTGAAGCGTCCAAAGAAGAAAAAAACGTCTTCACAAGGAACGCGCTCGTCTCGTGCAAAGAAAAAGGAAAAAGAAGAGGAAGATGAGTCTGAAAGTAATGAGGCAGCGGCTGTTGAGGAAGAAACAACCCCAATTATCGCTCACTTTGATCATCAGGCACAGTCTGTAGCAGAACAACAAGAAGAAAAACCAACACAACCAATACAACAAACACAGCCCGTCGGTCAGCAGCGGGAGGAAAAGGAAGAGAAAACAGAAGGACACTCAGCTCCTGTGCCAATGACGTTTACAGAAGTTGAAAATGAAGATTATAAGCTTCCTTCTATCAATTTGCTTACAATGCCGAAAAACAGCAGTCAGAAGAAAGAGCATAAAGGAATTTACAAAAATGCGCGTAAGCTTGAGGAAACTTTCCAAAGCTTTGGAGTAAAAGCAAAAGTGGCAAAAGTTCATCTTGGACCAGCGGTAACGCGCTATGAAGTATATCCAGACGTTGGGGTGAAAGTAAGTAAAATTGTGAATTTAAGTGATGACTTAGCGCTTGCACTAGCAGCAAAAGACATCCGGATTGAGGCTCCAATTCCAGGGAAATCAGCAGTCGGTATTGAGGTGCCAAACGATGAAATTTCAATGGTTTCTCTTCGTGAAGTACTGCAAGCAACAGACCAAAATGAAAAAGCTAAGCTGCTAATTGCGCTTGGTCGTGATATTTCAGGTGAAGCGATGCTAGCAGAGCTGAATAAAATGCCTCACTTACTTGTAGCAGGTGCAACAGGAAGCGGAAAAAGTGTGTGTATTAACGGCATTATTATAAGCTTGCTTATGCGTACAAAACCACATGAAGTAAAAATGATGATGATTGATCCGAAAATGGTAGAGCTTAATGTGTATAACGGAATTCCGCACTTATTAGCACCAGTTGTAACAGATCCTAAGAAAGCTTCTCAAGCTTTGAAACGGGTCGTAAGTGAAATGGAAAGAAGGTATGAGCTTTTCTCTCATACAGGAACACGTAATATTGAAGGATATAATGAGCATATTCTTCGTCATAATGAAGATGAAGATGGAAAACAACCAACACTTCCATATATCGTTGTTATTGTAGACGAGCTTGCCGACTTAATGATGGTCGCTTCTTCAGATGTAGAAGATGCGATTACACGTCTTGCTCAAATGGCGCGTGCTGCTGGTATTCATCTTATTATTGCAACACAGCGTCCGTCTGTTGATGTTATTACAGGAGTTATTAAAGCAAATATTCCATCTCGTATTGCTTTTAGCGTTTCTTCTCAAACAGACTCACGTACAATTTTAGATGGGGGCGGAGCTGAGAAGTTGCTTGGACGAGGTGACATGCTATTCTTACCTGTTGGGGCTTCCAAACCTGTACGTGTTCAAGGCGCCTTTTTATCTGATAGTGAAGTTGAATCTGTTGTGAACTTTGTGATTGAACAGCAAAAAGCACAGTATCAGGAAGAAATGATTCCAAGCGATGAAGCAGAAGTAAAAGAAGAAGCATCAGATGAGCTCTATGCAGAAGCTGTCGATCTTGTAGCTCAAATGCAAACGGCTTCCGTTTCCATGCTTCAGCGCCGCTTCCGCATTGGCTATAACAGGGCAGCAAGGCTTATTGATGAAATGGAAGTGAGAGGCGTTGTAGGACCTTATGAGGGAAGCAAACCCCGCTCTGTTCTTATTTCAAAAGAGCAAGACGAAGAATTAGGATAAAAAGTATTCATAATTTTGTCGAAAAATGTTATAGTTATGGAAATTACTCATGCACTCTTTAGTAAACATAGTGGGGGAACGTCAGTATGTCGATAAAGACGGAAGGTCAGCATCTATATCTGCAAGTGATTGAGCAGTTAAAAAACCAAATTGAAGATGGCACCTATAGAGAGAGAGAAAAGCTTCCTTCAGAATTTAGTTTGGCTAAAAAGCTCGGAGTAAGCCGAGCAACGCTTCGTGAAGCACTCCGTATTTTAGAGGAAGAAAACGTAATTACAAGACGACACGGCGTTGGAACGTTTGTAAATACAAAACCAGCTTTTAGCGCTGGAATTGAACAACTTTCAAGCGTAACAGACATGATTCTTCAAGGAGGCATGACGCCAGGAACGATTTTTATTTCCTCAACAACTCAAGCATTAACGGACAATGATATGAAGCGGTTCAACTGTGAGGAAGATGAAGAAATTCTTCAAGTTGAACGTGTTCGTACAGCAGATGGACAGCCTGTTATTTACTGTATTGATAAAGTGCTTCAAAAGCATTTTAAAGAGCCGTTTGTATATAGTAGAGAATCGCTGCTAGATGCGCTTCATGAAAGAGCAGGGAAATTTATTTCCTATGCGGTTACTAAAATTGTTCCGCTTGGCTATCACGACAAAGTGTCACCTATTTTGCAGTGTGATCCAGAAACAGCACTGCTTGTTTTGAAACAAATGCATTATGATCAAAATGATGAGCCGATTTTATACTCTGTCAATTATTTCAAAGCAGATCAATTTGATTTTCATGTTTTGCGAAAACGTGTTTAGGTATAACATAAATAGAAGCTCTTCCTACATTTGGGTAGGAAGGGCTTTTTTTCTTGAAAAAGAGGTCTTCTTTTCGCTATATTAAAAGGAAGATTAAAAAAGGCAAACAAGATGCACAATAGAACTATAGCAAAAAAGACTGCTTATTCTGAAGGAGGATACGATTTGAAAATTTTATCAGAAACCAAACATGAGCTTGATGGCTTAGTGTTACATACAATCAAAACTGAAAAATATAAAACAAATACAATTCTTTTAAAGCTGAGCGCGCCCCTTGAAGAAGAAACGGTTACACATCGCGCATTGCTTCCATATGTACTTCAAAGTGCAACAGCTAGCCTTTCATCTTCAAAAGAGCTTCAAGGATATCTAGAAGACTTGTACGGAGCTTCTTTACAGGTGGACTTGATGAAAAAAGGTGAACATCATGTTATGACGTTTCGCGTTGATGTAGCAAATGAAAAATATTTAAGAGATCAAACACCATTGCTTGAAAAATCGCTGCGTTTGCTAGGAGATGTACTTACAGACCCTCTTTTAGAAAATGGAGTATTTAAAGAGGATATCATAGCAAAAGAAAAACGTGCTTTAAAACAGCGTATTCAAGCCGTTTTTGATGATAAAATGCGCTATGCTAACCTGCGCCTCGTAGAAGAAATGTGCAAAAATGAACCATATCATCTACATGTAAACGGCAGACTTGAAGATATTGAGGGAATTACGGCTCAAAGTCTTTACGACTACTATAAAAAAATGCTAACTGAAAATAGCGCTGATCTTTATGTGATTGGAGATATTCAGGAAGACGAAGTTGTTCAGTATACAAAAGATATTTTTTCGTTTGAAAAAAGAGACGCAAGTAAGATCTCATCTCCAGCTCAAATGTCTGTAGAGAAAGAAAATGTTGTAGAAGAGAAGCAGCCTGTTAAACAAGGGAAATTAAACATGGGGTATCGAACAAATATTGTTTATGGAGACGATGATTATTTTGCGCTGCAAGTATACAACGGTATTTACGGTGGCTTTTCTCATTCCAAACTTTTTGCAAACGTAAGAGAAAAAGAAAGCCTTGCTTATTATGCAGCGTCTCGTGTTGAAAGTCATAAAGGACTTTTAATGGTCATGTCAGGAATTGATATGAAAAACTATGACAAAGCGGTTTCCATTATTAAAGAGCAAAGTGACGCAATGAAAAATGGCGACTTTGATGAAAACACATTAAGTCAAACAAAAGCCGTAATACGCAACCAACTTTTAGAAACAGTTGACACAGCAAGAGGTCTTGTTGAAGTTATGTATCATAACGAGCTGACGGAAAATAAGGTTAGTATTGATGAATATTTAAAAAGAATTGAAGCTGTCACTAAAGAGGAAGTTGTTGCTGTTGCCCAAAAAGTTCAGCTTGATACAATTTATTTCTTAAAAGGAGAGGGTGGTGAATAAAATGAAGGAAATTACATTCGAAAATTTAAATGAAAAACTTTACTACGAAAAAATGGATAGCGGATTAGATGTGTATGTTCTTCCAAAAGAAGGGTTCAATAAAACATTTGCAACGTTTACAACAAAATACGGCTCAATTGACAATACGTTTGTACCGCTAGGAGAGAGCGAAAAAATTACGGTGCCGGATGGAATTGCTCATTTTCTAGAGCACAAACTTTTTGAAAAAGAAGATGGCGACGTTTTCCAGAACTTTAGTAAACAAGGAGCTTCAGCGAATGCATTTACATCATTCACAAGAACAGCTTATTTGTTTTCAAGCACAAATAATTTCGAAGAAAATTTTGAAACATTAATTGATTTTGTACAAGAACCATACTTTACGGAAAAAACAGTTGAGAAAGAAAAAGGAATCATTGGGCAAGAAATTACAATGTATGACGACAATCCAGACTGGCGTGCATATTTCGGTGTTATTCAAAACATGTATCATAACCATCCTGTTAAAATTGATATCGCAGGAACAATTGAATCGATTAGCCATATAACAAAAGATGACCTTTATACGTGCTACAATACGTTCTATCACCCAAGCAACATGCTTCTTTTTGTTGTAGGGCCGCAAAATCCGGAGAAAGTAATGGAGTTTGTTCGGGAAAATCAAGCGAAAAAAGATTATCAAGATCAAGATGAAATCAAACGTTATTTTGACAATGAGCCCCAAGAGGTAGCTGAGAAGAAACAAGTGTTAAAAATGTCTGTTCAGTCTTCTAAATGTCTTGTTGGAATCAAAGCGAAAAATCCGCATAGAAGTGGAGAAGAGCTTTTAAAATATGAACTAAGCGTAAATGTGCTTCTTGATTATCTTTTTGGAAAGAGCTCTTCACACTATGAGAAAATGTATGATGGAGGCCTTATCGATGAAACTTTCTCATATGACTACACAGAAGAGGGCGGATTTGGGTTTGCGATCATTGGCGGAGATACAGAGGAACCTGAGCGCTTGACTGAAGAAATCCAAAGTGTTTTGCTTTCCTTTAAAGATGCAGAAATAGATAAAAAACAGTTTGAGCGCATTTGTAAGAAAAAGATTGGTGGATTTCTCCAAGCGCTCAATTCACCTGAATTTATTGCAAATCAGTTCACACGCTATGCTTTTAACGATATGGATTTATTCCGTGTTGTGGAGACGCTTGAAGCATTAACAACAGAAGATATGACAAAGGTAGCAGAAGACTTAATTGATGAAAAGTGCTTTACCGTTTGTCAAGTGGTTCCTTCTTGAATTACCCATCACTCCATTTCTAAGAAAATTTGAAGTGAAATTCTGCTCGTTTAAAAGGATAAAAATGGCCCCCATTGAGTATCAATGGGGGCTTTCATAGGTCAAACAGAAAGGAAGAGGAGAAAAGTGAAAACAGTACTTATCACAGGAGCAAGTGGAGGAATAGGCAAAGAAATAGCACGTACGCTCTCTAGCCATTATCGACTTGTTCTTCACTATCATCGAAATGAAGAAAGCGTACGAGCCTTAGCTTTAGAACTTGAAAATCAAACAGAAGTGTTCGTTGTAAGTGGAGACTTAAGTAAGGAAAATGGCGTAACAGAGATTTTACAACAAATTGTTGTTCCAATCGATGCGCTTGTCTACAACTGCGGGAAAAGTCAATATGGTTTGTTAACAGATGTTAGTAACGAAGAACTAAGCGATATGCTTATGCTTCACGTTCAATCTCCCCTTCGTCTCGTGCGAGAGCTTCTGCCTTCTATGGTTCGTAAGCGTGAAGGATCCATTGTGCTTGTTTCATCTATTTGGGGATTAACAGGTGCTTCATGTGAAACTGTTTATTCAACTGTAAAAGGAGCTCAGAATGCATTTGTAAAGGCGCTGGCAAAAGAAGTAGGACTAAGTGGCATTCGTGTTAATGCGATTGCTCCTGGTGTGATTGATACGCCCATGGTTGCTGACTTTAACGAAGAAGAAAAAAGAATGATGGAAGAAGAAATTCCTCTTGGTAGAATGGGTCGTCCAGATGAAGTGGCAAATGTTGCTGAGTTTTTATTGTCGGATAAAGCGTCCTATATTACAGGACAAATTATTTCGACAAATGGTGGATGGTATACATAAAAGCCAAGAAAACAGACAAACTAAGGAACGAAACTACAAACAAGGAGGGTTCCTCATGTCTGTTTTAGAAAACTGGGATACGTGGAAAAACTTTTTAGGAGATCGTCTTCACCATGCTCAAAATCAAGGTATGGATAATGAAATTGTCTCAGAATTTGCTTATAAAATTGGCGATTACTTAGCAAACCAAGTAGAAGCGAAAACAGAGCAAGAAAAGATTTTAGCAGATCTTTGGAGTGTGGCTTCTAAAGATGAGCAACACGCAATTGCTAACATGATGGTAAAACTTGTACAAAATAACGGGTCACAAAAATAAGAGAGGAGTAATCCTCTCTTTTTTTGTGTATTTTTGAAAATATTGTTCATAAATTCATACTCATGGTTTATTATTTCTGTAAAATCATTTATATTAGAATACATAAACGTAGAAAAGAAACAGGCAGGAATGGAAAGAATTAATGGAGATAGGAGCACGGACAATGGAAAAGATTGAATGGTATTTAGAATATCAGATCCAAAAGAACCGTCCTGGTTTACTCGGAGACATTTCCTCTCTTTTAGGGATGTTAGCGATAAATATCGTGACGATAAACGGAGTAGACGATCAGCGCCGTGGTCTTTTGCTTCGCTGTGATTCTAACGACCAAATTAAAAGACTTGAATCTATTTTAAAGACGATGGATAATATAGTGGTAACAAAACTTCGTGAGCCAAAGCTTCGCGATAGACTTGCTGTCCGTCATGGTCGCTATATTCAGCGCGATGCGGATGATAAGAAAACATTTCGATTTGTGCGTGATGAGCTCGGTTTGCTTGTTGATTTTATGGCAGAGCTTTTTAAAAAAGAAGGTCATAAGCTTATTGGAATTAGAGGCATGCCTAGGGTAGGGAAAACAGAATCTATTGTAGCTGCAAGTGTTTGTGCGAACAAGAGATGGCTTTTTGTTTCCTCAACGCTTTTAAAACAAACGATTCGAAGTCAGCTTATTGAAGACGAATATAGTCCGAATAACTTGTTTATTTTAGACGGTATTGTTTCGACAAAACGGGCAAGTGAAAAACATTGGCAGCTTGTGCGAGAAGTGATGAGACTTGATGCAACAAAAATTATCGAGCATCCAGATATTTTTGTGCAAAATAGTGAGTATACACTCGATGATTTTTCCTATATTATTGAATTACGCAACTCTCCAGAAGAGGAAATTACATACGAACCCGTTGAAGGTCCATCCCTCATTGATGGGAATGGTTTTTCTATGTTTGATTTTTAGCATAATTGGTAGGTGTTAGCATTGACAGAGTTAGGAAAAAGGTTAAAGGAAGCACGTATTGAAAAAGGCTTATCGCTTGAAGATTTACAAAAGGAAACAAAAATCCAAAAGCGTTACTTGGCAGGGATTGAAGAAGGAAATTATGATTTAATGCCGGGGAAATTTTACGTGCGCGCGTTTATTAAGCAGTATTGTGAAGCTGTTGGTCTAAACGTTGAACAGACGTTTGAACAGTATCATGCTGACATACCGTCCGCACAGCACCAAGTTGCTCCAGAAGAGCTTTCTCGTGTGAAAACAAGAACAAAGGAAGTAGCTCCTAAAAATTCAAAAGTGCTTGATGCCTTGCCAAAAGCCATCATTGCGGCTGTTGTAGTTGGTGTCCTTGTCTTAGGATGGGTGATTGCTCTTTACATCAATAAAGACGATAAAGAGCAGGCAAACAGCAACGATTCGAAAGTTGAATCACAGTCAGAGCAGTCATCAGATGCGCAAAAAGAAGATAGTAACGATGACAGTGAGCAAGCATCAACAAAAACGGATGATAATAAGGAAGCAGAAAAGAAAGAAGACGCTAAAAAAGAAGAGGAAAAGGAAAAAGAGTCGGATAAAGATGAATCTAAATCCAAGCTTACAGCTGTAGAAGGTGCAGCAAATGCAGGCACATACAAGCTTGAAGGAGCAGACGAGTTTAAGCTTGAATTAACGGCTACGGCTACAACTCCTTCATGGGTAGGCGTAACAAATGGCAAAGGCAACTCTTTCTTTAGCAGCATGCTTCAAAAAGGCAAAACAGAAACCATTGATTTAACGAATGAGCAAGAGGTGAAAATCCGAGTTGGTTTTGCTCCTGGCGTTGAAGTGAAAGTAAATGGTGAAGTTGTTCAATATCCAAGCGATCCGAAGCAAAACGTAACGCAGAACGTTTTCATTCAATATGATGGATCTGAAGCGAATAGCGAATCATAATCGTTTCTATACGAGCTTGGTATGTACCGAATAACTGGAGGAATCAACTGTGAATTTACCAAATAAGATTACTGTAGCACGAATATTTTTAATTCCTATCTTCCTTATTATTATGTTAGCAGGCTTTGATTGGGGCACGCTACATGTTGGGGAGACAAGCTTACCTGTTGTAGATCTTGTTGGAGCTATTATTTTTATCATTGCTTCAACAACGGATTGGATTGACGGCTACTATGCCCGTAAGCTTAATATGGTCACAAACTTAGGGAAGTTTCTAGATCCGTTAGCAGATAAACTCCTCGTTTCAGCAGCTCTTATTGTTCTTGTAGATATTGAGCTTGCTCCAGCGTGGATGGTTATTGTTATCATTAGCCGAGAATTTGCTGTAACAGGTCTTCGTCTTTTACTAGCAGGTGAAGGAGAAGTATCTGCTGCTGGACAGCTTGGCAAAATTAAAACATGGGCTCAAATTGTAGCCATTGCTGCGCTTCTTTTACACAATGTACCGTTTTCTCTTCTTTCGATTCCGTTTGGAGAGATTGCTCTTTGGATAGCGGTTATTTTTACCGTTATTTCAGGGTGGGACTACTTTGTAAAAGGAAAGCACGTGTTTATTAACTCTAAATAAGAGGAAAAGGGATTTTAGACACTTTGTTTAAAATCCCTTTTACGTATATTTAAAGGAGACGATTTTGATGAATGCAGAAATCATTGGTGTAGGATCTGAGCTTTTGCTTGGACAAATCGCAAACACAAACGCCCAATTTTTATCAAAACAGCTTGCATCACTAGGTGTAAATGTATATTATCACACAGTTGTAGGAGATAATCCGAAACGTCTAGAAACCGCGATTGAAGCAGCTAAGGAACGCGCAGATCTTCTTGTTTTTACTGGAGGGTTAGGGCCTACAAAAGACGACTTAACGAAAGAAACTGTTGCAAAATCACTAGGAAGATCGCTTGTATCACACGAGGAGTCACTCTCTTCTATCAAAGACTATTTTGTAAAAACAAAGCGAGTGATGACACCGAATAATGAAAAGCAGGCGCTCGTTGTAGAAGGCTCAGATGTGTTATTAAATGATCATGGCATGGCGCCTGGAATGTATATTGAAGCTGACGGTAAAACGTACATTATGCTTCCAGGACCACCAAAAGAAATGAAGCCAATGTTTGAAAATTATGCGAAATCTCATATCTTAGACCGCCTTGGTGTGAAAGATCAAATTATTTCTCGGGTGCTGCGCTTTTTTGCGATTGGAGAATCACAGCTCGAGACGGAAATTGAAGATCTTTTAGAAGCTCAAAGCAATCCAACAATTGCACCGCTTGCAGGAGATGGGGAAGTTACACTTCGCTTAACAGCTAAGCATGAGACAGAAGAAGGGGCATTAGCTTTACTAAAAGAAATTGAAGATAAAATTCAAGAGCGCGTTGGCGAATATTTCTATGGATATGACCAAACAACATTGTTTTCTGAAGCACTCAAAAAGCTTGGTGAAAAGAACTGGACATTAGCAAGTGCTGAAAGCTTAACAGGCGGCTTGTTTAGTGAAAGAATGACAAGTATCTCAGGTTCTGGTGAGCATATGAGAGGCAGCATTGTCACATATCATGATAATATTAAAGAACATGTTTTAGGTGTGGACACTGACGTTCTTCAAAAACATGGCGCAATTAGTGAACAATGTGCGCGCCAAATGGCTGAGAAAATAAAAGAAAAGTTTAATACATCAGTAGGAATCAGTTTCACAGGAGTTGCAGGTCCAAACACAGCTGAAGGACATCCTGTTGGCCATGTTTTTGTTGGCCTTGCCATCGAAGGGAAAGAAACGGTTGTTCACGAACTGAACCTTCAAGGAACAAGAGAAGGGATTCGTAAAAGAACCGTCAACTATGGAGCATATTACTTATTAAAAGAGGACAGTGAGCTATAAAAGCTCGCTGTTTTTTACAGAGAAAAAATCGAATGAATGTTCGACTTTTTCCTTGGCAAATGACTTAAAAAGATGTATAGTAGTAATAGAAGCTCCCACCGAAAAATAAAGTGTGGGAGAGGAGATACTCGCTTTTTAAAACAGACTATTATACTAGCAATAGTTTTAATACATTGTGCTTTCAAAGCGCTAAAGGAGGAAATCAATTGAGCGATCGTCAAGCTGCGTTAGATATGGCTTTAAAGCAAATTGAGAAACAGTTTGGTAAAGGTTCTATTATGAAATTAGGAGAAGACACTGAACGTAAGATTTCCAGCGTTCCAAGTGGTTCACTTGCACTGGATGTGGCGCTTGGAATAGGTGGATATCCACGCGGACGTATTGTAGAAGTATATGGCCCAGAAAGCTCTGGTAAAACAACGTTTGCTCTACATGCAATTGCAGAAGTACAAGCGGAAGGTGGACAAGCTGCTTTCATCGATGCAGAGCATGCTCTTGATCCAGTTTATGCAAGAAACCTAGGTGTAAAAGTAGATGAACTTCTTTTATCACAGCCAGATACAGGTGAGCAAGCGTTAGAAATCGCAGAAGCTCTTGTACGAAGCGGTGCTGTGGATATTGTTGTTGTCGACTCTGTTGCAGCTCTTGTACCAAAAGCAGAGATTGAAGGGGAAATGGGTGACTCACACGTTGGTTTACAAGCTCGTCTTATGTCACAAGCTCTTCGTAAGCTTTCAGGTGCAATCAACAAGTCTAACACAATTGCTTTGTTCATCAACCAAATTCGTGAAAAAGTGGGCGTAATGTTCGGTAACCCAGAAACAACTCCTGGTGGACGCGCG
Source organism: Priestia filamentosa (assembly GCF_900177535.1). Lineage (NCBI taxonomy): Bacteria > Bacillati > Bacillota > Bacilli > Caryophanales > Bacillaceae > Priestia > Priestia filamentosa. Next base: position 776,794 of record NZ_FXAJ01000001.1, read on the forward strand.
CTTAAATTCTATTCTTCTGTTCGTCTTGAAATTCGTCGTGCAGAACAGCTTAAGCAAGGTAACGACGTTGTCGGAAACAAAACAAGAGTTAAAGTTGTAAAAAATAAAGTAGCACCACCATTCCGTACAGCTGAAGTAGATATTATGTATGGAGAAGGTGTGTCTAGAGAAGGCGAACTTTTAGATATCGGTTCTGAACTTGATATCGTTCAAAAAAGCGGTGCTTGGTACTCTTACAACGAAGAACGTCTTGGACAAGGTCGCGAGAATGCGAAACAGTTCTTGAAAGAAAATAAAGAGATTGCTGCTGAGATTCGTAGCCAAATTCGTCTTCACCATGGTTTAGATGAAGAAATGGCCCAACAGGCAGAAGAACAAGAAAGAGTAGAAGTTCCAGAATAAAAGGCTGATTTTTTCAGCCTTTTTTTTATAATAAAATATTGATATACATAGAGTAGAAAAGCTTTTAAGCATAAAAAGAGAGAGTAATGGAGAAAATGGAACTAGGTGGAAAATTACTCTCATCCTTTCAAAGAAAAGAATTTGAACAAATTGGAAGGCTTGACAATAAATTTTGCCACCTTTACAATTAATATGTATATCTTATATTAATGTAATGAATCAGTTGCTATGTAAAAAAGCGAATTGATGTTACAATGGAATAGGAGAACGGACACGTGCTCAATCAGCATGTGTTAACATGAGTCAAAAGCTTTGCTTACCGTTCGGCTCGCTTTGATATAAGACTCAAAACTCGGGTCGCTTTTTTTATAGCGACGGCTTTTTTTACAGGCCTTTGTATGTATATGGAAACATGAAAAATGTACATGCCGACAAGACAATTTATTTATAGCAAGAGGAGGTGAAAAGGATGGAAACTATTACAATCATCTCCGCTTTGCTTACCTTAATCGTCGGTATTGTTGTTGGGTATTTTATTCGCAGATCTATTGCAGAGGCGAAGATCGCAGGCGCGAAAAGTGCTGCGGAACAGATTGTGGACGAAGGAAAACGCGAAGCAGAATCCTTGAAAAAAGAAGCATTGCTAGAAGCGAAAGACGAAATTCACAAGCTTCGTACAGAAGCTGAGCAAGAAATTCGAACTCGCCGAACAGAGCTTCAAAAACAAGATAATCGCTTAATGCAAAAAGAAGAGAACCTTGACCGAAAAGACGAGACGCTAGACAAGCGTGAAACGGCACTTGAAGGGAAAGAACATTCTCTTACACAGAGACAACAACAAATAGAAGAAATGGAAAGCAAAGCGGAAGAAATGCTAGCTGCTCACCAAACAGAGCTTGAACGAATTTCAAGCTTAACGCGTGAAGAAGCGAAGCAAATTATTCTTGACCGCGTAGAGAATGAACTCTCACATGATGCGGCCGTGATGATTAAAGAAAGTGAACATCGAGCAAAAGAAGAAGCGGACAAGAAAGCAAAAGAAATCCTGTCGCTTGCTCTCCAAAGATGTGCAGCAGACCACGTTGCTGAAACAACAGTATCAGTTGTTAACTTGCCAAACGATGAAATGAAAGGACGAATTATCGGACGTGAAGGCCGAAACATTCGAACACTAGAAACATTAACAGGTATTGATCTTATTATTGATGATACACCAGAAGCAGTCATTTTATCAGGTTTTGATCCTATTCGTCGTGAAACAGCAAGAATTGCACTTGATAAACTTGTTCAAGATGGACGTATCCATCCAGCTCGTATTGAGGAAATGGTCGAAAAATCTCGTCGTGAGGTTGATGAGTACATTCGAGAAGTTGGAGAACAAACAACATTTGAAGTTGGTGTTCACGGACTCCATCCAGATTTAATTAAAATTTTAGGACGCTTGAAGTTCCGTACAAGCTATGGTCAAAACGTCTTAAAACACTCAATGGAAGTGGCTTTCCTAGCAGGCCTTATGGCAGCAGAGCTTGGGGAAGATGCCGTTCTTGCACGCCGGGCAGGGCTGCTTCATGATATTGGAAAAGCGATTGATCATGAAGTAGAAGGAAGCCACGTTGAGATTGGGGTTGAGCTCGCAACAAAATATAAAGAGCACCCTGTCGTCATTAATGCCATCGCTTCTCACCACGGTGACGCTGAACCAACATCAATTATCGCTGTGCTTGTAGCAGCTGCTGATGCGCTTTCGGCTGCACGCCCTGGAGCAAGAAGTGAAACGCTTGAAAACTATATTCGTCGCTTAGAAAGACTTGAAGAGATTTCAGAAGGTTATGAAGGCGTCGAAAAATCATTTGCAATTCAAGCAGGTCGTGAAGTTCGAATTATGGTGAAACCAGATACGATTGATGACCTTCAGGCGCATCGTTTAGCTCGAGATATTCGCAAGCGAATTGAAGAGGAGCTCGATTACCCTGGCCACATTAAAGTCACGGTTATTCGTGAAACAAGAGCCGTTGAATATGCAAAATAAATAACGCCAAATAGTCTCGGAAACATCGTTTCCGAGACTATCTTATTTCTATCAGCTTAAAACGAGAATTTGAACGTAGAAGGGATTTAATTATGAAGATTTTATTTGTCGGAGATGTTGTAGGCTCTCCAGGAAGAGAAATGATAGAAGACTATTTGCCACGTTTAAAGCAAAAGTTTTCTCCAAATATGATTATTGTAAACGGAGAAAATGCCGCACATGGTAAAGGAATTACAGAGAAAATTTACCGAGGCTTTCTAAATAGTGGAGCACACGTTGTTACACTAGGAAACCATGCATGGGATAAGCGCGAGATTTTTGATTTCATTGACAACGCAAAACAGCTTGTTCGTCCTGCAAACTTTCCAGAAGGAACGCCAGGAAAAGGGCTTGTTTTTTATCCATATCGAAATACAGAAGTCGCAGTTATTAACTTGCAAGGTCGCGCGTTCTTACCTCCAATTGATTGTCCATTTAAAAAAATCGATGAACTTATCGAAGAAGCCCGCAAGCGTACGTCTCTTATTTTTGTTGATTTTCATGGAGAAGCAACAAGTGAAAAACAAGCGCTTGGTTGGTACGTAGATGGCCGTGTTTCAGCTGTTGTGGGCACACACACACATGTTCAAACAGCAGATAACCGTGTTCTTCCAAAAGGAACGGCTTATATTTCAGATGTTGGAATGACAGGTCCGTATGACGGAATTTTAGGAATGAGCCGTGAAGCTGTTCTACGCCGTTTTCAAACAGCTTTACCAGTTCGCTTTGAAGTAGAGGAAGGTCGCAAACAGCTTAGTGCCGTTCTAATTGATATTGAAGATAAAACAGGCAAAGCGAAAAAAATTGAGCGCATTTTAATTAACGACGATCATCCATTTTTCGTATAAAAGAAGAGTCGCAGAGTTTCTGTGACTTTTTTTGCATTATTTGTTTTCGAAATTTTTAGAAAAAATAAAGAAACAGGCAGGAATATGTATGCGCTACCGTGAATATAGTATCAATGAAATTAAAGTTTTTCTACTAAACCTTCAATATACACTGTAAAAGATGAGGAGGATTCAAAGATGGAAATCTTAAAAGTATCAGCAAAATCAAATCCAAACTCAGTGGCAGGAGCACTTGCTGGCGTTTTGCGTGAACGAGGCGGAGCCGAGATTCAAGCAATCGGTGCAGGAGCGCTCAATCAAGCTGTAAAAGCCGTGGCGATTGCGAGAGGATTTGTAGCACCAAGTGGCGTTGATCTCATCTGTATTCCGGCATTCACTGACATTCAAATCGATGGCGAAGAACGGACAGCCATTAAGCTTATTGTGGAACCTCGCTAAAACAATGGATTTTTTTCATAAACGTTCATTCCATAACATAGATAATGGAATATAAAATAACCTGTTGAATATTCAACAGGTTATTCTAGTTGAAAAAGGAAGTGATAGGATGCTCGTTTTTGACGCACATTGCGATGCTTTATTAAAACTATGGAGCGACGAAAGAATTTCTTTTTTCCAAGATAAAAAAAGTCTGCACGTTACAGTAAAAGATCTGTGGCAAGGTGGAGTAAAAGTGCAGCTTTTTGCGATTTACATTCCTGAGCGGGTTGCGCCTTCTGATCGCTTCACAGTAGCCCTTAAGATGGTCGAAATCTTTCATGAGCGAGTTTTGTCTCATGAAAAGATGAAGCATGTGCGAAACAAGAGGGATATTGAAGCTTTAAAAGAAGGTGAAATAGGAGCAATGCTAACGCTTGAAGGATGTGATGCAATTGGAGTAGAAGAAACACATCTGAAAACATTGCTGCGGCTCGGCGTTTCCTCTGTTGGATTAACGTGGAACCATTCAAATGCCGTTGCAGACGGCATTCTAGAAGAGCGTGGAGCAGGCTTATCATCATTTGGTCGCCGTATTGTGAATCTTCTTGACGAAAATAAAGTATGGACAGACGTATCACATCTTTCTAAAAAAGGATTTTGGGACGTGATGGGGCTTTCTTCATATCCAATTGCTTCTCATTCTAATGCCTATTCGCTTTGTAGACATCCGCGAAATTTAGATGATAGTCAAATTAGAGCGCTTATTTCAAAAAACAGCATGATTGGCATCACTTTTGTGCCCGATTTTTTGCGTCAGGGAGGAAGGGCAACAGTAAGCGATGTGCTTCGTCATCTTGATTATGTGTGCAGTTTAGGAGGAGAACGAAATGTAGGATTTGGTTCTGACTTTGACGGTATTGATGAAACGGTAGAAGGCCTCGACAGAGCAGGAAAGTATGATCATCTTGCAAACACGCTTTTGCGTTATTATAAAGAAGAACATGTTCATCGCTTTTTATATCAAAATTTCTTCGATCATCTTCCATATTAATTAAGAGAACGGAAATTGCCTTTTCTAAGAAAGAAATTTTGTAAACACCTATGAAATATGGTATCTTTTTTAATAGCATGTTAGGAATTTAACCACTTTTTCATGTTTCTTAAAAGAGAGGGAAGCCTCTCTTTTTCGCGTGTCTATAAGGGATGCGTGCTTTATCTTGAAAGGAGAATACTTATGAACGAACAACAACGTCTTGAAGGAAAACAAGCGACGCCAGCGGACAAAAAATCCGTAAAGGAAAAAACGTCGGCAGACTTTGCAAAATACTTTGAATCTGTTTATGCTCCGCCATCTTTAAAAGATGCAAAAAAACGCGGAAAAGAAGAAATTAAATATGAGAATGACTTTAAAATTGAAGAAGAATTTAGAGGCATGGGTGAGGGACGTAAATTTTATATCCGCACGTACGGCTGTCAAATGAACGAACATGATACAGAAGTGATGGCTGGGATTTTCATGGCTTTAGGTTATGAGCCGACAGAAGAACAAGGAGATGCAGACGTTATTTTACTAAACACCTGTGCGATTCGTGAAAACGCAGAAAACAAAGTGTTCGGTGAAATCGGTCATTTGAAGCATCTGAAACGCCAAAATCCAGACCTTATTCTTGGCGTTTGTGGCTGTATGTCACAAGAAGAATCTGTTGTAAATAAAATTCTAAAAACGTTCCCACATATGGACCTTATTTTCGGAACGCACAACATTCACCGCCTTCCACAACTTTTAAAAGAGGCATATATGTCAAAAGCAATGGTTGTTGAAGTATGGTCAAAAGAAGGAGATGTAATTGAAAACCTTCCGCGCGTACGTAAAGGCCAAATTAAAGGCTGGGTAAACATCATGTACGGCTGTGATAAGTTCTGTACGTACTGTATTGTGCCATATACGCGAGGAAAAGAGCGCAGTCGTCGTCCAGAAGAAATTATTGCAGAAGTACGTCAGTTAGCAGCTCAAGGATATAAAGAAATTACGCTTCTTGGTCAAAATGTAAATGCGTATGGAAAAGACTTTGAAGATATGGAATATGGCTTAGGACACTTAATGGATGAGCTTCGCAAAATTGATATTCCACGTATTCGTTTTACAACAAGTCATCCTCGTGACTTTGATGATTATTTAATTGAAGTACTTGCTAAAGGCGGTAACCTTCTAGATCATATTCACCTTCCTGTACAGTCTGGAAGCAGTGCAGTATTGAAACTAATGGCACGTAAATACGACCGCGAGCGCTATTTGGATCTTGTTCGCAAAATTAAAGAAGCAATGCCAAATGCATCGCTTACAACAGACATTATCGTTGGCTTCCCAAATGAAACAGACGAGCAGTTTGAAGAAACAATGTCTCTTTATCGTGAAGTAGGCTTTGATAGTGCTTATACATTTATCTATTCACCACGTGAAGGTACGCCAGCAGCAAAAATGAAAGATAACGTACCAATGCGTGTGAAAAAGGAGCGTTTGCAGCGTCTAAATGCGCTTGTAAATGAAACTTCTGCAGCGAAAATGAAGGAATATGAAGGCAAGGTTGTCGAAGTATTAGTAGAAGGGGAAAGTAAAAATAACCCTGAAATTCTGGCTGGTTACACAGAGAAAAGTAAGCTTGTTAACTTTAAAGGACCAAAATCAGCGATTGGCAGCATTGTAAAAGTAGAAATTACAAAAGCGAAAACTTGGTCTCTTGACGGTGTGATGGCAGAGGAGATTGTTGAGGTGAAATAAGATGAAAAAGTATTCAAAAGAAGACATTCTTTTGCGTGCGCGCGAGCTTGCTGGAATGATTTCTGAAACGGAAGAAGTAGATTTTTTCAAGCGAGCGGAAGCAAAACTCAATGAAAATGAGAAAGTTCGTCTTACCATTAACGAAATTAAGCAGCTTCAAAAGCAGGCTGTGAATTTCCAACATTACGGAAAAACAGAAGCATTGCGCAAAACAGAAGCTAAAATTGATGCACTTCAAGAAGAACTTGATAACTTGCCGATCATTCAGCAGTTTAAAGATTCTCAAGGAGATGTAAATGATCTTCTTCAACTTGTTGCGACAACGATTTCTAAAAAGGTAACAGACGAAATCATTATTTCTACAGACGGCAATTTACTGAGCGGTGAAACAGGTTCACAAGTGAAATCTTCAAAAGGAACGTGTCATTAAAATAGAAGGACTCAAGCCTTTATAGGTCTTGAGTCCTTTGTTTTTGTCAAAAAGAATCAAAAAATGTGTAAGAGTACCTTACAAAAATAGAGAAATAGATGTAAAAAAAAGAGATAATCTTAAAAAGTATTTTTCAGAAAATTATAGACTTTTCCCGAAAAATATTTTAAAATCTACTCAGACCTATCCAAATGGATAGGTGGAATGAAAGGAGTCAGAATTTACAGAAAATAAAGAATAATTAGAATTCATCATTTAGAGAGAACAGAAGGGGGAAAAAAAGATGAGCAATGGTTTAGCAAGAAAAAAGAACATAGAAGAGATGATTGCTACATCGAGTAGTGGAAAAGGATTAAAGCGTGAGCTTGGCGCATTTGACCTTACGATGCTTGGAATTGGAGCCATTATTGGAACCGGAATTTTTGTTTTAACAGGAACAGGAGCTCTTACAGCAGGACCAGGACTTATGCTTTCGTTCGTTATTGCGGGACTTGCATGTTTGTTTGCTGCTTTAGCATATGCAGAATTTGCATCAACAGTGCCTGTATCCGGGTCTGTATACACATACACTTATGCAACATTAGGCGAATTTTTAGCCTTTATTATCGGTTGGGATTTAATTTTGGAATATTTGCTTGCGGTTAGTGCCGTTTCTGTAGGTTGGTCAGGCTACTTTCAATCGTTTTTAAGTGGAATTGGGATTAATTTACCGACTGCTTTAACAGCAGCACCTGGCTCTGTTGAAGGAGCAACAACATTTTTTAATCTTCCTGCTTTTATTATCATTATGGCCATTACTTTGTTAATTTCACTTGGGGTAAAAGAATCAAAACGTGTTAACAACATTATGGTAATTCTGAAAGTGTTAGTTGTTGTCTTATTTATTGCAGTTGCTTGCTTCTATGTAAAGCCATCAAACTGGGCACCTTTTGCGCCATTTGGTTTTAGCGGTATTTTCCAAGCAGCAGCACTTGTTTTCTTTGCCTTTATTGGATTTGATGCTGTAGCATCTGCAGCAGAAGAAACAAAGAACCCAAAGAAAAACTTACCGCGAGGCATTATGGCGTCACTTTTCGTTTGTACAATCCTTTACGTTATCGTAACAGCAATTATGACAGGTGTTGTACCGTTTATGAGATTTGAAGGCGCAATTGATCATCCTATCTCACTTGTACTGCAAATGTCAGGACAAAACTGGGTAGCAGGAATTATCGACGTTGGAGCTGTTCTTGGAATGACAACGGTTATGCTTGTTATGCTTTATGGTCAAACTCGCGTTATGTTTTCAATGTCAAGAGATGGTCTTATGCCAGCCAAATTATCTAAAGTTCACCCGAAATATAAAACACCATTTTTCGGAACTTGGTTCTTTGGAACAGTCGCAGCTTTAGTTGGTGCTCTTATTCCACTTGATGAGCTTGCGAAACTTGTAAATATCGGAACGTTAGCAGCCTTTATCCTAATTTCTATCGCTGTTCTTGTGTTACGTAAAACACGTCCAGATATGCCAAGAGGATTCCGCTGCCCAGCTGTTCCTTTAGTTCCAATTTTAGCTATCCTATTCTGCGGATTCTTAATCTCTCAGCTTGGATCTCAAACATTCATTCGTTTCTTAATCTGGCTTGTAATCGGAGTTGTCATTTACTTTGCATATTCACGCCGTAACTCAAAATTAAATGAAAAATAAGACACAAAAAAGAAGAGGAGAGCGTTTCCTCTTCTTTTTTTATTCATAAAAAAGGGAATAAAAAACATATTAAGAAAGAACGAAAGAATAAGAATAGCTAATTAAGACTAATTAAGAGAAAAAAGTTGAAATATCCCGAATTTAGTATGGCGAAATTAATCGATATTAGTTACTATTAGAGGGTATGTGAAATATAGCGCGTCTCAGCGTTAGGAAATAGGTAGGAGTGAAAAACATGTATGTTCTTATTAACATCATTGGAATTCTAGTTGTACTTGCACTTGCTTACATTAGTTCCCTTGATCGTAAAAAGATTAAATTATGGCCAATTGCCGTTATGGTTGTACTACAGTTCATCGTAACATGGCTTATGCTTACAACAACAATTGGAGGAACAATCATTAAAGGAGTCGCAGCTTTCTTCGTTTTCCTTATTGACTCCGCTCTAGAAGGCGTAGCTTTCATCGTCCCTGACCTTGTGCCACAAGATGGTTCAGGAACAATGTTCTTTATTGGTGTATTGCTTCCTATTATCTTTATTGTTGCATTTTTCGATATTCTAACGTATTTCGGAATTATGCCGCTTCTTATTAATGTTATTGGTTGGATTTTATCCAAGCTAACAGGAACGCCTCGTTTTGAAAGCTTTTTCGCTGCACAAGTTATGTTCTTGGGCAACAATGAAGCGCTTGCTGTTACACGTGACCAAATTAGCAAAATGAGTGACAAGCGTCTCCTATCTATGTGTATGATGGGAATGTCTTGTGTTAGTGCAAGTGTTCTTGGAGCGTACATGACGCTTCTTGATCCGAAATATGTATTAACTGCAATCCCGCTTAACGCGCTTGGTGCTCTTATCATGTCATCCCTAATTGTACCGTATACGGTTTCAAAAGAAGAAGACGTTGTGTACAAGCCTTCAAAAGCAGAACGTAAAAACTTCTTTGATGTGATCTCAACTAGTATGCTAACAGGTGGAAAGATGGCATTAATCATCGCAGCAATGCTCGTTGGTTTTACAGCTCTTATTGCCTGCATCAACGGAATTTTAGGTATTTTCAATGATAGTCTTACACTTGAATATTTATTCTCACTTATCTTTGCTCCACTTGCTTTCTTAATGGGAGTAGAATGGACGGAAGCGTTGAAAATCGCTCGCTTTATGGGAGAGAAACTAGCAACAAACGAATTTGTAGCAATGACAAACTTAAAAGAAGTATTAGGTACATTAAAACCGCATTCGCAAGCTGTTATTTCAACGTTCCTTGTGTCATTCTGTAACTTCTCAACAATCGGAATCATTCTAGGAAGCGTACAAGCTTTATTTGGTTCTGAAAAATCATCATATGTTGCGAAATATACATGGCGTTTACTTTTAGCAGGTATTCTTGTTTCTTGTCTTACAGCAATGGTTGTTGGTTTATTTGTACATTAAAAACCAGAAAAACTGACAGTAATAGAAGCAGTGGCGTGAATTTACGCCACTGCTTTTTTATGTATTTTTAGTTTGAACGGCTAGCTTTTTTCGTTCACCCATTTTAGATAATACAGGCACCCATTTTTTCTAATGCAATACGATGTATTTGAAGGAGTGATGAGGATGCCATGGCAACAAAAAATTAGGTATTTAATTGGTCAGCCTGTTGGGATTTCATTAACAAATGGGCAAGGGACTTCAGGTGTTTTGTGTGGTACATCTGGAAGAAAACTTCTTGTAATTGAATATTTATATCAAGCGCAATTTGCCTTAAAGCAATATGATTTTTATATGATTCAGGATATAAATGGATTTCCACCTTGTCAGAACCAACAACCATTATATTAAAGACAAGTCCTTCTATAGAGGGACTTGTTTTTGTTTATTTCGTAATTTAGATTATTAATGAAAATTTGTAAATTTTTAAGAGAAAAAGAGGAACATGAGTAATTAAATTAAGGCTGGTTTTAAACATATTATAATGGTTAATGTAACTCTGTTAATTCCTCTCCAAATGCCTCCTCTAACTTTATTAATTGTTTTCTTTATTTCAATAGAACCTGTTAGCATTATGTGGGCTGATTTTTTTTGATAAGTTTATGATCTTCAGAATAACTTACAAGAAAATCAATGAGTTTTCGATTAGCAAACGAAATGTAGCTGTTCTTTTTGACAGCAAAACCAAGTTCCCATAGTGGAGTGGGGTTAACAAGTGGAACCATCGTGATTTTGTCATGATTCATCTTACTGTAGATAGACTGCGGAAGAATGGCAATTCCAAACTCTTCTGCTACAAGTTCGCTAATTAAATCCCACTGTGAGCTTTCATATGGAACACTTGGTGTAAAACCTGCATTCACACATTCCCATATGATGCGATCATGAAGCGTAAACTGTTTGCTGAACAAAATAAATTTTTCTTCTGATAGCTCTTTTAAAGAGAGGGATGTTCTATTAGCGAATTTGTGCGTTTTAGCACAAAAGAAAGCAAACTCTTCTTGGATAAAAGGATAAATTTCAAATTTTGGATTGTTTACAGGCAGTACAATGATGGCAATATCCACTTTCTCTTCTTCTACAAATTCGACAAGTTTTTTTGCCCCAAATTCGACAAGTTCAAGTGAAATCTTCGGATATTGGTTATGAAAGCTCCTTGCGATTGATGGAAAGAACAGAGTGCCAATCAAAGGAGGAATACCGATGCGGATTGTACCTGTTGGGGAATTCATGAGGTTATCAAGACGAAGCGTTAAATCTGTGAGGGAAGCTGTTAGTTTGAGCGCTTCTTGATAGACAATTTCTCCTGCATCTGTAAGTTTAAGCTTGCGGGTCGAGCGATCAAAAAGCTCGACTTTGAGCTCTTCTTCAAGGTTTTTAACAATTTTACTTAAAGCAGGCTGTGAAAGGTGTACGTTTGCAGCAGCTTTTGTGAAACTTTCCTGCTCAGCAACCGCTACAAAATACTCCAGCTGGCGGATATCCACGGCCATCATCCTTTCTATTCTTTATTTTCATACTATTCATTCCATTTATTTATTTTACTTATTAATCGGAAAATTGTAAACTCTTACATAAGGAAAGGTAAAATTTCCTACGTTGGAGAAAGAAGAAATTGAGAGTTCTCTGCCATAAAAAATAAATATGTATGCGCTACCAAAACGCTGAATATGAAAAGATTATAGAAAGGAACGATGGCGATGAAAACGATTTACTCATCCTTTATAGAAGCCGTTTCTGACATCAAAGATGGAGATACTCTGATGGTGGGCGGATTTGGATTATGTGGTATTCCTGAAAATCTAATATTAGCTCTTGCTGAAACAGGAGCAAAAGATTTGACAGTGATTTCAAATAACTGTGGTGTTGATGACTATGGTCTTGGAATTCTTTTAAAAAATAAACAAATTAAAAAGATGATTAGTTCATATGTTGGAGAAAACAAAGAATTTGAGCGGCAAGTACTTCAAGGAGAGCTTGAAGTGGAGTTAACGCCGCAAGGAACGCTTGCTGAAAAGATTCGGGCAGGTGGGGCGGGTATTCCAGCTTTCTTCACACCAGCTGGCGTTGGTACCCCAATTGCAGAAGGAAAAGAAATACGTGAGTTTAACGGCAAAAAGTACGTGCTTGAAAAAGCACTCACGGCAGATTTTACTTTAGTCAGAGCAGAGCAAGGAGACAAGTGGGGAAATCTTGTGTATAACAAAACAGCTCAAAACTTTAGTCCCATAATGGCAGCAGCGGGAAAAGTTACCATTGCTGAAGTTGAGAAATTAAGTGAAGTGGGCTCTTTAAATCCAAACTTTATTCATACACCGAGCATATATGTTCAAGGACTTATCCAAGGTAAGCAAGAAAAACGGATTGAACGCTTAACAAAACGAGAAGCGGGGGTGAACTAAATGAGCAAAGGAATTCAAGATAAAAAAGCAGTCCGTGAGAAGATTGCGAGACGCGCTGAAAAAGAAATTGCAGATGGCTCTTACGTAAACCTTGGAATTGGTATGCCAACGCTCGTAGCAAATTATATTAGCGATAACAAACAGGTTGTGCTTCAGTCTGAAAATGGCCTTTTAGGTATTGGGCCATATCCTTTAGAAGAAGAAGTTGACGCAGATTTAATTAATGCTGGTAAAGAAACGGTTACAGCTATACCAGGTTCCTCTTATTTTAACAGCGCTGAATCGTTTGCTATGATTCGCGGTGGTCATATTGACGTAGCGATTCTAGGAGGTATGGAAGTATCTGAAAAAGGAGATCTTGCCAACTGGATGATTCCAGGAAAAATGATTAAAGGTATGGGAGGTGCAATGGATCTTGTGCACGGTGCCCGTAAAACAATTGTCATTATGGATCACGTCAATAAAGCCGGCGAATCAAAAATTTTGTCTCAATGTGAACTACCGCTAACGGGGGAAGGCGTTGTAGATCGTATTATCACAGAAAGAGCCGTTATTGATGTTGTAGACTCTGGGCTTTTACTTGTTGAAGTAGCAAAAGGCTACACAGTTGAAGAGGTTGTGAATTCCACAGAAGGCCGCTTAACAGTTAGTGATGATGTAAAACTTGATGCTTATTAAAGCAAGAGAATTTTAAGGGGAAGTTCTTTTGTTGATATATAAGGGGGATGAAAGCATGAGTTATTCAAAGGGGTTAGAAGGCGTAGTAGCAGCTGAAACGTATGTTGGTCATGTTGATGGAGAAAATGGAAAACTGATCTACAGAGGCTATATGGCTAAGGATTTAGCTGTAAACTACTCATTTGAAGAGGTAGCTTACCTTGTTTGGAATGACGCACTTCCAAATGAAAAAGAGTTGAACGAATTTAAAAAATCGTTAAAAGAGAATCGAAGTATTCCAGATTACGTTTTAAATATTTTACGAGTATTGCCAAAAGAAACGGAGATTATGAGCGTGCTAAGAACGTGTATTTCAGCGCTCGGCACAAAAGACTATGCGTGGCCTCCAAAAATTGATCAGGCGATGAAGCTAACGGCCATTACGCCAACAATTATTGCATACTGGTATCGCAAGCAAAATAACTTATCAATCATCAATCCGAACAGCGAACTTGATCATGTAGCGAACTACCTTTATATGATTAAAGGAGAAAAGCCGCGCGAGGACCTTGTTAAAGCATTGAGCGCTTACTTTATCCTTACAATTGAGCATGGGATGAATGCCTCAACGTTCTCAAGTCGGGTTGTTACATCAACAGAGTCTGATATGGTTTCAGCTCTTTGCGCCGCTATTGGTGCAATGAAAGGACCGCTTCATGGCGGAGCTCCTTCTGGCGTTATTTCAATGCTTGACGAAATTTCAAGCAAAGAAGAAATTGAACCATGGGTGAGAGCACGCTTAGATAAAGGTGAAAAAATTATGGGATTTGGTCACCGTGTCTATAGAACAAGAGATCCTCGTTCTGAAGCTTTGAAAACAGTTCTTCAAAGCGTGGCGAGTAAAAATAACTGGTTTGATCTCGTGCTCGAAGTTGAAAAAACAACGATTGCTCTTTTAGAGGAATATAAGCCGGGACGCGGCATTTATACAAATGTTGAATACTTTGCAGCAGCCGTGATGAAGTCCATTGACCTACATTCTTCTCTTTTTACTCCAACGTTTACAGCAAGCCGATTTGTGGGATGGACAGCACATATTCTTGAACAGTCGGCATCAAATAGAATTTATCGACCACAGTCTGTTTATAAAGGACCTGTTCCAGTTTAAAAGGGTGAAAAGAGCCGGCAGAGGCGTTCTCTGCCGGCTCTCATATAATAGATTCTAAAGTATTGGAGGGAAAGAGATGGATGTCATTATCATTCTATTTTCACTCGGGTTGCTCATGTTTATGGCTTATAGAGGGTACAGCGTTATTTTATTTGCTCCTATTGCTGCTCTTTTAGCAGTAGCCTTAACAAACCCAACTTACGTGCTCCCGTTTTTTAGTGAAGTATTTATGGTCAAGATGGTGGACTTTATTAAGCAGTATTTTCCTGTATTCTTACTTGGAGCCGTATTTGGAAAAGTAGTTGAAATGTCAGGGCTTGCGCGCATTATCGCTCAAACCATTATAAGTCTTGTGGGAGCAAAGCGAGCCATTTTAGCAACAGTTCTACTTGGAGCTATTCTTACTTACAGCGGCGTTAGCTTGTTTGTAGTTGTATTTGCTGTTTATCCATTTGCAAACAACATGTTCAGAGAAGCAAATATTCCGAAGCGACTTCTGCCAGCGGCAATTGCGCTTGGAGCGGTTACATTTACAATGGACGCGCTCCCTGGAACACCGCAAATTCAAAACGTTATTCCAACAACCTTCTTCAAAACAGATATTTATGCTGCGCCTATTTTGGGTTTTATTGGAACCGCTTTCGTTTTGTTTACAACTCTATTTTATCTTGAATGGCGCCGCAAGCAGGCTGCAAAGCGTGGAGAGGGCTATTCAGGGTCTCTGACAGAAGAGCAGCTTGCAGCATCCTCTGAGCTTGCAAAAGAAGAAAGCAAAGTAAGCGTTGAGTCTGTTACAACGGCAAAGAAGATTTTAGCTTTTGTACCTCTTGTCCTTGTTGGAGTATCGAACAAGTTTTTTACGGAAATGATTCCTAAATGGTATAGCGGTGGTTTTGACTTTTCAAAAATTGGACTTCCTACTTATAACGAAGTTGATTTATCAAAAGTAACGGGTATTTGGTCAGTAGAAATTGCGTTAGCGCTTGGAATTATTGCAACAATTGCGCTAAACTGGACGCCTGTTGTCCAAAATATGAAAAAAGGTCTTACAGAAGGAATTAGCGGCTCGCTTTTAGCTGTAATGAACACAGCTTCTGAATATGGATTTGGGGCCGTTATTGCTGCTCTTCCGGGCTTTTTAGTTATCCGTGACGGCATTTCACAAGCGTTCACAAATCCGCTTGTAAACAGCGCTGTAACAACAAACGTTTTAGCAGGGGTTACAGGATCTGCCTCAGGTGGGATGAGTATTGTTCTTGGCGTTATGGGGGAGAAATATTATCAAGTTGCTCAAGCTGCTAATATTGATTTAGAAGTTATGCACAGAGTTATCTCAATGGCATCAGGCGGGATGGATACTCTTCCACACAACGGAGCAATTATTACGCTTTTAGCTGTAACAGGAATGACCCACAAACAGTCATATGGAGACATTTTTGTGATTACAATTGTTAAAACACTTGCTGCGTTCTTAATTATTGCGGTTTATATGCTAACAGGTCTAGTTTAAACAAAAAAGGGAAATTTAGTGTGAGTAAAAACAGGACTTTTCTCACGCTGAAATTTCCTTTTTTTACGTTTAGCTCTCTCTCAAAAAAGCAATATATATACTAAGTTTTGAATTAAAGGAGGTTTTTTGATAGATGAGTCTAAACGAGATTTTTAATAAGCTAGAGCACGTGAAAACTCAGGCACCAGACAAAATCCTCACGCTGTACATTAACACAGATCGGCGCGATCAAGATCAGCAAGGCGGAGAATATAAAATAGCGCTTAAAACAGGATTTAAAAGACTAGAAGAGTACATGAAAAGAAGTGATGAAGAAGAGCAAAAAAGAGTGTGTGCTCTCCGTGGGAAAGTAGAAGGATATATAAGAGATCAGGAACGGAAGATGCCACGCAGTTTTGTAATTTTTGCATCATGCGACAGCGAAATTTGGGAGGTTCTGTCTCTTCAGATTCCTGTTGAAACAAATTTTTATTGGGAAGAACACCCTGTCTTAGAGCCGCTTCAGAGTCTTTATGAAACATACCCAAATACAGGAATTGTGCTGCTTCAGCAAACAGAAGTAAAAATTATTGATACAAAGCTTTCTAAAGTTCAAGGGGTTAAACATTATCAGTATGATCTTGATATAGATGATTGGCGCCTACATGAAGGACCTTCAAAAGCGGATATAAACATGGGTGGAGGAGCTAATGTAGCAAGTCAGAAAGACGAGTTTCAAGAGCGTGTTACCGCCAATCAGAAGCGCTTTTGGAAGAGCATGGGAAGCAAACTCGACAAAATTGCCGCAGACAATAAATGGTCTTCAATTCTTCTTGTAGGAGATAAGGAGATTGCAAAAACAATTGAAGGAAATATGAATAAGAGAATAGATGAGATGATTGAGAAAAACTTACTGAATGAAGAAGAAAATAAAGTCGTTCAAGAGCTTTTAAAAACGTCTTAAAAAGGAGGAGGGAGTTTCCCTCCTTTTTTATTTATGCCTTAAAAAGTTTCACTTTGAAGGAATGGTGGAATAGATAACCATAGAACTTGTCTAACTAGATTTTTAAAAAAGATAAAACGACGAAAAGATAAAGGAGGAGGCGCCATGAGTGGATCAGCACTTACTTTTTTAATTTCAGGAATTGTTAGCGGGATTATTTTGATTGGTGTTTCATATATTCTAGCACGACTAAACCCATTTAAAATGTTCTTTTCACGCTTGCTTTTACCAGGGGTTTGCCTGATAGGCTCCGCTATTATTACGATTCGCTTTTATTCAAACAATGAGACATTAAGTCAAGGAGGAGGAACTTATTTATACTTTGTGATTCCTCTAGGTGTTGCAGCCCTTATTGCTTTCATTATCTGCTTAATTATTAAGCCAACAGGACATAGTGAAACTGGTCAGCGTAAGCTTCATGACAAATCTTCATAATGAGAAACCTTGCTTCTGAAATGGCAGGGAAGTGAAGTTTCAAAGTACAGTGAAAAAGAGTTCGTGCACTTAAGTGCACGAACTCTTTTTTTTATATCTAAATTCATATTATGGTTGATTTTTAATGCTCTTGTTGCCTCACCAACTTTCAATCAAATCTCTTCCATTCTTAATTTAAAAAGCATATACAACTTTTTGGCAAGAAACTGCGGTGTATAAGGCATATCTCGATGCAACCATTTTACAATCGTTCCAATTAGAGCTGAAGAACTGTACCAAATCGCAATATCTACAGGAATGTCTTTCGTAGCAAGAAAGGAAGCACTTTCCGTTCGCTTTGTGATGATATCTGAAAGGGTATTTAACAAACGCTCCGTAAAAATTGGGGTTCGTCTAGAACCAAGAACAACTTTATAAAATTTAGCATTGTCAGCAATATACTCTAGTAGGTCGAGGAGCTTCAACTCTTCTATTTCTTTAGAGTCATCTTGGGAGCTTTCAGTGCTCATCATGATTTCCTCAATATCTTCTACCATTTCCTGTGCCATCTTCTCTAACATATCTTGAATATCACGGTAATGGAGATAAAACGTAACACGATTAATTGTTGCGCGTTCTGCAAGTCGATTTACGCTAATTTTGCGAACTTCCATCTCTTGTAGAAGATCAATTAAAGCATCCTTTATTAATTGACGTGTACGAATAACTCGTGGATCTATCCGGGTTTTTGCATGGTCTTTCATCAATAATCACCTTTCTCTTATTAAATGGAATTTACATTTTGCTAGGTTCTGTCTATTATTCTTGAGTTTATTAACACAAAGTGAAAGAACTGATAACTAATATACAGTTCTTGAAAAATTGTCTGTTGTCATAATTACTTTTCATAATGTAATTTATACAGTGTAAATTATTCAACACTTTGTAAAAAAAGTCTACTTTAAAATGAGAAAGGATAAGATAGGATTGAATAATCAAACGAAAACAGTTTCCAATTCGATAAAAAAAGGACCGATTATGTTTATTATGGTTTTAGGTGCTTTTCTTGCTACCTTAAACCAAACACTCATGAGCGTCGCTACTCCTGAACTAATGGTTGAATTCAACATTTCAGCTACAACAGCTCAGTGGTTAACGACGGGTTATATGTTAGTAAATGGTGTCTTAATTCCGATTACTGCCTACTTAATGCAACGTTTTACAACACGCGAACTTTTTCAAGCTTCCATGTTCATCTTTTTAGCAGGGACAATTGTTTCAGCTGTAGCATCAGGATTTTCTGTCTTGTTAACTGGACGTATGATTCAAGCAGCAGGTGCGGGGATTATTATGCCATTGCTTACACATGTTATTTTGACGATCTTCCCTCGTGAAAAGAGAGGAGCGGCCATGGGAATGGTCGGTCTTGCTGTTATTTTCGCCCCAGCAATTGGACCAACAATTGCCGGATATATTATTGAAAACTACAAATGGGAAACAATGTTTTATGGAATGATTCCGTTTGCCCTTGTTGTTATTGTATTAGGATTCATTTATCTCCGTAATGTATCTGATCGAATTAAAACAAAATTTGATATCTTAAGTGTTGCCCTTTCTACGATAGGTTTTGGGGCCTTACTTTATGGATTTAGCCAAGCTGGAAGTCTTGGATGGTCACATATAGAAGTGCTAAGCACAATAGCTGTCGGAATTTTGTCTCTTTTCCTCTTTTCATGGAAAGAATTAAGATCTCAAAATCCATTGCTTGATTTACGTGTGTTTAAATACAATATGTTCTCCTTAACAACTATCATTAATATTGCAGTTACGATGATTATGTATGCAGATATGATGTTACTGCCATTATATCTACAGGATATGCGTGGTTACACAGCTGTGGAGTCTGGTCTTCTTCTTCTTCCAGGTGCTCTTGTCATGGGCTTCCTTATGCCAGTGACTGGAAAGCTGTTCGATCGCTTTGGTGCGAAATGGTTAGCTATTATTGGCATGATTGTAACTATTGTGACAACTCTTGGTTTTATCAACTTAACGGATTCAACTAGTTATACCTATTTGATTCTCATGTCAACAGGACGACGCATTGGAATGGCCTTAATGATGATGCCGATACAAACTGCAGGCTTAAATCAGCTTCCACAACAATTAAATGCTCATGGAACAGCAATAAGTAATACAATTCGTCAAGTTGCCGGTGCTGTCGGCACTTCACTTCTTGTAACAGTGATGACAACCCGTACAGAGTCACATCTACAGGATATGATGCCTACACTTGTTACAAAAGGTTTGTCTCAAAAAGAGCTTATTACAGAAGCTTCTATCCAAGGGGTGAATGACGCTTATCTTGTGATTATTGGGATTGGTATTATTGGCCTGCTAATGTCCTTCTTTATTAAAAAAGTGAAACAGGCCTCTGAAGTAGAATCTAATAATCCTTCAGAAAAAGCAGTAGCAGAGAAATTAAGCACAAATTAAGGTGATTTGACTTTCTGGATAAATACCAGGCGATCCACAGTTAGAAATGAAAATTATGCAAAAAGCTCTCCTTTGATGAGGAGAGCTTCCTTTAATGATACCTATATTTTCCTTGGTAAATATACTTTTCTGATTCTTATCAAATTTAAATATGTAATAGCTATAAATACTACACTAATAGCTGATGGAATTATATAATAATGACTGTTAAACAATATATCATAGCGATCTAAAGGAGTAAGGTAGATGGCCGCGAAAAAGCTCATAGCCCCTAATATGACCGTTGTCATTAAATTTAAGTTTTTACCTTTTATATTTCTATAAATAAAAAGGGCATTAGTCATTAACATCCACATACTCAATACAAGGAGTGCGTGAGGAATTCTTTCTCTATATAAAGAGTGAAAGTTAAAAATTACAGCGGAAAGAATAATAAGAGCAACAATGGGTGTTATCATTAATATCTTCGTTTGAAAGGCTAAACCTTTTAGGGGTACATCATCTTTTAGACTAATGAGCTTATTCGCATTTATAAAGGAAAGAACGGAGAAAAGAATAGCTAAAACGATAGCAATAAACAAAAAAATCACTTCCTAAATGATAGAATATAAATATTATACTACAAATACATATTTAGGAAATTATTAAGTTGTATTTAAGGAAAAAAGAAATGACTGCGATTATTTTATACAGGTCATTTCTTTTTTGCCTTTTCGGTGTTTCGTCGTTATGTTCTTACTAAGTGGTCAGTAATCAAAAAATAAACCGATGAGCGGAACAGAGATGAGGACTATAGAAGCAACTGAAGCTTGAATTTGTCACTAAACATTTTAAGTTATATTTCACAACTTCTAGGTGTCTATAGAACAGGGATAAAAAATTGTAGGGATGTAGCTTCTACTAGGAGAGAAAATACTTACATCCAAGCATGTATAAAATGTAGATAATAAATGCCCCTATTACCGCATATGTAGGCTTAATCCAATGTGTTAAGATAAAAATTACGCTAATTAATATAACCGCACCAAAGGAGCCAAAGATGGCATTTTTTTGTGTGATTCTAAAATTCATGATATTCATATTTTTCATTTGTAAATGAATATTAACTAATGTCATGATAGGCAGTAATGTGATAATCCCTGACAAAAATAAATATTTGGATTTGCTTAAAAGGGAGGCACAGACCATAATTGTTCCACCTAAAAGAAATTGTAAAATATACCCCATTATATTCTCTCCTTACCATTCATACGTCAATTGAGTAATCTGTCCGTTTTGAATTATGTTCGTTTTTCATTTTATTTTCTTATGAGATATAAGTAAACTAAATATATGTGATAATAAATATAAGAAAAAATTATGATATGGAGAAGGAGTAATGAGCCTAAAAAAGTATCTTGCTTATATTACAGTCGTTGAGACGGGAAGTTTAACAAAAGCAGCAGAGAAATTGAACTATACACAACCTAACATTAGTCAAATGATTAATAGTTTAGAGGAAGAATACGGTTTTCCTTTACTGTTAAGACAAAAAAATGGCGTTAAACCTACTAAAAATGGATTAGCTGTACTACATGGAATGCGAGAGATTCAGAGAGGCTATAAGAATTTATCAGAAACGGTGAACGGAATCAATGGATTAGAAACAGGGAAAATTCGTATAGGAGCCTATACAAGCATCACTACAAACTGGTTGCCTAACATATTGAAGGAATTTAAAAGGCAATATCCATTTATAGAGATTCAAGTTTATGAAGGTAATGCATCTGAACTAGATCACTGGTTAGAAGAAGATCAAATCGATTTTGGAATTGGTACGGTTCATAATCATAAATGGGAGTTTCAAGCTTTATTTGAAGATCCTATTATGGTCATTATGAACGCACAACACGAATTAGTGAAAAGGGACTTCATTTCTCTAGAAGCAATAGAATCTGTAGAATTTATTCTTCCTTATTCAGATTCCCTCTTTGAAGTACATAATATATTTAAAAAGGCACAAATCAACCCTAATGTTGCTTATCAAATTAGGGGAGATGAAACTATCATTTCAATGGTACGTAGTAATTTAGGAATCAGTTTACTTCCAAAATTACTATTAAGAAGGTGTTCTACAGATATAGCCATTAAACCGTTAGAAACCCAGGTTTTTAGACAAATTGGAGTTTTACTGAATACAAAGAGGGGGGCACAAACGCCATCTGTAAATAAAATGGTTCATTTTATTCATCAATGGACGAGGAAAAATAACTAGCGAAAGACAAAGAGACTGTATGTAAATAATCTAAAACATCATTTTTCCTTTTTGGACGACTTTGTTCGGATGTCTTCTGTTTAAGGAGCTAAAAATGTTTCCTTAATAAAAAAAGAGCTCGCAATGTGCGGGCTCTTTTATTGCCTTTTATTCTTCATCACCTAGGATGAAATCTGGATCTAAATCTTCAAACTCTTCATCATCAACATCTAAATCAAAGTCGTCATCTTCAAGGCCGTCCGGATTCACGGCAACAACGAGCTTTGTTTCTCCAACAACTTCAGCTAACAGCTCTCTTTCCACTTGGACAAGCACTTTATGGCCTTTTGGTGAGATTGTTGCTTCAAGGCAGTTTGGCTGCTGAAGTACGCGCACAATTACATCGCACTCTTCATCATTAATTTGTTCGGCATCTCGGTAGCGAAGACGAATTGTATCTTTATACGATGTTTCCTCTGTCACAACTTCTGTTTTTGTATTATCATCATAAGAATACCATGTGTTAATATCATACGTTCCATCAACTTCTACAAGGTTTCCACGTTTTCTCGCTTTATATTGATGGTTGATAACCCAGCAACCGAGAATACTTGTTGGTTTATTCGGTGGTGTTAACGTATGAGATGACTGCGTAAACTTTCGGCCTTTGCCTGTAACAGCTTTTGTAATAATCTCTCTATAGTTTGCCATATTCAGCGAACCCTCCTCAACTATTTTCATTCTAGCTTATGCTCTGTATGAGGCGCTTTTGCTAACTTTTTTCAGAAAAAAACAAAAAAGCGCTATATGAGATTGTATGCAAGGACAAAGTAACGTTATGTCTCTTTCTATAGATTCTAGGGAGTTTATACCTTTTTAAAAAGTTCAGCGTTTTATGTTATAATACGGCTTGATAATAATAAATGAAGAGATGAAATGTGGGGATAATAATGGCAGGGTATACGCCAATGATACAGCAATATTTAAAAATCAAGGCAGAGCATGAAGATGCCTTTTTATTTTTTCGCCTTGGAGACTTTTATGAAATGTTCTTCAATGACGCGCTCACTGCGTCTCGTGAACTTGAAATTACGTTAACAAGCCGCGATGGAGGCGGAAGTGAACGCATTCCAATGTGTGGCATTCCATATCATTCTGCAAACGGCTATATTGAAAGACTTATCGAAAAAGGCTATAAAGTAGCTATTTGTGAACAAGTGGAAGATCCTAAAACAGCTAAGGGCGTTGTAAAACGAGAAGTTGTGCAAGTAATTTCACCAGGAACGCTTATGAATGAGAGCGGGTTGCGTGAGAAAGAAAACAATTATATTGGCAGTTTAACAGAATTTGAGGATGGGACGTTTGGCCTTTCATTTGCAGATTTATCAACAGGTGAAAGCTATGTCACTCTTTTAGCAAAAGATATTGATGCGGTTGTTGGGGAACTTTATACGAGAATGGTTCGTGAAATTGTCGTGTCTGAAAACTTTTCAGGCAGTGTTTTAGCACGTCTGAAAGAAAGTATGACAATGACGATTTCTTACTCGGAAGAAACCGAATCAGACGAAGAAATTGAGAAACTAACATCACACCTTCAACAAGACAAGCTTGTAAAAACGAGCGCACGTCTTTTCCACTACTTGCGTAAAACACAAAATAGATCACTTGATCACTTACAGCGTCCACTCTTTTACCAAATTGATCAGTTTATGAAAATTGACTTTTACTCTAAGCGCAATTTAGAGCTAACAGAGACGATTCGTTCTAAAGGTAAGAAAGGTTCACTTCTATGGCTTTTAGATGAAACAGTAACAGCAATGGGAGGGCGCTTATTAAAACAGTGGATCGACAGACCGCTTCTAAAAAAGGCAGACATTGAGCGCCGTCATACAATGGTTGCAACGCTTATGGAACAGTTTTTCGAAAAAGAAGAACTTCGTGACTTGCTAAAAGACGTTTACGATCTTGAGCGTTTAGCAGGACGAGTTGCCTTTGGAAATGTTAATGCTCGGGACCTTGTGCAGCTAAAAAAATCGTTAAACAACGTTCCAGCCATTGAAGAAGTGATAAAACGGCTTGATCAGCCATATGCAGAAGAGCTGTTAAATGGCTTAGATCGCTGTGAAGATTTAGCTTCTTTGCTCGAAGAAAGCATTGTCGAGCAACCGCCTCTTTCCATTAAAGACGGAGATATTATTTCTGACGGTTATAACGCTGATCTTGATCAATACCGAGATGCAAGCAAAAACGGAAAGTCATGGATTGCAGCGCTTGAACGAAGAGAGCGTGAAAAAACAGGCATCAAATCGCTAAAAATCGGCTATAACCGCGTTTTTGGTTATTATATTGAAGTAACTCGCGCAAATCTGCATCTTTTAAAAGAAGGGCAGTACGAGCGCAAACAAACCTTAACAAACGCGGAGCGTTTTATTACGCCTGAACTAAAAGAGAAAGAAACATTAATTCTAGAAGCGCAGGAGAAGAGCGTTGAACTAGAATATACGCTGTTTCTTGAAATTCGCGAACGTGTAAAAGAATATATTCCACGTTTGCAAAAGCTTGCGAAAGCGTTGAGCGAACTTGATGTTTTACAAGCCTTTGCGAAAGTGAGTGAAGAACGTCATTATGTACAGCCGTCATTTTCTGAGTCGCAATCATTAGAGCTTGAAAATGGTCGCCACCCTGTTGTCGAGAAAGTGATGAACTCTCAAGAATATGTGCCAAACAGCTGCAATATGTCTGATGACCGCTCTATTTTACTTATTACAGGACCAAACATGTCTGGTAAAAGTACGTATATGCGTCAAATTGCGTTAACATCTATTTTGGCTCAAATTGGCTGCTTTGTACCAGCAGATAGAGCAGTATTACCAATCTTTGACCAAGTGTTCACAAGAATTGGAGCAGCAGATGACTTAATTTCAGGTCAAAGTACATTTATGGTAGAGATGCTGGAAGCTCGCAATGCGCTCGTAAATGCAACACAAAACAGCTTGATTTTACTTGATGAAATTGGTCGCGGAACGTCTACATATGACGGAATGGCACTCGCTCAAGCAATTGTTGAATATATTCACGAATATATTGGGGCAACAACGCTGTTTTCAACACACTACCACGAGCTTACAGTTCTAGAAGACGAGCTGAAAAAGCTTTATAATGTACATGTAAGCGCAATTGAAAAGGATGGAAAAGTTGTTTTCCTTCATAAAATCAAAGACGGAGCTGCTGATCAAAGCTATGGTATCCATGTTGCAGAGCTTGCTGAACTTCCAGGCCCATTATTAGACAGAGCTCGAGTTATTTTAAAAGATCTTGAAGAAGGCAGCTTTGAAGTTCCAAAAGCACCTGTAAAAAGCATAGAAGATACACAACTTGCCCATAAAGAAGTGAGTGCAGCAAGGGAAGAAGTAGAAGAAGTTCAAGAAGAAATTAAAGAAGAAGCGTCACAGCTTTCATTCTTCCAAGAAGAAAAAGCAAGTGTACCAGAAGAAAAACTTTCGAAAAAAGAGCAAGATATTTTGAGAAAGCTAAAAGACCTTGATATTCTAGAAATGACGCCACTTCAGGCGCTAAATACGGTATATAGTCTGCAAAAGCAGCTGAAGAAAAAATAAGAGAGGGCTTTTCCTCTCTTTTTCTATATAGGAGGGAGAAAGATGGCACGAATTGTACAGCTCTCTGATGAGCTATCAAATAAAATTGCTGCAGGAGAAGTTGTCGAACGGCCAGCATCGGTTGTAAAAGAGCTTGTGGAAAATGCGATTGATGCTAACAGCACCGTCATTGAAGTGGAGCTTGTTGAAGCAGGATTAACGAAAATTCGGATTGTCGATAACGGAGATGGCATTGAAAATGAAGATTGCTTAACCGCTTTTCGACGTCATGCAACAAGCAAAATTAAAAATGAAGGAGATCTTTTTCGGATTAGAACGCTCGGCTTCCGCGGTGAAGCATTACCAAGTATTGCTTCTGTTTCAGAAGTAGATTTAAAAACAAGCTGTGGAGATGATGCTGGTACTCACCTTTATTTAAGAGGTGGGGAAGTTGTGACACATGAGCTCTACTCAAGTCGCAAAGGAACAGATATTACCATTACAAATCTCTTTTTTAATACGCCAGCACGTTTAAAATATATGAAAACCATTAACACAGAGCTTGGCAATATTACAGATATTATGAACCGTCTTGCTCTTGCGAATCCACACATTTCATTTAAGCTCCTGCATCATGATCGTAAACTGCTTCATACAAATGGAAATGGAGACGTGCGTCAAGTGCTTGCTTCGATTTACGGAATCCGAATTGCCAAAAACATGATTCCGATTAAAGCTTCTTCACTTGATTATGAAGTTGACGGCTATATTGCACTTCCTGAAGTGACAAGGGCTTCAAGAGCCTATATGTCGACGGTTATTAACGGCCGGCATATTAAAAACTTTGGCTTGTTAAAAGCCATAACGGCTGGATATCATACGCTTTTGCCAATTGGCCGCTATCCAATCGTATTTTTAAATATTAAAATGGACCCGCTTCTAGTCGATGTTAACGTACACCCAACAAAGCTTGAAGTTCGGTTAAGTAAAGAAGACGAGCTATTTTCTCTTGTTGAGGGAAGCATTAAAAAAGTATTTAAAAAAGAGCAGCTTATCCCAGAAGTGGCCACAAAAGCGCCTGTTACAAAAGCAAAACCGCAAAGTGAGCAAAGCGTTATGTCATTTGACTACAATGAGTCGCCTTCTGTAAAAGAAGAGAGGGTAGTAATGTATGAAAGAGCCCCAGAGCCGCCTCCAGCTGAAGAGTCTGTAAAAGAGGATTTAGCATGGTTAAATGAGCTTGAACAGGAAGAAGAAAGAAAGTTTAATGAAGCACTCAAGCCACAGCAAGAGAATCTCCTTGTTGAAAAAGAGCGTGTAGAGGAAGAAAGCGCAGAGGAAGAAGAATCCTCTTCTCGTGTTCCCACGCTTTATCCAATTGGTCAAATGCATGGAACGTACATTTTAGCCCAAAATGAGAACGGTCTTTATATTATTGACCAGCATGCGGCACAAGAGCGAATCAAATACGAATACTTTCGTGACAAGCTTGGTGAAGTAGAGCCAGAAGTACAGGAAATGCTTGTTCCGATTACGCTTGAGTATTCAGCAAATGAAGCTATTGTAATTGAGGAACACCGGGAAGCGCTAGCTAGCGTTGGCGTTTTTATTGAGTCGTTTGGTCACAACAGCTTTATCGTTCGCTCACATCCGCAATGGTTTCCAAAAGGAGAAGAAAAAGAAACCATTGAAGAAATGATTGAACAAGTGCTTTCAATGCGAAAAGTGGATATCATCAAGCTACGTGAAGAAGCAGCCATTATGATGAGCTGTAAAGGCTCTATTAAAGCAAACCATCATCTTCGTCATGATGAAATTTTTGCGCTCTTACAGTCTTTAAGGGCATCAAGTGATCCATTCACATGTCCGCACGGTCGTCCAATTATCGTTCATTATTCAACATATGAGATGGAGAAAATGTTTAAGCGGGTGATGTAAAAGAAAAAGGCGTAACCTCCTCTGGTAGGTTACGCCTTTTTCTTTTATTTTTTCGATGCTACATCTTTTTTTATTTTCCCTGCTTGAACTTTATAAATTACAATAAGCAAAATAAACCAAACAGGTGTAACAAATAGCGAAACTCGTGTATCCTCTGCAAGTGCCAATACGACAATAATAAAGGCAAGAAAAGCAAGAATTAGATAGTTGGAAAATGGATAAAGCGGAAGCTTAAACTTATTCACTTTCGCTAAATCGGGTCTTGTTTTGCGATATTTCAAATGACAAATAACCGTGATTCCCCAAATGAAAATAAAGCAAACAGTTGAAATACTTGTAATAAGCGTAAAGACGCCTTCAGGCATTGTATAGTTCAAAACAACGCCAATTAAAACAACAACAGCTGAGAAAAACAGCGCATTTGAAGGTACTTTATTAGCTGTAAGTTTTGCTAACGCTTCTGGTGCGTTTTTATCTTTAGCGAGTGAGTACATCATACGGCTTGTACTGAAGATAGCACTGTTACATGCAGAAGCAGCAGATGTTAACACAACAAAGTTAATAATGGTTGCAGCGGCTACAATTCCAACCGCAACGAAAACTTGTACGAACGGACTTTCCGCTGGATTAATAGCATTCCATGGATAAATACTCATAATCACAATAAGTGCTCCAATATAGAAAATTAATATACGAAGCGGGATATTATTAATTGCTTTTGGAAGAACTTTTTCTGGGTTTTCTGTTTCACCTGCTGTAAGACCAACAAGCTCAATTCCAACGAAGGCGAAGACAACCATTTGGAACGAAAGAATAAAGCCGTTCATTCCATTAGGGAACATGCCGCCATGGTTCCATAAGTTTGCAAATGTAGCTGGTCCTGAGTCGGTAGAGAAGCCTTTTAAAATCATGAAAATACCAATCACAATAAGAGCTAAAATTGCGATAACTTTAATTAAAGCAAACCAAAACTCCATCTCACCAAAAAGTTTGACAGTGGCAAGGTTCATAATTAATAAAATTACAAGCGCAATCAATCCTGGAACCCATTGCGGAACGCTCGGGAACCAATATTGTGTATAAAGGCCAATTGCGGTTAAGTCTGCCATTGCAATGGAAATCCAGCAAAACCAGTAGGTCCAACCGGTAATAAAGGCAGCCATATTTCCTAAATAGTCTTGTACAAAATCAACAAAAGAATGATACTCTAAATTTGTTAGGAGTAATTCTCCAAGCGAGCGCATAATTAAAAAGCAGATCATTCCTGTAATAATATAAGCAAATAAAATTGATGGGCCTGCAAGGTGAATGGACTTTCCAGCTCCAAGGAAAAGACCTGTTCCAATTGCTCCACCAATTGCTATTAATTGTACGTGTCGGTTTTTTAAACCTCTCGCCAGTTTCTGTTCTTGCATTTGTTTCCCCTCTTTCTCGTAACATCATCGCGTTTGACCGTAAAATTGATCATGTCAGCACGCCGTAATCTTCATCACATTCATTTAATTCCTTTTTACTGGCTTTTTTGTGTGCATTTCACCCATTTTCTCATTAAGTTATCAATGGCTGCAATAAAATATTATACCATTATCATAATTGATATTGAAAGATGACAATTTTTAAATTTTTAGATATAATATTTCATTTTAAGTAAAAGGAATAATAATTTTGAATAGTCTAAAATTTTAAGGTCTGTAAATCTATTAGATGTGAAGAGCTCTCATATTATGTAGTTGTAAAGGTATGTATGGTATATAGTGAGAAATCGTATTTAGCTATATCTTTGTGATTTCCCAACCATTTGATAAATATTGTGTCATCCTCCTTTCATTAAACCTATTATAGCGTATCATCTTTACAATTTCCTTACAAATATCCACTTTCCTCATTCTAAAGACTTCTTTTTCGACAAATTTCAAAGGGATTTTTATTTATAGCCTATAAATCTTTTATCCCTATAGTATTTTCTTCCTTCTTATAGAATCCAATTCCATAATTAGGTAACACGACTCTCTCATATTTGAATAGGATGTAGTAGTAGACACTAGAATTGAGCTATAGAGAGCTCTATTTTCTTCTTTCTTTGTAAGTGTGAAAGAGAGAAGGCAACATTGTCAAACAACTAGGGAGTGAATCATATGCCAGCCACTACTTTGGAATATCTGCTAGAGCGCTCGGAAAAGCGGCTAGTAGGGGTAAATGCTACAGTGGCAGCAAAAGCCATTGAGCTTATTAAACTTGCATATAGAAACGGAATTAATATTGCTGTTACACAAGGACTTCGTACTTTTGCAGAACAAAATGCCCTATACGAACAAGGACGGACAAAGCCAGGGAAAATCGTCACAAATGCAAGAGGAGGTCAGTCGATCCATAACTATGGATTAGCGTTTGATATTGCTATTTTTGATGATAACCAAAACGCGGTATGGACAGGAAATAATTACAATAGAGTTGGAAAATTAGGCCAGCAGCTTGGACTTGAATGGGGAGGAGCATGGCGATCTTTTAAAGATCTTCCACACTTTCAGTATACATTTGGACTAACACTTTCACAGCTTCAAGCAGGAAGAAGACCTCCATCAGGTGGAGCTGTTGCTCCTTCACAACCACTTCCGAAAAACTATCTTGAAAGGGGAGATAGCGGCACGCTCGTAAAAGGGCTGCAAGGAAAACTGCAGGCACTTGGATTTAGTGTTGGTTCAGGTGGGATTGACGGAGACTATGGAGCAGGAACGGAACAAGCGGTAAAAGCATTTCAAAAAAAATACGGTTTAACAGCTGACGGCATTGCAGGAGCACTTACATTAGCCAAACTTGATGAAGAATATAAAGCTTCTCAAAAACCAACGCCAACCCCGGCACCGAAACCAGCGCCAAAACCAACAACACCGCCAGCACAAGACCCGGCAAAGGAGGAACCAAAAGTGGATAAAAGTAAGTTACCAGCAGAACCTGCTGCACGAGAAGAAGTGAATGAAGCGATTGAACGTGGAATTACCAACGGAGCACGTCCACAAGATGAGGCAAAACGTCAAGATGCAATGGTCATGGCAAAAAGAGCAGGAGATTTCCAAGACTATCAAATTCAAAACTTATATACAACATTCCAACAAGTAAAAGCTAACCTACCGCTTCAAAAGCCAGAAGTATGGGAAGAAAAGCTTGAAAATGGTGATGTGTCACAGCAAGAAATGCTATATTTGATCGCTCAGCTTACACTTCGTTCATTTGGATAGAACTAAGGCGTGAATTTCATATGAAATTCACGCCTTGTTTTATAAGAATAACGTGTGGCAAGATAAGAATGAACTCGTGTCTATTTACATCGTTTAACAGAAGGGACATATCATGACCTATATTCACTTTTTTTGGATACTCTTTATCTGGCTTACAACCTACTTACCGTTTCTTACGCTTTTGGGTGTTATCGTAAGTTTTGTTAGAAGAAAAAGTAGGAAACGCTCATTTATCGCTCTTATCATCGCTGTTTTTCTACTCTACCATATGAATAGAAATGGACAAAATATAGAAAACCTCATTGAAAGCTTGTATGAGGGTTCTTTCGCCTCTGCTTTTCTTTTAATAGGCTATCTCTATTTAATATATTGGTGGTGTGCTTTTTTACATAGAAGAAGTAGGGAAAAGAAAGAATTCGATTTTCTTAAAAAAGAAGACTTATCTCTTGAGCGAGCCATCAAAAAAGGAAAGAGAGACAAAATCCTTACAGTTACGCTGACGATTGTCCTCGTTCTTTCAATTCCCTTTATTGCATTTGTGTATCCTCGTTATATGAAAGAAAAATCGGTTCTTATAAGTCAATCTCTTCTGATTATGAGCAAGGTGGAAATTGTGCAAGAAGGAAAACTACTCTCTATCTTTGGTGAGCAAAATATTAAAGTTTACTATGAGAAAGAAGGGAGTCCTCGCTATTCATTTCGTATAAACATAGTTAACGAAGGAAAGACCTTAAAGCCAGAGACTTTTAGCATCTATTGGCAAGATGAAAATCATGCATCACTTATTATTAACGATAAGAAAAATACGAGGGGAATTATCACTATTGATCTATTAAATAAGATGAAATAATAGCATGCTGCTGATTATAAAAAGCGCCGTTCATACAAACGAACAGCGCTTTTTAATGAGATATTATTTCTCAGTAAATGCTATTTTCACTCCAATGATTGTAAACAAAGAGCCTTGCAAAGCATTAATTTTTCGAGAAATTTTGGGGCTTTTACGTAAAAAGCGTCCAACTCCTTCAGCAAAAAAGCTAACAAGCGCAAAAATAACGAACGCTTGAACTAAAAACGTAAATCCGTACAGGAGCATTTGCAGTGTAACAGAACTATCGTAGTTAATGAACTGTGGGAAAAGTGCTAAGAAGAACAGCGACACTTTGGGATTCAAAACGTTCATAATAATGCCTTTTTTGTAGAGCGATTTACTTTCTAATGAATCCTCATTATTCATTGTCACATGCGTACTTTTGTCACGGAACGATTTATAAGCTAGATAAAGCAAATAAGCGGATCCTGCGTATTTTACAATTGAAAAAGCAAGAGAAGATTGATAGACAAGCGCTGAAAGTCCAATCGTTGCAGCCGTAATATGAACGAGCAGTCCTGTGCAAAGACCAAGTGTTGTAAAAATGCCGGCATTTTTTCCTTTGGCAATGCTTTGAGCAAGCACAAATAAGTTATCAGGCCCAGGCATAAGGGTAAGAAGCACAGCAACGCCTAGAAATGAAAGTAAAGATAATAAGTCCAATGTTGTCACCCTTCTTTCAGTTAAGATTTTTAGCATATTATAACATATATGGAGAGAGGGCTGGGAAAGAGAACAATAGGAACTTTCACTGTTTTCATTCGTAAATAATTGTAGGAGAAAAATGAGGGTAGGAGGGATTTTGGCTATCGAAGCATTCGTACTCGTATACGAGCTACAAGCGAAAGTAAAAAGTTAAAAAGAAGAGTAAAAAAGCTAGAAGAGAGATCAGGAAGTTATTCGTAAAAAGGGGAGAGAATGTTGGCTCATTGTGCAAACTGTGGCAGGAAGTGGAGTGCAAAAGACGTATGGAAACTTGGACTTCAAAACAAAGGAAGAGCGTGTAAATATTGTGGAAGAGAACAGTATATTTCCTTTAAAAAGACATCTAAGTATTTATTTTTAACAGATATGTTGGTGATTTTCTTCTTCTTACTTTTCCCTTTTGTTATAAAGCTCGGTAATGAGGGTGAAGACATAATCTAAAAGAAAACAGGTCTTTTTTTCCTTTAACGTAAAAGAGTTTTTTATTGAGTGGGGAACATTTGTTCGTTATAATTAAAGCATAAGGAGTTGAATCGTTATGCTACGATTATTACAACAAAGTTCAGAGTCGAAGAAACCGCTCGAGATTATTTATATGGCGGATAACGGCTCAATTACACAGCGCTCCATCATTGTATATGAAATCAACGCAACAAAAGTAAAAGCTTGGTGTTTGCTTCGCCATGAAAAGCGAACATTTAAAATAGACAATATTCTTTCCTGTGCGTTCAAGGAAAGAAAAAGATATGGATTAGCACGATAAGCCTCTAGTTTTGCTGGAGGTCTTTTTTTTGAGCTCTTTAAAAGTAATAATTTTCAATTTGTATTAACATATTGAAAAAGCGAGGTGCTGTTTGATAGCTGAATTTGAAACAATTACGCTCTTTCCCCCTGTTGCTTTTTCTCATCGTTGCGCTAGTTGGAGCGCTCTTTTTTCTTATTGTGATTAAGCGTTAGCGGCTTTTTAGTTGCCGTTTTTTCCGTTCTCTCTATTACAATATCCGCTTTTCTCTTGTACAGAATGGGCGTATTGGCTGATGAGCTAAACGGTGGAGGAGATTCTTTCTTTTCTTAATCATCTCTGTGCTAAGTATAGCTAATCTTGCTGTCTATTTTATAAAAGGGAGGGGTTTTAAATGATTAAAGGATTGTATGAAGCACATTTGCCTGTTTCAAATCTTGAAAAATCAATTGAGTTTTATCAAAAGCTAGATTTAGAGATTGCTTTTCGTGAAGAGAAACTAGCCTTCTTTTGGATTAAAAAAGGAGAGAGCTGGCTTGGACTTTGGGAAACTGAGCAAGTTCATATTCCGTATCATGCTTCCGTTCGCCACATTGCTCTTCACATTGAGGGGGAAGATATGGATTCCGCTAAAGATTGGCTGAAAGAGAGGGGAATCCAAGTAAGAACGGCATTTGGATTTGGGGAGGACAGACAGCCGCTCGTTTTACCAAATAGTCCGCAAGCACATGCTGCTCTTTATTTTAGTGACCCTGATGGAAATTCAATTGAGTTGATTTCACCACTGAGTCATAACGTAAAAGAGAACTTTAAAATGATGAGTTTAAAAGAATGGAAGGAAACCAAAAAGATGCCTTTTTAAAAGGCATCTTTTTTGATGGAAAAAGCTTAATTTTTTTAATTTATAAAGTGAAAGATAAATTAAATTTATAGTTCATTTTATAGGTGTTTTTAAGAGCGGAGATGAAAATTAAATCCCCCTCTAGAGGGATTTAAATGGGGGTTAAATCCAGAGTTGTTACCGATTTATGAATGAAGTTTGTCGAATTATTGAAAAGTGAAAAAAGGCCTGTTAATCGCTATCACTTAGTTTTCTTTTTTTATACAATTTGATGGAATCCGAGCTTGTTTCATTCGAGACATTAGAAAGGAAGGTGAAATTCCATGTTCAAAAATCGTAAAGCATGGTTGATTGTAATAAGTAGTTTAATCTCACTCGTTATTATTACTGTACTTGGAGTTCGCAGTGATCTTATCGTGTTAGATCCTAAGGGACCGGTTGGGGAGATTCAAAAAGATCTTATTATCTTTTCCCTTTATTTTATGCTTGCTATTGTTGTCATCATTTTTGCTGTATTTACGTTTGTGATTATAAAATATCGTAATCGAAAAAACTTCAATGACCGCGATTATGATCCAAATTTGCACGGCAGCACGAAGCTTGAAATCATTTGGACCCTTATTCCTCTTTTAATTGTTATTGCTCTTTCGATTCCAAACGCGAAAGCTCTTTATGATTTAAAAGAAGCGCCGAAATCTACAGCGCATAAAGAGCCGATTGTTATCCATGCAACGGCCGTTGACTGGAAGTGGATTTTTAGCTATCCAGAAGAAGAAATTGAAACAATCAATTACGTAAACGTACCTGAAAATCATCCGGTTTTATTCAAAATAACGGCAGCTGATTCAATGGCTTCTTTCTGGGTGCCGCAAATTGGTGGGCAAGTGTACGGAATGCCTGGCATGGTCAATGAACTTTATCTACAAGCTGACGAAGTTGGTACATATGAAGGCCGAAACTCGAACTTTACGGGAGAGGGAATGGCTCATCAGCAGTTCGACTTTGTGGCGCTGAATGAAGAAGAGTATAGCAGTTGGGTGGAGGAAACAAAAGAAACGGCTCCAAAGCTAACTGAGGAAACGTATCAAAAGCTCATGCTTCCTGATACAGCAGAGCGAACAACTTTTTCATCAACGCACTTAGATTTCGTTGATCATGGTCTTAACTCAACATATGCGTTGAAAGTAAGAGCAGATCACGGACTTATTGAAGAACCAATAGATGAAGGTGAAGAAGGTTCACATGAGCATTCGAACCATGGATCGCACGCTCATCACTAGGAAAGGAGGAACATATGATGTTTAATTTTATTAAAGAGCACTTAATTCTTGATGATCCGCTCATTCTCGGAGCGAACATTTCGATTTTGCTGACAACGATTGGGATTTTGTTTGTTCTTACATATTTCAAAAAATGGAAGTGGCTTTGGACAGAATGGATCACAACCGTTGATCATAAACGAATCGGAATTATGTACATTCTAGCCGCTTTACTTATGCTTTTCCGCGGTGGAGTTGACGCTTTATTAATGAGAGCACAGCTTACAGTTCCAAACAATGAGTTTTTATCTTCAGAGCATTACAACGAGATTTTTACAACTCATGGAACCATTATGATTTTATTTATGGCAATGCCTTTTTTACTTGGACTAATGAACTTTGCGGTCCCATTACAAATTGGGGCAAGAGACGTTGCCTTTCCGTTTCTGAATAACTTAAGCTTCTGGTCTTTCTTTAGCGGAGCGATTTTGTTTAACATTTCCTTTGTTTTTGGAGGTTCTCCTGATGCTGGATGGACAAACTATGCGCCGCTAGCAATCGAAGGAAGCCCTGGACCTGGTATTAACTATTATTTACTCGGTCTGCAAGTTTCAGGAATTGGTACCCTTTTAACGGGAATTAACTTTGTTGTAACGATCATTAAAATGCGTGCTCCGGGCATGACGCTGCTTCGCATGCCGATGTTTACATGGACAACATTAATTACATCATTTATTATCGTGTTTGCTTTTCCAATTTTAACGGTTACGCTTGCATTGATGACGTTTGACCGCCTGTTTGGTACGCACTTTTTCACTTTAACAGACGGCGGAAATCCGATGCTTTGGTCAAACATGTTCTGGATGTGGGGGCATCCTGAAGTATACATTGTTGTGTTGCCTGCATTCGGGATTTTCTCAGAGATTATTGCAACGTTCGCGCGTAAAACGCTCTTTGGATATAAAACGATGATTGTCTCGCTTGTAGTCATCTCGTTTTTAAGCTTTATTGTATGGGTGCATCACTTCTTCACAATGGGGGGAAGCGCAGCTGTTAACAATATTTTCTCTATTACAACGATGGCCATTGCGATTCCAACCGGAATTAAGCTGTTTAACTGGCTTGGAACGCTTTATAAAAGTAAGATCGAGTTTACAACACCAATGCTTTGGTCACTTGCATTTATTCCAACGTTTGTAATCGGAGGGGTAACAGGGGTTATGCTTGGAATGGCGGCAGCGGATTTTCAGTATCATAACTCGTACTTCCTTGTTGCACATTTCCATTACACATTAATTGCCGGCGTTGCGTTTGCTTGTTTTGCTGGTCTAATTTACTGGTATCCGAAAATGGTTGGCTACAAAATGAACGAAAGAATTGGAAAATGGGCGTTTTGGCTGTTTACAATCGGCTTTAACGTATGTTTCCTTCCACAGTTCATCCTAGGGTTTGATGGCATGCCGCGTCGTGTGTATACGTACGCTCCTGAAGATGGTTGGACGGGGCTAAACGTTGCATCAAGCGTTGGTGCTGCTGCGATGGGACTTGGATTCGTTGTGTTTGTATACAACATTTATTACAGTCACCGCTATGCGATTAGAGAAACAGAAGGAGACGTATGGGACGGAAGAACGCTTGAGTGGGCAACAACAACGTCTATTCCGCCTCACTACAACTTTGCGAAGATCCCTCACGTCCAAAATATTGATACGTTCTGGGATATGAAGCAAAGAGCGAAAAAGAAAACAAAGAGACAACAAGAAGAAGGAAACTATGAGCCTATTCATATGCCAAGCAATACCGGGACAGCTCCTGTTATGTGTGCCTTTTTCTTTGTCGCTGGTTTTGCTCTTGTTTTTGAACTATGGTGGATGGCGATATTAGGCGCAGTGGGAATACTCGGTTGTATGCTCGTTCGCTCAGTTCGTTCCTATGAAGAAGATAAAGGCTACTATGTAAGTGTTGAAGAAATTACGGAAGCGGAACAGCCGTTCCATAAGGAAGGGTGAGAAAATGGCACAGGTTAGTAACGCTGGGGAAGAAAACGTTCCTTTAGAATATAAATCGGGGATTGGGAGATTAAATATATTTGGATTTTGGATCTTTTTAGGAGCAGAAGTTGCGCTTTTTGCTACGATTTTTTCCGCCTATTTTGTGTTAGAAGGTGGAACAGCAGGAGGCCCCCTGCCTAGCGAGCTTTTTGATCTTAATAATACAATCGCTATGACGCTTATTCTATTAACAAGCAGTTTCACATGTGGATTAGCGATTCATGAGATGCGCAAAGGAAATAGGAGGGGAATGCTCCTTTGGCTCCTTGTGACGCTTCTGTTTGGTGGAGGATTCTTATACATGGAAGTGATGGAGTTTATCCATCTTGTTCATGAAGGCGCGACAATTGGGACAAATGCCTACTGGTCTTCCTTTTATGTGTTAACAGGAACCCATGGGCTTCACGTAACGCTTGGAATTGCGTGGATGATCCTAATCATCGCTGAAGTGATGAAGCGAGGGTTAACACCCCATACAGCGAAAAAAGTATTTGTTTCAAGCTTATATTGGCATTTCTTAGACTTTGTATGGATTTTCGTTTTCACGAGCGTTTATCTATTAGGGATGGTGAAATAATGGAACAAAAAACAGAAAAACATAGTCACTTTCCGTGGTCACACGTATTAGGTTTTCTATTATCGATTGCACTAACGTTTCTAGCCGTTTGGGTTGGGTTGTACACAAATTTATCAATCCAGACCATTGTTGCACTCGTGTTCCTGCTTGCGTTTATTCAAGCAGCCATTCAGTTGTTTATGTTTATGCATATTTCAGAAGGAGAGCACAAGCTTTGGCAAATTGGGAAAATGTTTGCATCAGGTCTCATTGCCATTATTATTGTTGCTGGAAGTGTGTGGGTCTTAACGTCTATGCACTAAAAATGGAAAGGGAGGCAAGTAAGGGATCTCCTTACTTGCCCCTCTAAAAAAAGGAGATGATGAGGAAAATGAACGGAGAACTGAATTTTTACAAAAACAAGCTAAAGGACAAAGGAGTCAAATTAACGCCTCAGCGAGCAGCCATCATTAGGCATTTGTTGCAGACAAAACTGCCGATAACAGCAGAGCGCCTCTTTCAAAATATGGCGGTAAAGTTTCCGAATGTGACGAAAAAAACGATTAATACGAATTTAGCTCTTTTAAAGGACGTTAGCGTTGTAAGAGAAATTAAAGAAGATGCTGGTCAGTCCCGCTATGAGATTATAACGAGGCAATTGTATCGCTATGGAATATCTTGTATAAGATGCGGCATTACCCTTGATTTTAGCAGTAAAGAAGAAGAAATGTTTGCGAAATGTGCGGACATGTTTGCCGGTTTTACACCATTAAACCTTAGCCTTACAATTGAAGGGCTCTGTGCTGATTGTGAACAGCATAAGGTAATCTAGTATAGTTTATATCTATTTCTCATCAGAAGGAGGGGAGAAGCTTTCGTTAAGCTGAATGAAAATACACTAGTTACGGTATGTAAAAGGAATAAGAAACAAAAAGCTATTGAACAACACCTCTTTTATAAAAAACAATCCACACGTTATCCTCTCTCATATTTTCCATAGAACAAACACTTGTTTATACTTTATCCCTATAATTGGAGGGGGTAGTCTAAAGAACTAGATGACTTATAACAAATAGGTCTATATGTTCTAAAATGAAACTTAAATATTCATTTTGGAATATTTAAGCTATAATACATATATTAGGATTTTTTCAGCTATTGGCTGTTGAGGCATATGTTCTCAGCAGTTTTTTGCGTTGAGCATTGTCAAAGTAATGAGAATTAAAAGGGGAATTAAGGGGAGAAATTCGAATATATTATAAAAAATCGAAAGAGGTAGAAGTATGCTACAAGAAGAAAAAAAGCGAAGTGAAATGATGCCAAAAAGCAACTTCAAGCTTTTTATGATGCTGCCGATTTTGTCATGGGCGCTTTACGATTTTGCAAACACGATTTTCTCTTCCAATATTACAACCATTTTCTTTCCATTTTATCTGCAGGAAGTTGTCGGAGACAGTGAACGAATGAACCAGATTGCAAGCACGTTCATTTCTTATGCAAATGCTGTATCTAGTTTTTTTCTTGTCATTTTTGCCCCCCTTTTCGGCGTGCTTATTGATAGAACGGGCAAAAAGAAAAAGTATGTGACGGCATTCACGCTTATTTCCGTCTTTTTTACGATGATGATGGGATTTTTAGCTCTGGGAGATGGGGGCGGAACAGTTGGGGGACTGCCGCTTTCATTAATTCTTGTAATCATTTGTTTTGTGATTGCCAAATTCTTTTATAACTCAAGCCTTGTGTTTTACGATCCGATTTTAGCCGATATTAGTACAAAAGAAAACATGGCGGTTGTTTCAGGATTTGGAACTGCTGTTGGCTATATTGGTACACTCGTTGGCTTATCGATTTATCCATTTGTGAGCAGCGGGAATTATCATGAAGCATTCATTCCGACAGCGCTCTTATTTTTATTGTTTTCTCTTCCTTTTATCTTTTTTACAAAGGAAAAAGAAGTGGAGAAAGAGATAGAAAAGGCTTCATTTTGGAGCGGCTACCGTGATATTAGCGCAACATTTAAAGAAATGAAAAGTTATAAAGCGATCTTTTATTTTATGATTGCGTACTTCTTTTTAAATGATGCGATTGCAACGGCTGTTGCGATGATGTCTGTCTACTCCACTGCAATTGTTGGGTTTGGAGCAGGAGAATTTATTTTGCTTTATCTTGTTTCAACAGTTGCTAGTATTATCGGTTCATTTATTTTCGGGTTTATTTGCAAAAAGTGGGGAGCATGGAAGTCAATTGTAGCGGTTGGGATCATTTTAATCGTGGCTCTTTCCTTTGCAGTTATCGCAACAAATTCTGCGCTATTTTGGGTGGCAGGAAGTCTTTTTGGGGTGTCACTTGGTTCACTATGGGTAACAACGCGCACGTTTATTATTGAACTTACGCCTCAAGAGAAACGCGGTCAGTTTTTTGGTCTTTTCGCTTTTTCAGGAAAAGTATCGTCTGTTGTTGGTCCATTTTTATATGGAACAATTACGCTCCTGTTAGCGGATTACGGAAACCTAGCAAGCCGGGTTGCGCTTGGTTCTCTCATCATTCTTGTGCTCTTTGGCTTATTTTTTCACCAGTTTGTTCGTAAACATAGAGCTTAAAAAGTTGAATTTTTTTGTTTATAAGAAAATTGAAATAATCTTTACAAAAACTTAACGTGTAAACCCCTTGTTCATTTAGAGAATTTCGCATATGATGGTATACAATCTCATATAATTGGGGGGAAAAGTATGTTTAAAAAGTTTTTGAAAAATATGATGGGAAGCGGCCGTCGCTATTCAAGCAGCGATCGTCGTCACCGTAGACCAAGTCGACGTTATTCAAGCAGTGATCGCTACAGAGGACGTTCGTACTCAAGCAGTGATTATAAAAGAGGACATTCAAAATATGGCCATCGCCATTATAAAGGTCGCTATCGTAGCGGAAGCTATAGCAGCTAAAAAATCCCCGTCGCTTTTTAAGAGCAACGGGGATTTTTTTAGCTTGCTGGCTTAATTTTATTGCCGATTTCTTTAATGGCTTCAACGTTTTTCTCACGATCAAACTCATTTTCACTTTTCGCTACGATAATTGTTGCAATTCCGTTTCCAATTAAGTTTACGATTGCGCGTCCTTCACTCATAAAGCGGTCAACGCCTAGAAGAAGAGCAAGACCCTCAAGTGGGATAACTTGCAGTGCTGCAAGCGTTGAGGCCAACACGATAAATCCGCTTCCAGTTACTCCTGCAGCGCCTTTTGACGTTAGCATAAGAACAAGGATAATCATAATCTGTTGACCAAGCGTTAAGTCAACGCCAAACACTTGCGCTAAAAAGACAACGGCCATTGAAAGATAAATTGATGTTCCGTCAAGGTTAAAAGAATATCCTGTTGGAATAACAAGACCAACAACAGACTTTGAGCAGCCATAGCGCTCCATTTTGTTCATCATACGAGGAAGAACAGATTCAGAAGAGCTTGTACCAAGCACGATTAGAATTTCGTCTTTAATGAAGCGTAAGTAGTTCCATAAGCTAAAGCCATACAGCTTACAAATAATATTAAGAACAACAAAGATAAATATGAACATTGTAATGTAAACAGAGAGCATAAGCTTTGCAAGCGGCAGAAGGGACGTTAATCCGAAATTCCCGATTGTATAACCAATAGCTCCAAACGCTCCAATTGGGGCAGCGCGCATCACATAACCGATAATTTTAAAGAATACGAGTGAAAGTTTATCTAATGATTCAATAATGCCTTTTCCTTTATCTCCAAGTGATGCTAAGCCTACTCCAAATAGAATAGAGAAGAAAAGAACTTGTAAAATATCGCCTTTTGCAAATGCATCAACCATATTAGAAGGAACAATATGAGTCACAAATTCAATCCAGTCGATGCCTTTTGCCTCTCCACTTTCTGTTGTGTATGCTGAAACGTCTCCTTTCTCAAGTGAATCATAATCAAGACCTGCTCCAGGTTTTACAAGGTTTACTACAACGAGTCCAATTACAAGTGCGAGTGTTGTGACAATTTCAAAATAAATAAATGCTTTTCCGCCAACTTTTCCGACTTTCTTCATATCGCCCATTTTTGCGATACCAAGTACAATCGTTAAAAAGATAATAGGAGCAATGACCATTTTAACAGCATTAATGAACGTGTCGCCGAGCGGCTTTAGTTCTTTTCCAATGTTTGGCCAAATAAGCCCAACAAGCACCCCCAGCGCGATGGCTGTTAGTACTTGAAACGTTAAATTTTTAAAAAGTTTCTTCATTGTATTTCATCCCCTTTGTCCCCTTAATCAACAACTCCATAGATAAATGATATCGCTTTCAAATAATTTTGAACATTTTATGAACTTATCGGACATTTTGGTCTTTTTGGTCTCAACCTTCTGTTTTAAAACTTAAAAAAGCAAAAGGGGATAAAAAGCTCTCTTTTTCGAATAGTTGAAGAATGGAAAATCTCCCGAAAGAACATCGAGCGATAGGCTAACAGAGATAGTGTGGAGGTAAACAAAAAGAGCCTCAGCATGCTGAAGCTCTTTTCTTACAGGCCCGTCTTCTAGTAGCGGTTTTCATCGTAAAGGTAGCGGTTAATAGGACGACCAACGCCTCCATACTGAATATCAATTTTAACGGCTTTTGTTTTCTCTAAATAATCTAAGTAGCGTCGGGCTGTTACCCGGGCAATACCGACACCGTTAGCAACTTCTTCAGCTGAGTGAGGCTCCCTTTGTTCTTTTAAATAATCGACAATAACAGTGAGCGTAAATTCATTAAGTCCTTTTGGCAAAAGGGAAGAGAAGTTTTCCGGTTTCGATGATGAATATAAAATAGAGTCGAGCTGCTCTTGCGATAACGTGCTTTCTGTGTTTATTCGCTTGTGATAGTTTCGATATTTTTCAAGTGCTTGCTGAAGACGTTCAAATGTGAATGGCTTCATAATATAATCAATAGCCCCATTTTGAAGGACTTTTTTGATCGTTTCGCCATCTTTTGCAGCCGAAACAACGATAATATCTGTTGTGAAATTTTCGTTCCGCAGTTTTTGCAGTGTTGCAACCCCATTTAGCTTTGGCATGAAAATATCAAGAAGGGCAAGCTCTGGATTTAGTTCCTTTAGCTTTTCTAACCCCTCCTCGCCATTGCTTGCTGTTCCAACAACGGTAAATCCTTGCACTTTATTAATAAATGTTTTATTGAGTTCTTGTACCATTGGATCATCTTCAATAATAAGAACTGAAACGTCATTTTTAGTCATTGCTGTTCCTCCATCCTAGAGTGGAAAGGTAATTAAAAAGGTTGTACCATAACCAACATCTGAAGTAACGGTAATCTCTCCGTCACCTTTATCAACAACTTGTTTTACAAGATATAAGCCAATGCCTTGACCGCTTTCTTTTCCTTTTGTAAAATGTCGGTGGAAAAGAAGCGGCACATCATCATCTTCAATGCCAATTCCATTATCCTCAACAAGAATCGCGCATACTCCTTCTGATTCATCAATGCTTACGTCAATTCGCTTCTCGGTGTGTGAGCTTTTTTCAAGGGCATCAAACGCGTTTTCAATTAAGTTGCCAAGCAGAATAACAAAATCGTGATAATCAAGGCCTGGGGGAAAGTCTGTAAGCGATGAGTTTGGATCAATCACAACATCAATATCAAGCTCTTTGCCGCGGCTTACTTTGCTTAAGAGCAGTCCTGACACAGCAGGATGGTGGATATGCTCATTAAGGAAGTTTGTGAGCTTTTCTTGCTCTTTTGAAATTTGAAAAACAAACTGAAGAGCTTCTGCTGTCCGCCCAAGTTGAATAAGGCCTGCAATGCTATGAAGCTTGTTCATATGCTCATGATTTTGCACACGCAGCGCATCGACGAAATTTTTTACGCCTGTTAATTCTTCAGCAAGTGCGGCTACTTCTGTGCGATCTTGAAAAATCGCCACAGCTCCAATGCGCTCATCATTTACTTTAATCGGAAAGCGATTGCTGAAAATTCGCTTGCCGCTCATTTGAATTTCCTGATTATGCACGTGACGATTTGAATAAAGAATCTCAGGAAGATGAGTGTCTTTTAATACCGAACGAATCGGCTTTCCGACTACCTCGCCTTGTACATTGAAAATGGAGCGCGCTTTCTCGTTAAAAATCGTAATCTCTTCTTTATTGTCAATCGCAATTACGCCTTCATTCAATGCATGAAATGTGGCTGTTCGTTCTTCAAGAATGCGGACAATTTCATGTGGTTCAAGCTTGAACATTTGATTTTTAATATGTCGTGCAAGCATAAACGAGCCAATGACGCCAAAAAGGAGGGTAATGAATAAAACAATGAAAATTTCTTTTTTCAAATTCATTAAAATATCCCATGTGCTAGGGAGTGTTTTACCAACAAGGACAACGCCAATTTGATTAAGCTCCTCGTCTTTAATCGGAACAAAAGCTCTCAAGGACGTTCCTAACTCTCCGCGTGCTTTTGATAGATAAATATGTTCAGCAAATGCTGCGTCTTCATCTTGTCCCTTTGATACTTTTCCTAGCAACTCATTTGCCGGATGAGAGTAGCGGATATGCTCCATATTCATCACAACGATATAGTCTGCTCCGTTGATGATTCTGAGCCGTTCAATAATCGGGTTCAGTTTCTTCCAGCCTTCTTTTTCCCGGAGCATTTCCTCGACCTCTGTGAGCTCTGCGACCGTTCTCGCTGTGTTCATGGAACGCATCCCAATTTCCTGTTCTTTTGTTTGACCAACAATCCCAACTAAAAAAATCCCGGCAATTAAAAGTGAAAAAAGAACAATTGCGTATGATAGAGTTGTAATTTTCCAACTTATTGATAGTTTTTTGAGCATGGCAGGATCCTCTCAAATAGAAAATAAATATGTTTTATAAGCTAACTTATCCTATAATAATA
Organism: Priestia filamentosa; assembly: GCF_900177535.1. Taxonomy (NCBI): domain Bacteria; kingdom Bacillati; phylum Bacillota; class Bacilli; order Caryophanales; family Bacillaceae; genus Priestia; species Priestia filamentosa. Next base: position 821,455 of record NZ_FXAJ01000001.1, read on the forward strand.
GTATGAAAAAGCGATAAAAAGAAAGGTAGGGATGATGTGAAAAAAACAATTCTGCTTATCCTTTTTTTGTTTACTGGTATTGTAACCGCTATCGGATTTGGATTCCATCATCTTTTTCCTTTTAAGGAACTTCCTTATGATGATGATCAGAAAGGATTAAGAGATCAAGTCTTAATTAAGTTCAGTCATGTTGTTGCCGAAAATACGCCAAAAGGGCTTGCAGTAGACAGGTTTGCTAGACTTGTAGAAGAAAAGTCAGACGGTAGAATCAAAGTGGCTGTTTTTCCAAATGGAAGTCTTTATTCAGATATTGAAGAAGTATCAGCATTAGAAGAAGGAACAGTACAGATGATTGCACCTGCAACTTCAAAGCTTCAAATGCTGTCACCAAAATGGGGCGTGCTTGACTTGCCGTTCATTTTTCCGAATGAGGAAGCTGTCCGACACGGACTTGAAGGATCCATTGGAAAAGAGCTGTTACAAACATTCGATGGAACAGATATCAAAGGACTTGCCCTGTGGTCTAATGGTTTTAAGCAGCTTACAACAAATGAGAAAGTGATTAAAAAACCTAAAGATGTGAGCGGACAAAAATTTCGGATTATGCAAAGTCCTGTCTTAGATGCTCAGTTTACGATGCTTCGAGCAGACGGTATTCAGCACCAGTTCAATGATACCTATTCTTTGCTTGATAGGAAGGAAATTGACGGGGAAGAAAATACGGTGTCTAACATTTATTCAAAAGGGTTTTATAATGTGCAGCAAAACATGACAATCACGAATCATGGCTATCTTGCTTATGCAGTGATGATTAATCGTTCATTTTGGGATGAACAAGATGAGGAAACGAAGAACATTATTTTAGAAGCCATGAAAGAAGCGACAGCGTGGAATGAAAATGAGGCGCTTGAAAAAAACAAAGAGCAGCTTCAGTATATCCGTGAAAACTCGTCAATGAAGATTCACACATTAACGAAAAAAGAGCGCAAAGAATGGCTTAACGCGCTATCTCCTCTTTATAAGAAATACGAAGAAGAATTCGGTCCGTCGCTCATGAAGGAAGCGATCAAGCTTAGAGACGGCAATTTTTAGCGTATAAAACCAAACTGCTCTTGAATATAGGGGAGCGTTCCGCGTAGAATACAAAATGAGACAAAAAACGTGAATGTACGTATAAATCTTGTCATATTGGATATAAGGGTTGAAGAACAGAAAAGTGGTGAGAGTTTGACAGAGAAAGAAAAAGTGGTCGTAATTATCGGTCCAACGGCCGTTGGAAAAACCGAGCTAAGCATAAAGCTCGCAAAAAAGCTGAACGCTGAGATTATATCAGGAGACTCGATGCAAATTTACCGAGGAATGGATATTGGGACAGCGAAAATTACGGAAGAGGAGATGGATGGTGTTATGCATCATCTTATTGACATTAAAGATCCGGACGAAAGTTTCTCTGTTGCCGAATTTCAAAAGCTTGTGCGCGAAAAAATGTGCGATATTACAAGTAGAGGAAAGCTGCCGATGATTGTAGGCGGAACAGGGCTTTACATTCAAGCGGCACTTTACGACTACGAGTTTACAAAAGAAAAAGCAAACAGTACGGTTCGCACGCGTCTAGAAGAGCGCCTAGAGCTTGAGGGAGCAGAAGTGCTTCACAGCGAGCTCCAAAAAGTAGATCCACTAAGCGCAGAGCGTATTCATATGAATAACACAAGACGGGTGATCCGCGCGCTTGAAGTATACGAAACAACAGGAACGCCGTTTAGTGAGCATGTTGACGAAGAAAAGCATGAGCTTCTTTATAATGCGGTCTTTATTGGACTTACAATGGAGCGAGAGCAGCTATATGCGAGAATTAACAAGCGCGTTGATATGATGATGGATAAGGGACTTTTAAAAGAGGTTTCAGATTTAATCCAAAGAGGAATTAATAAAGAGGCGCAGTCTGTTCAAGCGATAGGTTATAAAGAGCTGTACGATTTTGCGGAAGGTCGCACAAGCTTAGATGAAGCTGTTGAGCTCTTGAAGCGCAATTCAAGACGATATGCAAAACGTCAGCTCACATGGTTTCGCAATCGTTTGCCTATTCAGTGGTTTGACATGACAGACGCTCGTCCTTCTGAAAAGTTTGCTGAAATTTTTGCTTATATAGAAGGAAAATAGGATATAATCGAGAAATAGTTAGCTTATAGAGATAAAGAGGAGGCAATATCATGAAACAGTCAATCAACATTCAAGATCAGTTTTTGAATCAGCTTCGCAAAGACAACGTATTTGTAACAGTATTCCTACTAAACGGTTTTCAACTTCGCGGCCTTGTAAAAGGGTTCGACAATTTTACCGTTTTATTAGAAACGGAAGGCAAACAGCAGCTTATCTATAAGCATGCGATTTCGACGTTTGCACCAAACAAACCTGTTTCAATGGAATTCGAATAAATACAAGGCGTTCATGCCTATGTTTTACATAAAAGAGGCAACCTCCTGGGGAGGTTGCCTCTTTTTCTATTTATGCGCGAGAGATTATTTTTTGTTTTGTTTGGTTGAGATACTCTTTTTCAAGTTCTTGGAGAGAAAACTCGTAAAGATGTTTTCCATACTTTTTATATAACCCAACATTTAATAGTTTTGTGATTAGTTGATTTTTGCGGTCTTCTGCCGCTTTTTGTTTCACTTCATTCATATTTGACATTCCTTTCACAACTTGAAAGCATTTTCTCTAAAAAGGTTATTCCCACATTAACAAATTTCTAAACAACCTTAGATTTTTAACATGGATTTTTTTCTTTTAACATAAAGTGAAAGAAAGAGAGGTTTTTTGAAGATGTGAGAATCAGCACAAGAAGTAAAGAGGTGAACGTTCTTGGAGAGACCAGTTACGCTAAAAAATAACGGTCAAATTAACATCGTTTTAAATAATGAAACGCAAAAAACACATGGAACTCAAACTTCCTCCTTTATCCCTGTTGTAAAGCAAGAGGTCAAACATGAAGCCCTTCGCGATATCGAAAGAGAGATGGCAAAGCTTGTTGGCATGGAAGAAATGAAGCGAATCGTGAAAGAAGTGTACGCATGGCTTTATGTGAGCAAAAGGCGCGAAGAAATCGGGTTGAAAGCTGAAAAACAGGCGCTTCATATGATGTTCAAAGGGAATCCAGGCACAGGGAAAACAACAGTTGCGAGACTTCTAGCCAAACTGTTTCTTGAAATGAAGGTGCTCTCAAAAGGGCATTTAATTGAAGCAGAGCGGGCAGATTTAGTTGGGGAATATATCGGACATACGGCGCAAAAGACGCGTGATCTCATAAAAAAAGCAATGGGCGGCATTTTATTTATTGATGAAGCTTATTCACTTGGCCGAGGCGGAGAGAAAGACTTTGGAAAAGAAGCAATCGACACGCTTGTAAAACATATGGAAGACAGACATCAAGAGTTTGTGCTAATCTTAGCGGGGTATTCTCGCGAGATGGATAACTTCTTAATGCTGAATCCAGGCTTAAAATCGAGATTTCCGCTTGTTATTGATTTTAAAGATTATACAGTAAGTGAGCTTTTGCAAATTGCAGATAAAATGTTAAAAGAACGTCAATATGAGCTGACAAAAGAAGCGCTATATAAGCTTCGTCAGCATTTAAACGACGTAACAGGACAGTCAAGCCTTCAAACTTTCAGCAACGGCCGCTACGTCAGGAACGTGATTGAAAAGTCAATTCGCTCACAAGCAATGCGGCTCCTCACAACAAACAAGTTCGATCGTGAAGAATTGATGACATTAAAGAGTATTGATTTAATTTTATCAGACGGAGAAAAGGTGTCGTTTTGAGACGACACCTTTTCTTACATTTCTGTTCCTCTTTCTTGGCGAAGCGACCTGAAAGGCAAACGCCATTTATAAAAAAGAGAGCACATCCGAAGCCCAACAATTCCAACAAGAAGAACATAGAGGCTGATGGGCGTTGTTGCAATGTTAAGCCCGATGAAAAGCGCAGCCATCACAGCCCACACTGCATAAATCTCATCATGCAGTACAAGCGGCTTTCGTCTTGCAAGCAGGTCACGCACAAGTCCGCCACCACATCCTGTTAAAACAGCGGCTACAATAACAGCGCTAAGCGGGTGGTTCATCTCTGTTGCATAAAGCGCGCCTTGAATGGCAAATGCGGCAAGCCCAATCGCGTCCGTTAAGTTTCCCCACTTGTGCCAGTGTTTTAATAAATGATTAGGAAATAAAAAGACCAGTGTAATCGAAATAAGCGCAATGTGGAAATACATGCTTTGATTCCAAAGCGTGGAAACCGGAACGCCGATTAGCACATTTCGGATGGCACCTCCACCAAATGCGGTAACAATCCCTAAAATATAAACGCCCAAAATATCATACTCTTCTTCCATGGCGATAATCGCGCCGCTGATTGCAAACGCAATTGTTCCAATGATGCTTAACACTTCCCACGTCACGCCAGACTCAACCCCCATAATTACGAAATCATTCAAATTGTATGCCGATTTCTCTATTTATTCAAGAGGATATCGGGTATTTTAAAATAAAACCTTTAAAAATTTTGTAAACTTCCACACCTTTTTGCTATGATAGGATTGATTTAGCAATTAGGTGAATATATGAGAAGAAAGTAGGAAAAAGTTTGCATACTTTACAACGAAACGAAAAGGAAAAAACTGTACTTGTTGGCTGTCAGCTTCCAGGAGATGACGAAGTTCGCTTCGGCCATTCGTTAGATGAGCTCGAGTCGTTAACAGAAACGGCTGGTGGAGAAGTAATTTTGACGCTAACGCAAAAGCGTGAACGAGTCCATCCTGCTACATATATCGGAAAAGGAAAGCTTGAAGAACTGCTCGCAGCTGTTGAAGAAACAGAGCCTGATCTTGTTGTATTCAATGACGAGCTTTCACCAAGTCAGCTTCGCAACTTAACAGACATGCTAAGCGTTCGGATTATTGACAGAACGCAGCTTATTTTAGATATCTTTGCACAGCGCGCCGCAACGAAAGAAGGACACCTGCAAGTTGAGCTTGCACAGCTCAACTATTTATTGCCTCGCTTGTCAGGGCAAGGTGTGAATTTATCTCGTCTTGGAGCCGGAATCGGAACGCGCGGACCTGGGGAAACAAAACTTGAAACAGACCGCCGTCATATTCGCGGCAGAATTCATGATTTAAAACAGCAGCTGAAAACAGTTGTCGAACACCGCAAGCGCTACAGAGCGCGCCGTAAGGAAAATCAGTCGATTCAAGTGTCGCTTGTTGGCTATACAAATGCAGGGAAGTCAACGCTTTTTAACAAGTTGACAAATGCAGGAACATTTGAGGAGAACCAGCTTTTTGCAACGCTTGATCCGCTAACGCGCAAAACGCAGCTTCCATCAGGACTTGATATTTTATTAACAGATACAGTTGGATTTATTCAAGACTTGCCAACAACGCTTGTTGCGGCTTTCCGTTCAACGCTTGAAGAAGTAACAGAAGCCGATTTTATCTTACACGTTGTGGACAGCTCAAATCCTGATTACACAACACACGAAAAAACGGTACATAAATTACTTGAAGAATTAAATGTTACAGACGTACCGATGTTAACCGTTTATAATAAGAAGGATGAAGTGGATCCGGAATTTATCCCGTCTACAACAGAGTCTTTATTAATCTCGGCGCTTGACGCTAAGGATATTGAAGAGCTGAAAGCGAAAACGAGCGATCTTATCAAATCTTCGATGGAGCACTATAATGTAGAGCTTTCGCCAAGCGAAGGAGAGTGGCTGTCAACTCTAAAACGCGACAGCATTTTGGAAGGTTTTCATTTTAATGAAGAAAAAGAAGTATATGAATGCAGCGGCTATATCGCAAAAACACATCCGCTGTATGAATCATTGAGGGAGCGAGAAAAGTAATATGTTAGAAAAGTTGTACGGAACAAAATTAGCACGCATTGCAGAAGAAGTAGAATCACTCATTAAGGAAAGACACGAGGAAGTAGATCTAGTTGCTCAATACAACCAGCATCGCGTGTTAAAAAGTTTCCGTGAGCATCAAATCGGCGACGTGCACTTTACGCCATCAACAGGATATGGTTATGACGATATTGGAAGAGATGCGCTTGAACGCGTTTATGCTGATGTGTTTGGAACAGATGCATCTCTTGTACGTCCGCAAATCATTTCAGGAACGCATGCCATTTCAACAGCACTTTTTGGCGTGCTTCGCCCAGGGGACGAGCTTTTATATATCACAGGAAAGCCGTACGATACGCTTGAAGAAATTGTGGGCATCAGAGGCAAAGAAGGCATTGGCTCGTTAAAAGACTTTAACATTGGCTATCATGCTGTTCCGCTAGGAGATGACGGAAACGTAGATTTCGAAGCTGTCAAAGAAAGCATGAATGAACGCACGAAGATGATTGGCATTCAGCGTTCGAAAGGATATGGCATTCGTCCGTCGTTTACGGTTGAACAAATTCGGGAAATGATTACTTTCGTCAAAAACATTAATCCAGAAGTTATTGTTTTTGTTGATAACTGCTACGGTGAATTTGTTGAAACAATGGAGCCATCACACGTTGGCGCAGACCTTATGGCAGGCTCGCTGATTAAAAACCCTGGCGGCGGTTTGGCGAAAATTGGCGGCTATATTGCCGGTCGTGGTGACCTTGTTGAGCTTTGCTCATACCGTATGACAGCACCAGGACTTGGCAGTGAAGCAGGTGCATCACTATACAGCCTTCAAGAAATGTATCAAGGCTTCTTTATGGCGCCGCACACTGTGGCGCAAGCATTAAAAGGGGCGATTTTTACATCTGCGCTTCTAGAACGTCTTGGCATGAATACAAGCCCCAAATGGCATGAAAGCCGCACAGATCTTATTCAATCTGTTCAGTTTGATGAGCGAGATAAAATGGTTGCTTTTTGCCAAGCGATTCAATATGCTTCACCAATTAATTCACATGTGACCCCGTACCCAAGCTATATGCCTGGCTATGAAGATGACGTGATTATGGCAGCTGGAACGTTCATCCAAGGAGCAAGCCTTGAATTAACGGCGGACGGACCGATTCGTCCTCCATTTGTAGCATATGTACAAGGCGGACTAACATATGAGCACGTCAAGATTGCGATTCTGTCCGCTGTAACGTCGCTAATCGAAAAAGAATTGTTAGCTTTGTAACGCTTTCATAAAAAAGTTTTAGTTAATATATACAAAAGAAAAATAAAGTGAATTGCTGATGATGACCCTTTGTTTATAGCGGCTCTAAGGCCCTAGAACAAAGGGAAAAAACACTGCGTCTGAAAATTCATAAAAAATAATGTTAGAAAAACTAACATATAATTGACACAGGAATTCACATGTTCTACAATAAGGGTAGTTAAGTAAAGGAGGAACGAAATATGGGTGATAATATTCGTCGAAACATGCCTTTATTTCCAATGAGTATCGTTATGAAATTGACAGAACTATCAGCAAGGCAAGTTCGTTACTATGAGGAACACGATCTTATTGCTCCTGCGAGAACAGAAGGAAATCGACGTCTTTTCACATTTAACGACGTTGATAAGCTTCTTGAAATCAAGGAACTAATTGAAAGAGGCGTCAATTTAGCTGGAATCAAGCAAATTTTCGAAGTTCAAAAGGAAAAAGGCAAGTATACAAAAACAGAAGTAAAAACGCCGGACCAAGAGATGAGCGAAGAAGAGCTTCGCAAACTATGGCGCTCTGAAATTACGCACCAAGCGGGAAGACAAAACCGCACAGCGTTAAATCAAGGGGATATGTCACGCTTTTTCCATTAATAATGTAAGGGTTACTTCATTTTGAAGTATTCTAAATAAATTACTAGTTTTAGTTATTCAGGGGAGGATAAATGATGGCAAAGTACACAAAAGAAGACATTTTCAAAATGGCGAACGAAGAGAACGTAAAATATATCCGCTTGCAGTTTACGGATATCCTAGGAACGATCAAAAACGTTGAAATTCCTTCAAGTCAGCTTGAAAAAGCACTTGATAACAAAATGATGTTCGACGGATCTTCAATTGAAGGATTTGTTCGTATTGAAGAATCTGATATGTACTTATATCCGGATCTTGACACATGGGTAGTGTTCCCATGGACGTCTGAAAAAGGAAAAGTAGCTCGTCTTATTTGTGACATCTACAATCCAGACGGCACTCCATTCGAAGGGGACCCTCGTAACAACTTGAAGCGCATCTTAAAAGAGATGGAAGAGCTAGGCTTCACAGATTTCAATCTTGGACCTGAGCCAGAATTCTTTTTATTCAAGTTAGATGAAAAGGGAGAGCCAACTCTTGAACTAAACGATAAAGGCGGATATTTTGACCTAGCACCAACAGACTTAGGTGAAAACTGCCGTCGTGATATCGTGCTTGAGCTTGAAGAAATGGGCTTTGAGGTTGAAGCATCTCACCATGAAGTTGCTCCTGGTCAGCACGAAATCGACTTCAAATATGCAAATGCCCTAAGAGCATGCGATGACATCCAAACGTTCAAGCTTGTTGTCAAAACAATCGCACGCAAACACGGACTTCACGCAACATTCATGCCAAAACCACTTTTCGGTGTTAACGGTTCTGGTATGCACTGTAACTTATCTCTATTCAATAATGGAGAAAACTCGTTCTTCGATAAAGATGCTGACCTTCAGCTAAGCGCCACAGCTCGTCAGTTTATCGCAGGAATTGTTAAGCACGCAACAAGCTTTACAGCTGTAACAAACCCAACAGTTAACTCATACAAACGTCTTGTACCTGGATATGAAGCACCATGTTATGTTGCTTGGTCTGCACAAAACCGCAGCCCATTAATCCGTATCCCAGCATCACGCGGTCTTAGCACACGTGTTGAAGTACGTAGCGTTGACCCTGCAGCAAACCCATACTTAGCAATTGCTGTTATGCTTGCAGCAGGTCTTGACGGAATTAAAAACAAACTAACTCCGCCAAAACCAATCGACCGCAATATCTACGTTATGAACAAGCCAGAGCGTGAAAAAGAAGGCATCTCAGACCTTCCAGCAACACTTGCTGCAGCGCTTGAAGAGCTTAAATCAAACGAAGTAATGGTTGATGCCCTAGGAAAACACTTATTCGAACACTTCATCGAAGCGAAAGAAATCGAGTGGGATATGTTCCGTACGCAAGTACATCCATGGGAACGTGACCAATATATGACGCTTTATTAAGAGATTAATAAAGTGATAGAACCCCTTGATACTAACAGTATCAAGGGGTTTTCTTATGGATGGTTTTCAGTTCAAAGTTTACTTAAAAGCATTATTTCAACAGTGAGGGTATAAAATGCACGTCACTAGGTAAAATAGGCAATTTTGGTCCGATTTAATCATGAAAGGACAACCGATTTGAAGAAATAGTTGTTGAGGTCACGTAGGCATGCTAATATTATTCAAAAATAAATAATTATTTATTTTTGAATTCCCTTTGTTTATAAGCATTGGAGGGAATATGTTTCAAAAATGAATAATTACAATAATTAATTTGAAAAGGTGTTGAACATGAAACAAACGGACTGGAACGAAAATGAATTAATTCTTAATTCTTTAAAAGATGATTTGCTCGTAACAAATCGGGATGGAATCATTGTAAGAGCCAGTAAAGGTTCAGGTGATATTTATAATGTTAATTCGGAGGAATTGTTAGGTAAGTCGGTTTATGAGTTAGAATTACAAGGCTTATTCACGCCCAATGTTACATCAATTATTTTGCGGGATAAAAAGAAAGTAACCTTGGTGCAAACGACCAAACAAGGGAAGAAATTATTAGTCACCGGAATCCCTGTCAAGGATTCAAAAGGAGAAATCGTACGAGTCGTCAGCTATTCTCACGATATCACGGAGTTAATAGAAGTTAAGAAATATTTAGATTCCATGGAAGATGAAATGGGACGCGTAAAAACGGAATTGGAAATGCTCAGAAACAAACATCTGCTGACAGAAGGACTAGTGGCAAAAAGTGAAAAAATGCAAAACGTTCTTTCGACAGCTGTACAAGTTTCAGATGTTGATGTAAATGTGCTACTCCTTGGTGAATCTGGGGTTGGAAAGTCTCATTTAGCTAAATTTATACATAATAAGAGTCCCAGAAACAACGGAGCTTTTATAGAAGTCAACTGTGGGGCTATTCCTGATCATTTATTTGAAGCTGAATTTTTTGGCTATGAAGCAGGGGCTTTTACAGGCGCTTCGCGTAATGGAAAAGTCGGGCTGGTAGAGCTAGCTGATAAGGGAACGTTATTTTTAGATGAAATAGGAGAACTTTCTCTTATACACCAAGTGAAAGTATTAAAATTCATTCAGGAGAAACAATTTTACCGAGTCGGAGGTAGAAAGCTGAAAAAGGTTGATTGCCGGCTTATCGCAGCAACGAACAAAGACTTGGAAAAAGGAGTGAGGGAAAAAGAGTTTAGGGAAGACCTTTATTTTCGTTTAAGTGTCGTTCCAATCACAATCCCTCCGTTGCGAGATCGACCAGAAGACATATTCCCGATTATTACCCATTTTCTTCAGCAATTCGAAAAAAAGTACAACAGAACAAAAGAGCTTGATGAAGCTGTTACTCATAGCTTATTGACACATGAATGGAAAGGAAACATCCGGGAATTAATTAATATGATTGAACGTTTAGTGGTAACTTCTCCTACCTCGTTAGTTACTGCAGAACACTTGCCGCAATCGTTAAGAAATCAAGAGACACAAGGAATCTTTCAACGGGCAGACGGTCTAATCCTTAAGGATGCATTAGAATATGTGGAAAAAGAAATGTTATTAAAAGCAAAAAAGCAAAATAGAACCACGATTGAAATGGCGAATGCTTTAGGGATCAGTCAGCCTTCAGTTGTAAGAAAATTAAAAAAATATAACATTCAATAACTTCTATTTGGCATGAATCTTGCAATAGAAAGGGTAGGTGTTTTTTAAAAAATTCACCTACCCTACATTTGTTTAAGGAGGCCTTTTATGACTGAACCATGGAATCACTTAATGGATCATTTATCCGATCTGCTTGCTCCAAGTATGGCAAAGGATCATCCGAATCTTCCAGTTGTTAAAGCAGAAGGTTGCTATTATTACGGATTGGATGGAAGAAAATATTTAGATTTTACTTCAGGTATCGCGACAGCAAATACAGGCCATCGACATCCCAAAGTGATACATGCGATTAAAGAGGCGGCTGATCATTTGATGCACGGGCCGTCTGGAGTAATTATGTATGAGTCCATCCTTAGATTGGCAGAAGAATTAAAAACGATACTCCCTAAAGGTCTTGACTGCTTTTTCTTTGCTAATAGCGGAACAGAAGCGATCGAAGGCGCCATTAAATTAGCAAAACATGTGACGAAAAGACCTTATGTTGTTTCATTCATGGGTTGTTTTCACGGTCGCTCACTAGGCGCATTGAGCGTGACAACTTCGAAAAGTAAATATCGCAAATTTTTACAGCCTACAGGGCTTGTTTATCAAGTTCCTTATGCCAATCCGAAGGAATGTCCAGTTCATGAAGATCCGGAAGAATACTTCAAGAAAAAACTAGAAAATGACTTTGACATCCTTTTTAAGCACCAAGTAACCCCAGAAGAAGTCGCCTGCATGATTATTGAACCTGTACTTGGAGAAGGCGGATATATCATCCCTCCAAAAGGATGGTTGGAAAAAATCCGGGAAGTTTGTGATGAGCATGGCATCCTGTTAATCTTTGATGAGGTTCAAACGGGATTTGGAAGAACGGGGGATTGGTTTGCATCTCAAACATTTGGTGTAACCCCTGATATTATGGCCATTGCAAAAGGAATAGCATCGGGGCTGCCGCTGAGTGCAACTGTTGCCTCTAAGGAACTTATGGAAAAGTGGCCAATTGGGAGCCATGGAACAACCTTTGGCGGAAACCCAATTGCTTGTTCAGCTGCACTAGCTACGATTGAAGTGTTAAAAGAAGAAAATCTGATTGCTAACTCCAAAATGATGGGCGATTATGCAACTAAGAAGCTTACTGAATTAAAAGCTCAGCATCCTATAATAGGCAGCATTCGTTCAGTAGGTCTTATGATTGGTATTGAAATTGTTGATCCATATACAGGAGAACCAGATGGATATACATTGTTGGAGATTCTTAACAAATGCTTGGAAAAAGGAGTTTTATTCTATTTATGTGGCAACAGCGGAGAGGTCATTCGTATGATTCCCCCTTTAACGGTAACCAAACAGGAAATTGATACAGGCATCCAAGTGTTGAATGAGGCAATAATAGAAGTCAAAAAAGTGGCGAACATTCAACCTACAAGCTTTTAAAGTGTTAACACGTTGGGATTCTACTTGTATGACAGCAGTGAGACTAGAATCACGAACGAACGTTGGCAGCGATAGTTTGTGAGTGCTTTTAAAATGTGAATGGATGTCATTAAGTTAAATGGAAGGGGGCAAATTATGAATTTATTGGATACAGTTGTTATGCTCATGTATTTTGCGGTTTTGATTATCGCTGGATTTATTGGCTCCATTAAGGCAAAATCTTCGGAAGACTTTATGCTTGCAGGAAGAAATTTAGGAATGTTTATGTATCTGGGATGTTTATCCGCAGTTATTCTTGGAGGAGCTTCGACCATCGGAACAGCTCAACTCGGGTATGAACACGGGATTTCAGGTATTTGGTTCGTAGCGATGATTGGTTTGGGTATTATTGCTCTGGGAACAATTTTCAACAAACGGATTTCCTCAATAAAAGTTACAACCATAAGTGAACTGCTAGGAAAAAAGTACAATAAAGAAACTAGATATGTCAGTGCCTTAATTGCTACCATTTACACCTTAATGATAACCGTAACTCAAGTGATTGGTATTGGCTCTATCATCAGTGTATTGTTGGATTGGAATTTTATTCTTTCTATGCTTGTCGGGGGCAGCATTGTTTTGCTTTATACCATCCTTGGAGGCATGTGGAGTGTCACATTGACGGACATTATTCAATTTGTTGTTATGACAATCGGAATATTCGTTTTTATGTTACCAATCAGCCTTTCGGAAGCTGGAGGGATGGGAAAGCTTTTTTCGGAACTTCCAGCCTCACATTTTAATGTATTATCTATCGGGATTGGAGATATCTTTCAATACTTCTTACTATTTACGCTAGGAATGGTAGTCTCTCAGGATATATGGCAACGTATCTTTACGGCTCGTTCTCCCTCCATTGCTAGGAAAGGATCGGTCTATGCCGGTCTTTACAGCATTATTTATGCAATTGCTGGAAGCATGATCGGAATGTGTGCAATGGTTTTATTACCAAACATGGGAAATACTCAAAATACCTTTGCGAATTTCGCTATCGAAGTACTTCCTCCAGGGGTATTAGGGTTCGTGCTTGCAAGTGTTTGTTCTGCTTTGATGTCAACTGCATCCGGAACCTTGCTTGCATCTTCAACTCTTATTACGAATGATTTTATTAAAGTTTTATATAAAAATAAATCAGAAAAGGAAATCATATTTATTTCCAGGATTACGACGTTATGCGTTGGTGTCGTAGCCATTACGCTTGCTATTTGGATCCAAGACGTATTAGTAGCACTAGATGTCGCCTACGCGATTCTATCAGGAGCGATTTTTGTACCCTTTGTAGCGGCGCTATTTTTGAAAAATGTCAAACCAAAATCAGGGTTTTACGCCATTATCGTCAGCACTATTGTCGTCATGTCAGGGCTAATGATAGAAGGTCTTTCATCTAAAAACCCGATTATATACGGTATGGTTAGCGGCATTGTCGTAATTGTTGGCTTTACATTGGTGACAGTGAATAAAAAATCTTATCAGCAAGTAAATAAATGAGACTCTACAAATTTTTAGTTCAAGGTGAAAGACAGATATTGTTACAGAACATGCATGATTGATAGCTAATTATATTCATAAGGAGGACAACCATGTATAAACCTAAAGATTCATCTAAATCACCGCGTTTTTGCGGCACACGTACATTTATGAGATTAGAACCAATAAGAACAACTGAAGATGTTGATTTTATTGTTGCAGGAGTACCATTCGATACCGCAGCCTCTAATAGGACTGGTCAGCGTCTTGGCCCGCAGCATATCCGGAATTTTTCAGTATTGCTACGCCCGTACAATCCTGATCAGGATATCAATATCTTCGATTATTGTTCGGGAGTCGACTACGGTGATATTGATGTCATTCCTGGCAACATTCATAGAACCTATGAAAATATTGAAGCAGAACTAGACACCATTCTTGAAAAAAGAATTACGCCAATTTTAATGGGCGGCGATCATTCCATATCGCTCGGTCATTTGAGAGCATTTGCTAAAAAGTATGGCCCTGTTGCCCTTGTTCACTTTGATTCTCATGGTGATACGTGGGACAACTATTATGGGGAAAAATATATGCACGGAACGCCGTTTCGCAGAGCTGTTGAAGAAGGACTGCTTGATGTAGCTCACTCGATCCAGGTAGGGATGCGGGGACCGCTTTATGGACCAGAAGACATTGAAGACGCAAAAGATCTTGGATTTGAAGTGATTACGATGAAAGAAGTAAGGAAAATTGGTTTCGACAATGTGATGAAGCGAATTCACGAAAGGGTAGGGGACAAACCGGTGTTTGTCTCATACGATATTGATTTTCTCGATCCTGCTTATGCGCCGGGGACGGGGACACCGGAAGTTGGGGGTCCTACTAGTTATGAAGGATTAGAGTTTGTAAGAGGGTTAGATGGCCTTAACTTGGTTGGTTTTGATTTAGTCGAAGTTCTACCTTCTTACGACAGCGGCGAAATTACTGCTGTTGCCGCATCTTCAATTATTTATGAAATGATTACGTTGATTGCTTTAAAGAAAAGAAACGAGAACTTACAGCAGAGCGGAATATCGCCGTATTCCACTGGTCAACTATCCCGTTCCAACGACCGGTAAACGCCCAATTGATTCAACGAACCTTCACGAAATTCACCTAATGGAAATTTTACTTATTTCTAGGAGGAGAAAAATAATGAATAATACAACTTATTTAAAGATCCCAACGTTTGAAACAGCAGCAGAAGAGCGCAGGCATCGCAAGGAACGGCTGGTTGCTGCTTTCCGTCTCTTTTCCAAATTCGGTTTTGATGAGGGGGTAGCAGGTCATATTACGGTACGAGATCCAGAATATACAGATCATTTTTGGGTCAATCCGTACGGGAAACATTTCAGCCAAGTTCGCGTATCTGACCTTTTGCTTGTCAACCATAAGGGAGAAATTGTAGAAGGCGATCAGCCTCTTAATGGCGCCGCCTTTGCTATTCATTCAGAAATCCATAATGCTCGACCGGATGTAGTAGCAGCGGCACATGCTCATTCGGTATACGGAAAAACATGGTCTACATTAGGTCGATTACTCGATCCGATTACCCAGGATGCTTGTCAATTTTATAATGACCATGGGTTATTCGATGATTTTACGGGTGTAGTTTATGCGGCTGAAGAGGGACAACGAATCGCAAAAGCTCTCGGTCATTATAAAGCGGTTATTTTGCGTAACCATGGATTATTAACAGTAGGACAATCCGTTGATTCCGCTGCTTGGTGGTTTATTACCATGGAACGTTCGTGCCAGGCCCAGTTAATGGCTGAAGCGGCTGGAAAACCAATTCTCATTGACAAAAAACACGCAACGTTAACCGCTGAACAGACGGGAACCGAATATGAAGGATGGCTAAGCTTTCAACCTCTTTGGGAGAAACTGCAAAAGGAACAGCCGGATTTCTTGGATTAATATCAAATCTATCTGCATGTCTTTATTAACCAAGGGGGTGAAGTTATTTTTGCTCCCCTAATTTTCCGGTATTCCTATAAGGGGAAAGATAGGATGAGAACGGATTTTCTCGAAACTTTAAATAGAGCAGTTTCGACAGAAGAAGTAAGTGAGAATGA
The DNA here is from genome assembly GCF_900177535.1 of Priestia filamentosa. Taxonomy (NCBI): domain Bacteria; kingdom Bacillati; phylum Bacillota; class Bacilli; order Caryophanales; family Bacillaceae; genus Priestia; species Priestia filamentosa. The sequence continues at coordinate 837,399 of NZ_FXAJ01000001.1, forward strand.
AGCTTTAAAGGTTGGACTTAAGTAAAAGAACCCCTTGATAGAGTATCAAGGGGTTCTTTTATGTGAATGATGAAAAAACGTCATTGGACGAGCTTACTAGATTTTATGAACTATGTGATAGCTTGACATGAGCAGCATGAAAAAGACGTTGTGTAAATGATTATGTGAAAATAGATCAAGTTAACCATTTGCCTCATTTAGAATACATTAGGAGTAATCGTTAATAATTTATAAATGGGGTAGGTTTGGTATGATAAATAATAATCAGTCTACGGGTTCTACGCTAGAGACGGAAGAAATTAAACTAGCTTCTAGCCTTAAAATAGCATTACTTGCAGGTCTCTTCTCAACTGTAGGAGATGCCCTTGCCACATATGCAGCAAAACTTGCTATTGAAGAGGAAATAGAAGTCCAGGTTACACAACAACAAGAAATAGACGAAGAAGACGCGCGTATAAAAAGGTTAGAAAAGCAAATTCAAGATTTACATGAGAAGATCAATCAGTTATCTAAATAAAGCCTCTAATATTGAAGGGTACTTATTTAACAGTATCCTTTTTTATTTTATTAATCAGTATTTCTCAAACTCTTTTTCACTCCCGCGGAAGACATTAACATCAATAAACTTTTCTTCCCCATCATATCCCTCTAACTTCTCTCGATCTGTATATTGCCAAAACGTCCAGGTTCTCTTATCAGATAACGAAGGTTTTGTAAAAACGTCTCTTATCCATATATCACACTGTTCGAAACTATCCTTAATATACAAATCATAAGCCTCCCTTGTTGTGTAAAGAATAACAGGCTGTTTATAATGTTCTTGGAGTTTTTTTACCATTGTTCGAAGTTCTTTCTCGACTTCCCTGCGATCTGGAGGGTTCTTTTTTTTATCCCCATAAAATTCAACATCAATAACAGGAGGCAAGGACCCTTTCTCACGAGGCACTGTCTTAATAAAGTTTCGAGCTTGCGTTATACCAGGACTGTCAAAGCTGAAGAAGTGGTAGGCACCAGTTCGTAAGGTCGTCCGTTTCGCGTCTTTCCAATTGGTTTCAAAATATTGATCAACATGACTGCTGCCCTCAGTTGATTTAATAAAAGCGAAGTCCACGTCTTGCTTCGCTAATGTCTTCCAGTTGATTTCTCCTTGATAAGCAGAAACATCAACGCCCCTCACAGGATAATCCCTTGCGCCACGAGCGTTAGGAATGAAGATTCCTTGATACCATAAAAAAACGAGCAGTAGTGTTGCAATAATGATAAAAAGGAGGAGGGAAACGAATCGTTTTCGTTTTTTTGTGTTTATATCTTCAACTATTGTTCTTCACTCCAATCCATGAATTCTTTGTTTGCTTTCTTTTGGTAATGAATGCTAAGTAAGATATTACCACTATTCTAATTTTCTTGCTATTTTAATTACTAGAATGATTCTTGCTCTATTAAAATTCTCTCATTCCAAAATAAGAGAAAAAAATCCATTATTATGAAAATAGTGTATAATTAAACTTAATTTTGTAAAAAATGGAGGATATTAAAGTGGGGAGCTCAAAAACAAACCTGTTGATTTTTGTTCTTTTACTAGCTTTTATTGGTGTAATGGTGGCAGGGCAAATGAAAGAGAGAAACATTGCAAGAGAAGCAAGAGCAGGAAGTAGTCAAGAAGAGATTGACAAGGCAATGGCAGCACTTGTTGAGCAAGATACAGAAGAAAAACATCCTTACAAAAATGAGAAAGTGGATTTTAAAGGAGAAGAATTTACATACTCACCGCTTGGTTCTAGCTTAACAGCAGGCTACTATGCTTCAAAAGAAGACAAAAAGTTTGCAAGTGTGTTAAGTGATTATATCCAAGAAGAGATGAACTATAAAGTATCATTAGAAGGACAGGGAGCACATGAAGCATTGCTAATGCACGGTCTTGATGCTGTTCCAGAGATTAATAAGCAAGAGCCTGATCTTGTTTCAGTTGAATTTGGGACAAGCGACTGCAGTGCAAAAAACAATATCCCCCTTGACACGTTTCAAAAGCAGCTAGACCTTCTTGTTGATGACTTAACAGGAGAAGGAACTTCAAAACCTCAAGTTGTACTCCTGACAACATGGAGTGCTGGAGAGCGCTGCCAAGCTTTTGATGAGGCCATCAAAACAGTTGGAGAAGAGCACGATTTTCCTGTTGTTGATCTTTCTGAAGTTTGGAGAGACAGTTCAAATGTAGGAAGAAAAGGCGTCCAAACGTATAACGGCGTTAGTGATAACCTTTATCCAAATGATCAAGGAATGAAAGTAATTGCGGGCAAGATTTTTGAAGAGGTTGAAGGATCGTTGAAAGAGAGAGGTTTAAAGGTAACTGAAAGTTAAGTGTGAGCTGTCCCTGGACAGCTTTTTTTATTGTGTTAAATATCATTCTTTGAAAATAAATAAAGAATAGAAAAGGCCATCGTCTAGTCCACTTTCACTACTGCTTTCATAAGATATCGTACATTAACACAGAAGGTGGTGGAAGTAATGAGCTCAGGTGGATCTGGAAAAGGCTTTGCGTTAGTTGTTGTTTTATTCATCCTACTTATCATCGTAGGGACTGCTTATGCTGGCGGCGGCAATGGCGGTGGCTATGGCGGCGGCTGTGGTGGCGGCGGCTTCTGTTAACAAATTAGATGTTAAATACGCACGAGAACAGGCAAATCTGTCTGTTCTTGTACGTATTCAAGGTCTCTTATCCTTCATTTCTCATTCGCTCTTTAAATTCTTTCGGTGAACAGTTATTGTATCTTCTGAACAATTTATAAAATTGAGCCATGTTAGGGATACCAACGTCATAGCCGATATTTTCAATGCTAAGATCACTTGTCACGAGTAACCGTTCAGCTTTTTTTATACGCTTGTAATTTACATAATCAATAAATGATTTGCCCATTGTTTTCTTAAAGTACTTAATGAAATAGTGGTAGCTTAAGTTTAATAATGAACATGCTTCTTCTACAGTAATCTTACTTTCTAAGTTGTCATCTATATAGGAGAGCACAGGCTGCAGGCGGTGTAAGGCAGCTTTTTCTGTATAGCTTAAAAGATTGCGTGTATCATGTCTAAGAAGTAGGAGCATAATTTGTTTAATCATTGAACTGATAGCGATTTCATAACCGTTCAGCTTTGACTGAGATTCTGTGAAAATCTTTGTTATTAAAGTATGAAACTCATTTTTTACAATTTCATTTTCTTCAAAAATATAATTCATTACATCTAAAGGCTGAGTAAGTTCAGAGAAGCAGTAGAGATAAGGCATTGTACTTTGGTCAAAGTGTTTCTGTAGATCAATTTGAAAGACAATATAGCGCAATTTATCCGTATAAAGCTGGTGAGTGCGGTGCAGTTGCGAAGCTCCAAAAATTCTAACATCCCCAGGACCGAGCACAGTATAATGATCTTTACTTTGAATGCCTAAATAGCCATCTATAATCGCGAGCAGTTCGACTTCTTTATGGTAATGCCAGCGATGCTCTTCCAAAGTCCTCATATCTCTTGTTCGATTATAAATTTCCCATATTTTTAAATAAAGCAGCGGATTTTGATAGACCACTTCTTCATTAACCGCTTCCAAATCTTGAACATTATTGCTTTTTACTAGAGAAATGCTACCCCCTCCTTTTTTAGAATATAACACATTTGGAGAGGGAGGGAATAGGATTTTTACATAGGATTTCCTCTGAAGAAAGAAACACAATAGCACTTTTGAATATAAAGAGAGCCAGATTCAGCATATTTTTCCCTGCTGATTTTTTTTATACTAATGACAAATCAATAAGAGAGGGGTTGTCGTAATGGTAAGAGTTACAGTATGGAATGAAAATCGCCATGAACAGAAAAATCCAGTTGTAAAGGAAATCTATCCTCAAGGAATTCATGGCACAATTGCAGCGTTTTTAGAAGAAGAGGGATTCCCTACTCGAAAAGCCACATTAGATCAAGAGGAACACGGTCTTACAGAGGAAGTCTTACAGGAGACAGATGTTTTAGTATGGTGGGGCCATCTAGCACATGATGAAGTGAAAGACGAAATCGTTGCAAAAGTAAAAGAGCGTGTCCTAGATGGAATGGGCCTCATTGTTCTTCATTCAGGTCATTTCTCGAAAATCTTCAAAACATTAATGGGCACAAGCTGCGACTTAAAATGGCGTGAAGCGGATGATAAAGAGCGCTTATGGGTAGTAGAGCCTAGCCATCCAATTACAGAAGGAATCTCTGAATTTATTGAGCTCGAGCGTGAAGAAATGTACGGAGAACATTTCGATATCCCAGCACCAGATGAGCTTATTTTCACAAGCTGGTTTGAAGGTGGCGAAGTATTTAGAAGCGGATGTACATATAAACGTGGAAACGGAAAAGTATTTTACTTTAGACCAGGGCATGAAACATATCCAACTTACTACAATAAAGAAATTCAGCGTGTAATTAAAAATGCTGTTCAGTGGGCAAAGCCAGTTGACCGAAAAAGACCGGTGTACGGGAACGCAAAACCGCTTGAACGTATCGCAGTTAAAAAATAAGGGAGACGAAAGGGGATCATAAGAATGGAGAAAATAAGAGTAGGCGTTATCGGATGTGGAAGCATTGCTCAGCATCGTCATTTACCTGAATATGGGATGAACAAAAATGTAGAGATTGTAGCCCTTTGTGACAAAAATGAAGAACGTGTTCATAGAGTGGCAGAAGAATATGGAGCAAAACCATATACGGATTACAGGGAGCTTATCGAAAGCGGCACTGTTGATGCTGTAAGCGTTTGTACACCAAACTATTTACACGCGGAAATCTCGATATATGCTTTAAATCAAGGTCTTCATGTGTTATGCGAAAAACCGCTGGCTACTTCTAGAGAAGAAGCGGAAGCGATGATCGAAGCAGAGAAGAGAAGCGGTAAGAAACTGATGATTGGTCATAATCAGCGCTTGGTTTCTTCACATCAAAAAGCGCGCGAGCTTATTAAAAACGGTGAGATTGGGCGCATTTTTAGCTTTCGAACAACGTTTGGACATGGTGGCCCAGCTCAGTGGAGTGTAGAAGGGAAAGAAAGCTGGTTCTTTAAAAAAGACGAAGCGATCATTGGCGCAATGGGCGATCTTGGCGTTCACAAAACAGATTTACTTCGCTATCTTCTAGATGAAGAATTCGCAGAAGTTGGGGCCTTTGTTGAAGACCATGCAAAAGACTATGGAGATACAGATGATAATGCTGTATGCGTATTAAAAACAAAGAGCGGGATTATTGGTACGCTCGCTGCAAGCTGGGCTTACATGGGGAAAGAAGACAACTCAACAATTATTTACGGTGAAAAAGCGATTCTACGTCTAGAAGAAGATCCAACGTACTCCCTCATTGTTCAATATGTAAATGGAGAAACGGTCAATTACCAGTTAGGAAAAATCCAGACAAATGAGGATGGCGGCCAACGCAGTACTGGCGTTATTGATGCCTTTATTCATTGTATTGTAGAAGACGAATCATCCCCAGTCTCAGGAGAAGAAGGATTAAAGTCACTTTCTGTTGTTCTCGCTGCCCTAGAATCAAGTAGAACAAAGAGAATCACAGAGATATAAGAGGTGAAGGATTTGAAAATCGGTATAATTGGCGCAGGCGGAATTGCGGTTAACAGGCATATTCCGGCATTTAAAGCGCTAGGTGATAAATGTACCCTTTGGGGACTAACTGACATTAACAGTGAAAGAGCTACAGAAGTAGCGAACGAGCACAATATTCCTCATGTATTTATCGATCACAGGGATTTATTAAAAGAAGTTGATGCTGTTTGCATTTGTACCCCAAATAAGTTTCATGCTCGATATGCAATTGAAGCATTAAATAGCGGTGTTCACGTGTTTTGTGAAAAGCCAATGGCGCTCTCCAAAAAAGAGTGTGAGGACATGATTGTCGCATCGGAAAAGTCCGGGAAGAAGCTTGCGATTGCTTATCATTACCGCTTTATGAAAGAAGCACAGGGGGCCAAGCGGATGATGTCAGAAGTAGGAACTCCGCTTGTAGCTCGTGTGAGAGCAATGCGTCGTCGCAAAGTTCCAGGGTGGGGCGTATTTACGAACAGGGAGTTACAAGGCGGTGGAAGTTTAATAGATTATGGCTGCCATCTACTTGATTTAGCTCTTTGGCTTATGGGAAACCCAAAGCATACGGCTGTTAATGGAAGCGTATACAATGAACTTAGTAGAACACCAAACGGACTAAATGAGTGGGGGACATTTGATCATAACACCTTTGATGTTGATGATCATGTGACAGCTTATCTTAAGTTTGAGAACGGCGCTTCCCTGCTTTTGGAAGCATCATGGGCTGCCAATATTAAAAGTGATGAAGAACATGTTAGCATCTCAGGAGTTGATGGAGGATTAAATGTGTTTCCATTTGAACTCTATACCTCTAAAAATGGAATGTTACTAAACAGCACTTCTCCTTGGAGCGAAGGAGAAGAGAATTATAGTCTGAGTCAGGCTAAAAATTTCATTGAGGCATGTAAGGGAGAAGCAGAGCTCGTCGTGAAACCTGAAGAAGCCCTCCAAGTCTCAGCCATTATCGATGAAATCTACCAAAAAAGTACAGTGGAGGGAAGATAATATGAAGCTTGGTGTATTTACCGTACTGTTTGCTCATCTCTCATTCGAAGAGATGCTAGATAAAGTAAAAGAAGCAGGTCTTCACGCCGTTGAGATTGGAACAGGAAATTATCCGGGAAATCATCATTGTCCATTAGATGAACTGCTCGAAGATGAAGCGAAAAGAAAGGATTACCTCCAGAAAGTAAGCGAGCGTAATCTAATCATTAGTGCGTTCAGCTGTCATGGCAATCCGATTTCACCAGAGAAGGGATTTGCCAGGGAGTCTGACGAGACGCTTCGTAAAACTATTAAACTAGCATCATTACTAGATGTTCCAGTTGTGAACTGCTTTTCGGGAACAGCGGGCGATCATGAAGAAGCCAAATATCCGAACTGGCCTGTGACACCTTGGCCAAATGAATATGGAGACGTCTTAAAATGGCAATGGGAAAATAAATTGATTCCATATTGGAAAGAAATTGGTGCATATGCAGAAGAACACGGAGTGAAAATTGGCTTAGAGCTTCACGGTGGCTTTTTAGTTCATACTCCATATACACTGTTAAAGTTACGTGCGGAAACGAACAATGCAATTGGAGCTAACTTGGATCCGAGTCATCTATGGTGGCAAGGAATTGATCCTGTAGGTGCGATTAAAATTTTAGCTAAAGAAAATGCGATTCACCATTTTCATGCTAAAGATACTTACCTTGATAGAGACAACATTAATATGTATGGCTTAACAGACATGCAGCCATATGGTGAAGTTCAAACACGTGCTTGGACATTCAGATCTGTGGGATGCGGGCATGATGTGAAAGAATGGTCAGATATGATGAGTGCCTTACGCACGTATGGATATGACTATGTTGTGAGCATTGAGCATGAAGATCCGATTATGTCTATTGAAGAAGGATTCCGGCGAGCTGTTACGAACTTACAAAGCGTTTTAATTGAAGAAACACCTTCTGAAATGTGGTGGGCATAGGGGAACATTCCCCTATAGCTCCATTAAAGTGTGAAAGGAGGAACAACGAATGAAGCGAGTTCTAGTAGGAATGTCAGCCTTAATGTGCACCTTTCTTTTAACAGGGTGCGGCAGTAGCGGAGCGAAGGAAGACGATGTCGTACACTTGGAGTTCTTTTCAAACAAATCGGAAAGCATTGGTACATATGAAGGAATGATTGAGAAATTTGAAAAGGAACATCCTGATATTGATGTCTCTCTTTATGCTCCACCAGAGGCTGAGACTGTGTTGAGAACGCGTCTTGTTAAAAATGATCTGCCAGACGTTGTCTCTCTAGGTGGGAATGCTCTGTATAGTGAATTAGCTCAAGCTGGTATTCTGACAAACTATGAAAATAGCTCTTTACTAAACGGAATTCAGCCGGCTTACATTGATATGCTAGAAGAGTTGGAAGGATCAGAAACAAAAGGAATTCATGGCATTCCATATGCGGCAAACGCAAATGCGGTTATTTATAACAAGGATAAAATGAAAGAGTTAAATGGGAAAGTACCCGAAACATGGGATGAATTTATCGCCCTGTTAGAAAAAGCGCAAGACGCGGGAGAAATCCCAATTTACTTCACATTAAAAGACGCGTGGACAGGGTTAATTCCATGGAATGCCGTTGGCGGAAACTTGCAGCCTGATTCTTTTGCAGAGAAAAAATCTAACGGAGAAGCAAGTTTTGAAAGCGATTACGAAGAAACAGCCCAGAAGACAAAGCAACTCTTAAACTATGGCCATAAGCATATGTATGGAATGGCTTATAACGAGGGAAATAATGCTTTTGCAAATGGTGAAGGTCTCTTTTATCTGCAAGGAAACTGGGCGATTCCGGAGTTACTTAAAGTAAATCCCGAAGCAAATCTAGGCGTGTTCCCTCTTCCTGTAAGCAACAACCCGGAAGAAAACGAACTTGTTTCAGGTGTTGATGTTCTTCTTTCAACGTTAAAAGACTCAAAGCACCCGAAGGAAGCGGAGATGTTCCTTGAATTTATGACAGAAGAAGCTCAATCGGAACAATACATGGAAGAACAATTTGCTTTTTCAGTAATCGAAGGACTATATCCGAGTGATCCTAAGCTAGCGGGTTTTCGAGAGAACTTCGAAAAGGGAAAGATTACAAGCTTCCCAGATCACTATTATCCAGTTGGCATGGGCGCTGAGAATTTAATTCAGGAGTTTTATTACCGCAAAAATGTCGACGCTTTTCTAAGGAAAATGGACAATGAGTGGGACAAAATTGAACGTAGACGATAAGGGGGAGGGAGAGCTATGCTCCATCGAGGCCGCATTTTTTACTTTATGACAATACCAGCACTGCTGCTGTTTTTCGTATTCCATACGTATCCAGCACTTCAAGGAATCTTTTATAGCTTCACAAACTGGAGAGGATATGGAGAGTGGGAGTTTGTTGGTTTGAAAAATTACTTCAATGTCTTCCAAGACTTTCGGGCCCTCCACGCCTATGGCTTTACTTTTCAATTTGCCATTGTTGGGACCATTTTAGTCAATATCTTAAGTCTAATTATTGCCCTAGGTCTTAATGCAAATGTTTACTTTCAAAAAACGCTTAGAGCGATCTACTTTATTCCGAACATTTTAAGTATTCTTATTGTCGGTTTTATTTTTAAGTTCATCTTTACACAGTTTTTGCCTCAGATTGCCACCTTTACAGGAATTGAGTCTCTATCACAGAGCATCCTAGGAAATCCAACTACAGCATGGCTTGGCATTGTCTTTATGGCGGTTTGGCAAGCAACTGCTTTTAATACCATCTTATATCTAGCTGGTTTACAAACGGTACCTGGCGATATTTATGAAGCAGCCGCAATTGATGGGACAGGTCCATGGAGAAGGTTTTTTAGCATTACTTTTCCCTTAATCGCTCCTTTCTTTACAATCAATATGGTTCTTTCCATGAAAGGCTTTCTCATGGTGTTTGATCATATTGTTGCGTTAACAGGAGGAGGTCCTGGGCAATCAACAGAATCGATATCACTGCTTATATACAAAGGTGGATTTGGCGGAGGAGAATTTGCCTACCAATCAGCAAATGCGGTGATTTACTTCATTATTATTGTAGCAATATCCGTTTTCCAACTACGTGTCCTTCAGAAAAGGGAGGTTGACTTGTAGTGATTAAGAAAAAGAAAAATGTGTTGGTTACAATCCTTCTGATTATTGGAACATTTGCTATCTTTCTGCCCCTATATTTAACAATTAATATTGCTTTGAAGTCACCAAGCGAGATGTCTAACCCATTACTATCTCTGCCGCAGGAATGGAGATTTCAAAACTTCGCAGATGCCATAGAAGCAACAAACTTTTTCCAAGCTTTTAAAAATAGTTTTCTTGTTACCTTTTTCGTTGTTGTTTTTACGGTGCTAACAAACTCACTTGTTTCTTATGCAATTGCCCGGAACATGCATAAAAAGTATTTCAAAGCGCTTTTCTATTATTTTATTAGTGCGATGTTTGTTCCCTTTCCAATCATTATGCTTCCGATTGTAAGACAAACAGCAATTTGGCATATGGACAACATAGTTGGCTTAATCTTTCTTTATATTGTGTATCAGCTTTCATTTAACGTTTTCTTGTATGTTGGGTATATCAAGTCCATTCCGATTGCGTTAGAAGAAGCGGCGATTATCGATGGCGCAAGTTCATGGGGGGTTTTTTGGAAAGTCGTCTTCCCTCTATTAGCACCAATGAATGCAACTGTTGCGATTTTAACTTGTTTAGCGGCGTGGAACGATTTTATGTTGCCGCTCGTCATCTTGTCTGATCCAAGTGATGCAACACTGCCACTCGCTCAATATATCTTTCAGTCTGAATTTAGCACAAATTACAATTTAGCTTTTGCTTCCTATTTATTAGCGCTCTTGCCGATGTTGATTGTCTATCTAGTTGCGCAAAAATGGATTATCAACGGTGTCACAAGAGGAGCGATAAAGTAAAAGGAACGATCTTGATTTAGGAAGGAGAAAAATATGGCTAAGTTAAGTTTGAATCATATTTATAAAATGTACGATAAAAATATTACAGCAGTAGAAGACTTCAATCTTGAGATCGGCGACAAAGAGTTTATTGTTTTTGTTGGTCCATCTGGATGCGGGAAGTCAACAACGCTTCGCATGATTGCAGGTCTTGAAGAGATTTCAAAAGGCGATTTTTATATTGATGGGGAGCGTGTGAATGACGTAGCACCCAAAGATCGTGACATTGCGATGGTTTTCCAAAACTATGCCTTATATCCGCATATGAGTGTTTATGGCAATATGGCATTTGGTTTAAAACTGCGCAAGTTCTCCAAAACAGAGATTGATCGTCGTGTAAAAGAAGCCGCTCGGATTCTTGGATTAGAAGAATACTTAGACCGCAAACCAAAAGCATTATCAGGAGGACAGCGGCAGCGGGTTGCGTTGGGACGTGCAATTGTGAGAGGTGCTAAAGTATTCTTGATGGACGAGCCGTTATCGAACTTGGATGCTAAGCTGCGTGTGCAAATGCGCTCTGAAATTGCCAAACTGCATCAACGCTTACAAACAACAACAATTTATGTAACACATGATCAAACAGAAGCAATGACAATGGCAACTCGTCTTGTTGTCATGAAAGATGGTATTATCCAGCAAGTTGGGGCACCAAAAGAAGTGTATGAGAATCCTGCTAATGTTTTTGTGGGAGGATTTATCGGTTCTCCGGCGATGAACTTTTTTAAAGGGATGTTAGAAGAAGGCGTCTTCGGAATTGGGACAACCCGTATTGGCGTAACAGAAGGAAAGATGAAAACATTGCGTGAAAAAGGGTATGTTGGAAAGGAAATGATTTTAGGCGTACGTCCAGAAGATTTCCATGATGAGCCACTCTTTATCGAATCTTCTCAAGATACCGTGATTAATAGCACAGTAGAAGTAGCGGAATTGATGGGAGCGGAAACAATGGTTTATTCACACATTGATGACCAAAGGTTTGTAGCACGTGTTGATGCTCGAACAGAAGTAAAACATGGACAATCTATTAAATTGGCTCTAGACATGAACAAAGCCCATTTCTTTGACGCGGAGACTGGACTTCGTATTTCGCTCCCTTAACAAAAAAAGAAGCTTTTACTCTTAGCGGAGTAGGAGCTTCTTTTTTATTGGTGGCATGTCTATGCGCCATTTCTCCTAATTCTGAAAATGGAATTTCCAAAAGATGATTGTTAACTTTCTGTGAAGGGTAAAGGGAAAAAAGAAAGGAGAAGGAAAAGATGAATAAACTTGGAATCGCTTCAATCTCTGTTGCTCTCTTTAATATCTTATTATTTCTTCTACTGCGCGGTCCAGGTGCAAACATAGGTCTTGTTGTGGGGATGTTTGGCGCGCTTTCCGTACTTGGGCTTGTGTTTGCTGTACTTTCCCAAAAGTGGCCATCTGTAGTGAGTGGGGCGGTGCTAAATGGAGGTGGACTAATACTTGCTCTCGTACTTTTTTTGACGGAAGGGGCTATCTCTTAAAGAGCTATAAATAACATAAGGAACGTGTAACTTCAACAGATTCTCGTTAAAATATTGTAAAAATCCTCCGAGGAAACTTAACTTTTAAATTACCAATTTATTAGGTATAATTTCCTTGAATTGTTAATTAAAAGGAGGAATAATTGATGGTTTTTAACAAGATTGATAGTTTTGTGAATCAAAATACCCAATCGATACTGCCCTACGCAAATTCGTCGTACCAGTCTATCGTATATGAAGGAGGTGAAGCGTATAAATGTCATGATACGCCGAAGAAGATTATTGAAGATGCTTGTCTTTTTGCAGGATCAACATATGGGGGGAGAAGAATTGTTGCAACCAAATTGTTAGGGTATCAACGCAAAACACCAATTCTTGTTTGTCCGCACCGAAGAATATGCTTAATGCCAACAGGAGCTCCTGAACGATTTATGGACTGTTCCTGGTTCTCGGTTTTACATATTGCTAAAATTATTAACAACTATGAAGGAACAAATCATCCAGCAATTCAGTTAAAAAGTGGCGTCTACATTTCTGTTCCAAATTCATACATCGTGCTTCGACAGCAATTCGAGCGAGCACAAACCTGTTTGAATTTTTTTACAGAACGAGAGAACGATTCTGGATACTTTTCAGATTAAAACGTTTCTTTCTAGCAAGTGTAGCACAGTAGGAGTGAAGAAAGTGTAAAGTAGTTATTAAGAGTAGAAAATGTAGCGGAAGACTTTGGGGAGAGTCTTCCTTTTTTTTATAGATAGAGACAATAACGAAAAATAGTAAAGTATGAGTCTTTTGTAAAAGAAAGGTACGCTTTTTATAAGAAAAAAGAGCGCTTTTTTATTTTGTAATTAAAAAAAGTGAAACAAAATAAAAAAGTTTTAAAGATCTGTGGAAAGTAAAAGAAAATAGTCGATAAGAACTATATGAACATTTTTAACATATTGTTCACTAGTTATTTTTAGTAACAATAAAAACCTTTCAACCCTATCTACAAAAGGAAAGAAAGCGCTATCTATAAAGGTTAATAAGAATTATAATAGAGAGAAAAGAAATTAATATTTTTAAAAAATAGCATAGATTAAAAGAACTACCCCAGAAAAAGTGGTGAAATTTCGACAAAAATTACCTCTTTCTCTGGGGATTTTGTAGTGCTATAATGATTAAATTTGGAAATGACGGTATAAATATTCCTTTTTTATGTCAAAAAACGCCAGAGGAGTGAAGTTATTGTTAGATATTCATTGTCACATTTTACACGGCGTTGACGATGGAGCAGAAAACGAAGCGGCATCACTCGAAATGGCTCGAGAAGCCGTTCGTGAAGGCATCACGAAGAACCTCGCAACTCCACATCACAAAAATGAAAGATATGATAATCGCAAAGAAGACATACTTTTAAAAGTAAAGAAACTAGACGATTTACTTCAAAGAGAAGAGGTTCCTCTAACCATCTTACCAGGACAAGAAACCCGTATTTATGGTGAAATACTTGAAGATATTGAAAAAGATGAGATTCTTACTTTAATGGAGAAAAAGGTAAAAACCTACTTAATTTAATCCTCTATGATTCAATTTTTTAGTGGAGGATAATTAAAATTACCTCTTTTTTTTTGTGAAAAAAATGTATCTACTATAGTAGAAGTAAAATACCTATTTTGCAGTCTAACTATACTAAATTGATAAAATACAAAACTTGGGGGAAATCATGGAAGGATCAATCAACTTAAGAGAGAGGTTTCAACCATTAAAGAAACATCTCTTACTCATTAGTATTATTACAGTTATTTTAACCATAGCAAGTGGAATAGTTAGTTACTTCCTTCTAACACCAATATACCAATCTTCAACACAAATTCTTGTGAATCAATCAAAAAATGGACAGCAAATTTATAGTGCTAATGAATTACAAACTAACCTTCAATTAGTTAATACATACAATGTCATTATTAAGAGTCCAGCGATTTTAGACGAAGTCATTAAAAAAGAGGATTTAAAAATGACTTCTGGAGCACTAAACAAATTAATTTCTGTTTCAAGTGAAGAAGACTCACAGGTTGTGAATGTTACGGTACAATATAAAAATCCGCAAAAGGCTGCGGATATCGCGAATGCAATTGCCACAACATTTCAAAATGAAATTAAAAAAATTATGAATGTTGATAACGTTAGCATTTTAGCAAAAGCTGAAATAAGCAATAACTCTTCACCAATTAAACCTAATCCTATATTTAATATGGCTATTGCCTTAGTAGTTGGGTTAATTGTTGGAGTAGGCTTAGCGTTCTTGCTTGATTATTTAGATAACACAATTAAAAAGGAACAAGATATTGAAAACCAGCTTGATCTTCCTGTATTAGGTACAATAACTACTATTAATGTGAATGGCAACACAAAGAACAAAGGAAGCCAAACAAAGATTAATGAAACAAGAGGTGAGTCAGTTGGCTCGTAGGGATAAAGATAAGGTTCTCCAACTTGAAAATAGAGATTTGATCTCTTTAACAAATCCAAAGTCGCCAATAGCTGAACAATTTCGAACAATTCGTACAAATATCGAATTTTCAAATATTGACGCGGATTTACGTACAATAGTTGTTACATCCTCCAGTCCAGCTGAAGGGAAATCAACAATAACTGCTAATCTCGCTGTTGTATTTGCTCAGCAAGGAAAGCGTGTTTTGGTAATCGACTCTGATTTACGTAAACCAACTACCCATTATACATTTCAAATAGAGAATCATATCGGGCTATCTAATGTTCTAACTAAACAAACAACACTAGAGGGAACGGTGCAGACAACTAACCAAGAAAATCTATGGGCTTTAACAAGTGGACCAATTCCACCTAATCCTTCAGAACTTCTCGGTTCAAGAAGTATGATCTCCTTATTAGAAAAGGCCAAGAGAGAATATGATATTATCATTCTCGATTCGCCACCTGTATTAGCTGTGACAGATGCACAAATATTGTCCAATTTAACAGATGGAGTGGTTCTTGTTGTTAGTAGCGGGAAAACACAAATAAATTCTGCGAAGAAAACAAAGGAACTACTTGAAAGTGCAAAAGCGAAAATTCTTGGTGTCGTATTGAATAATAAAAAAGTACAGAAAAATCAATATTATTACTATGGGGGAGAGTAGTCATACTTTGTCCCATCCCCCTTTTATTTGTTTTTTTAATGACAATTTTTCATTGGATATTTTAGAGGAGAATGAGAAAATTTAACAAAAGGTCTAATGGAGGTGAGTGATTTGATTGATATTCATAGTCACATTTTACCTGGCATTGACGATGGTGCATTGACGATGGAGAATGCGATTAATATGGCGAGGGTAGCTGTAGACGAAGGGATTACGAAGCTAATTGCTACTCCGCATCATCAGAACGGAATATTTTTTAATAGGAAACAAGATATTTTAAAGAGGGTAACGAATCTTAATCATGTGCTTCGAAGTGAGGATATCCCCTTAGAGATTCTGCCAGGTCAGGAGACACGAATTTACGGTGATTTATTAGAAGATTTTGAGAAGGGAGATATTTTAACTCTCAATCACACGCACTACTTATTTATTGAATTGCCTTCTGGGTATGTTCCAAATTATACGGAACAACTTTTGTTTAATATACAGTTAAAGGGATTGACGCCGATTATTGTACATCCAGAGAGAAATGCTGAATTTATGGAGAATCCGGAGAATCTACTTAATCTTGTTAAGAAGGGGACACTTACCCAAGTTACAACTAGTAGTTTGACCGGAAACTTCGGAAAGAAGATTCAGAAATTTTCAATGCAGTTAATTGAGGCAAATTTGACTCATTTTATTGCTTCTGATGCCCATAATATTTTAACGAGAAGTTTTTGTATTAAGGAATCTATCGCTGAAATAGATAAAGAATTTGGAAATCAGATAGTTCATTATTTTCAGGAGAATGCTGCTCTCCTTATACAGGGACAAGCTGTTTATAAACAAGAACCAAGTCCAATTAGGCGTAAAAAATTTTTAGGGATTTTTTAATTTACTTTTATGCTACCTAACAAGGGATTTAAAATTCATTAATTGCCAATGAAAATATTTTAACAGGTGGACCAATACCACCTTAAATTTTTTTAGATTTATAACGATTCTTTTGTCATGGTTCATGATGTTCAATTTTAGGGGTTGAATGAACTGAATTATTATATTCCACCTATTTTGATGCTTAGAGCTTGAATATCAAAACAATCTATTTATGACGTGCTTATAGGAATTCATTCGTAAGAGGATTGGCATAAAAAACAATTTACTTTTATGTTAATAAATAATAATTATTAGGGGAGGGAGAAAAGAAAGGTGACAAGCTTTGACAACTATCCTAAGTCTGTAAAAAAGGCCTTGCGTTACATTAAGCAGGATGCTCATCTATCCCAATTAAAAAACTTAGAAGAGATATTTTTACAGTCTATTAATCTTAGAAAAAAAGCTTTAGAAAACAAAACGGATTTCTCACATCTAGGAACTAATAAACACTAATTTTTTTATAAAACTTGAGCTTAATAACAGTTAGTATGAAAGGATGCATATTTATATGGGTGTGAAGGAAATCGAAAAAAAATTACTAGATGAGCCTACTATTAATAATATAAAAGTTCCCAGTGTTCATCGCTATTTAATATTCAAAAGCTTTTTTGACTTTGTTTTAGCATTAATAGGTATTATAATTACTTTTCCAATTTTGACTTTATTTTGTTTACTTATAAAATTAGAATCTAAAGGGCCTGCTTTTTACACTCAGGAAAGGGTAGGCATAAAAGGGACGAAATTTTATGTTATAAAGCTTAGATCAATGTATACAAATGCCGAGGCAAAAGGGGCACAATGGGCCTCAAAAGATGACCCTAGGGTTACCAAAATAGGAAAGTTTATTAGACAAACTCGAATTGATGAAATTCCTCAATTAATTAATGTGTTAAAGGGGGATATGAGTATAATAGGACCTAGGCCTGAAAGACCTTTTTTTACAAAACAATTTGAAAACGAAATCCCTGGCTTTATAAATAGGTTAGCTGTAAAACCAGGCCTGACTGGATGGGCTCAGGTGAATGGTGGATACGATATAACTCCTAAGCAAAAACTAGAACATGACTTATTTTATATTAACAATTTATCCTTTAAAATTGACTTGAAAATTTTTCTGAAAACAATATTAGTAGTTTTTACAGGTGATGGAGCAAGGTAAACTAAATTATTCATACATATCCTCCATTACTTTAAAAACAATTTTTAATAATTAGATCTGAAGGTGTTAATGTGAAAATATTATTTTTAACCCAATTTTTCCCTCCAGAAACTGGAGCTGCTTCAAAGAGGATACATGGTTTGGCAAGACATTTAGTAAATTTAGGACATGAAGTATATGTTGTAACTGGTATGCCTAATTATCCAAGTGGTAAAATAAAAAAAGAATATCAGGGCAAAAAATTTCATTTCGAAGAGATAGATGGAATAAAGGTTTTCCGATACTATGTTTATGTTTCTAATAAGAGAAACACTTTAAATAGGCTTTTCAATTACTTCTCATTAGTCTTCTCATCTTTATTTTTCCTATTTAAAAGAAAAAAAGTAGATATAATCATTACCTCTTCACCACCCTTATTTCTGGGAATATCAGGGGTAATTATGAGTAAAGTTAAGAGAATTCCCCATATATTTGACGTAAGGGATATTTGGCCAAATATAGCAGTTGAAATGGGGGAAATTTCCGAACAATCTAAAGCATATAAATTAATGAGCAGTATTGAAACTTATATATATAAAAATTCATCTATTTTAACAGTTGTAACAAAAGGAAAGAAGGAGACATTAGTTAGAAAAGGGATAGATAAAGAGAAAGTTAGATTAATAAGCAATGGTTTTGATGAAGAGTTTCTCGATTTCCCAATTAATCATCAAATTGCTGAAGAGTATGGACTTTTAAATAAGTTCAATTTACTCTACGCTGGAATAATAGGTATAGCACAAGGAATTGATTTAATCATTCAGGCAGCAGAAATATTGAAGCCATATAGTGAAATACAATTTGTACTCGTAGGAACAGGTGCTGAGTTAGAGAAAATGAAAAGCTTAGTAAAAGAGAAGAAGTTAGATAATATAGTATTTACTGGTGAACAACCACACATTAATATTAGATCATTCTTATATTATTCCCACGTAGCGCTTGTGCCACTTAAGAGTGATGCCTTAAAAGATAGCGTACCAACAAAGTTATATGAAGCTCTTGGAGCAGGAAGACCTGTTATTTTAAGCGCAAGTGGTGATTCAGAAGAGGTAGTAAAAGAGTCAAAAGGTGGCCTTGTTATAAAACCAGGTGATGTAAATATGCTTGTTCAGTCTATAGAAAAGTTGTATAAAGATAAAAGTTTTTATAATTATTGTAAGGAAAGTAGTAGAGATTATATTTTAAGTAATTATAGTAGAAAGTCAATTGCCAAAACATTTGAACAAGAACTTAAATCAATATTAAAAAGTAAATAAAAGATATAATATATTTATTGGTAAAATTATAAAAAAGAATAAAAGGGATTATTTATTCTTGGATAGGTGTAACAATGAGTAACTTGCAAAAGAGAATATCAAATTTATCAATATTACAAAAGATCCTACCTAAAATTAAAGAAAAAAACTTTATCTATAATGTATTTATTCTAGTTGGGGGTACAGCTATAGGACAAGGACTGACTATAATAGCTTCTCCCTTTCTAACTCGTTTTTACTCGCCAGAAGACTTTGGATTGTTAGCAACCTACGTCTCTGTATTATCAATTTTAGTAGTAATAGCTTCATTAAGATATGAATTAGCTATTCCACTACCTAAAAATAATACTGTAGCAAGTAATTTATTGGTTTTATCTTTATTTATTGTATTTATATTCACCTTAGTAATTAGCGTTCTATTAATATTTTTCCATGATTTTTTATTGAAGATACTGAATGCACCTTTATTAGAAAAATATCTATGGTTATTACCCATTAGTATTCTTGGAGCAGGAATCTATAAAGTTCTAAATTATCAGGCAATTAGAAAACAAAAATTTGGGCATATCTCAAAAACAAAAGTAACTCAAAGTTCAAGTCAAGTTCTCGTACAATTAGGAATTGGGGTAACTTTTGGAAGTCCTATAGGGCTATTTATTGGAGATGCTGTAGGACGTGCAAGTGGAAGTGGGACATTACTTAAGACGATACTACATGAAGATAAGGGAGATCTTAAGAAATGGTCGTTAAAGGGGATAAAGAGGGCTGCCATTCGATATAGAAAATTCCCTTTAGTATCAAGTGTTTCATCTTTATTTAATACAGCAGGGTTACAACTTCCTCAATTACTAATAATCACGCTTTATGGTGCCCATATAGCAGGTTTATTTAGCTTAGTACAAAGAGTCATTGGTTTTCCTATGACAATGGTAGGCCAATCGGTTTCTCAAGTCTATCTATCGGAAGTAGTAAAGATGGTGAATATCGGTGGGGGAAAAATGAGAACCATGTTTCTAAAAACTTCATTGAGACTTTTAGCTTTTGGTATAGTTCCCGTAACCATACTCTCTTTCTTTGGGCCTTCTATTTTTGCATTATTTTTTGGAGAAACTTGGCGTGAGGCTGGTGAGTATAGCAAAGTTCTAGGGGTGATGTTCTTACTGCAATTTATTGTATCACCTTTATCACAAACTCTAAACATATTAGAGTACCAAAAGTGGCAGTTGGGTTGGGATATATCAAGACTCCTAATGGTGTTGGCAGTATTTTTCTTATCTAATATGTTCCAGTTCACACCTTTAATTAGTATTGTTCTATACGGCGTGGTTATGTCGATAGCTTACATAGTACTGTATATTTTATCTTATATAGCAATAACCAAAGGTAGACATTTAAAAAATTAATTTAAGAGAGAATATTTTTAATTATTCATCTGTATTTTTTTGGAGGCTTTCCTATGAAAACTGTTTTTATGTTTCCAAATGATCCTAATCCTAGATTTATTAAAAGGATGAAGTTCACTTGTGAAAATGGTCTAAAGACCTATCTAATATACTGGAATCGAGGTATCAATACACCATATACATTACCTGACAATGTTGTTTGCTATCCAGTTAACCTCAAAGTGAAATTAGGGGATAGAATTAAGAAGTTTTTTCTCCTTCCTATTTTCCTGTATAAGGGGTTGATAAGGCTTATAAAAATAAAACCTGACATTATTCATGTTGGATTAATAGACATGTTATTTACAGCCACTATATATAAAACCTTTTTTAATAAAAAGGTGAAAATTATATATGAAATAGGGGATCTTCCCAAATTCATAATAAATAAACATTCAGGAATAAAAGAGATTTTAAGAAAATTTATTGTTTATCTTGAAAAAAAACTCTCTAAAGGAATAAGCCTACTGATTCTAACCTCCCCTTATTTTTGGGATGAGTATTATCAAGAATTTGTAGAAGAAGAAAAGTATCTTTATATAGCAAATGCACCTTCTAAAGAACTGTTTGGGAAGTTTAAGAAAAAAGATTTAAACGGAAGGATCGTAATAGGTTATATAGGCTTTGTTAGATATAAAAAGCAAATATTGAATTTAATTGATGCCGTTCGAAAGTACAAAGATACTTTTGAAATTTATATTGCTGGTGAAGGTCCTGATGCTAAGGAGATAAGAGAGTATATCGTAAATACAAATGCTGAGGATTTTGTAACAATGTCCGGAGCTTATAATTATAGTAGAGATATTCTGGATATATATTCAAAAGTTGATATAGTCTATTCAGTATACGATACTTCATTTGAAAATGTTAAATTAGCCTTACCAAATAAGCTGTATGAAGCAATCGTTTGTGAATTGCCAATGATTGTTGCCAAGAATACACAACTTGAAAAATTCGTTCTAGACTATAAAATTGGTTATTCAGTAGATGATCAAGATGTAGAAGATTTATCAAATCTATTAAAGCTTATTAAAGAAGACCCTAGAGTTTTAGAAAATGCTAGCCAACTAAGTCCAGAGATTAAAAATTCTAATTTCGTTGAAGAGTATAATAAAAAATTATTATTAAAATATAAATCTCTATTGAAAGAGATAGAGAGTAGTAAGTCCTTTAACTAAAGTAGTTTCTTGTTTATTAACTTTTAGTATATAAAATTCAAATTACAGTGAGGTATTTTAATATGGAAAAAATTTGTGTAGTAGGATTGGGGTATATTGGTTTACCAACGGCAGCTATATTTGCTAAAGCAGGATTTAACGTAGTAGGAGTTGATGTAAACGAGAACGCAATAAGCCTTATAAACAAAGGGGAAGTTCATTTAGAAGAAGTAGGGCTTCCTGAAGTAGTTAAAGATGTTGTACATTCTGGGAATTTGCGTGCTTCCTTAAATGTTGAAGAGGCGGATGTTTATATTATTGCTGTTCCTACTCCTATCCATGAGGATCATACAGCTAATGTTGATTATGTAATATCTGCGACAAAGTCAATTCTTCCTTTTGTTAAAAAGAATGATGTTGTAATCGTAGAATCGACAATTCCTCCTAGGACAATTGATGATATAGTAGCTCCTCTTTTCGAAGAAGCAGGCTGGAATCCTCGAGAAGACGTATATTTAGCACATTGTCCTGAGAGAGTACTTCCAGGTCGTATATTGATAGAGTTAGTTGAAAACACTCGTATTGTTGGAGGTTATACTAAAGAAGCTGCATACCAAGCTGCTCAAGTTTATCGTCAAATTGTCACAGGTGAGGTTATAGAGACACAAGCTGTTACAGCCGAAATGTCTAAGCTTATGGAGAATACGTATCGAGATGTAAATATTGCTTTGGCAAACGAGTTAGGTAAAATCTCTGCAAAGCTTGGAGTTAATGCTTTAGACGTTATAACACTTGCAAACAGACATCCAAGAGTAAATATTCATACTCCGGGACCTGGAGTTGGAGGTCATTGTCTTGCTGTAGATCCATATTTTATTATTGAAAAAGCTCCGGAGTTGTCTCCTCTTATATCTAATGCTAGAGAAATAAATAACTCAATGCCGGATTTTGTATTGCAATGTGTACAGAGCATTTTAGATAAAGATGCTAAAATAGCAGTTTTTGGCCTTACCTATAAGGGAAATATTGATGATGTTCGTGAAAGTCCAGCCATGGAAATTGTTTCTCTTTTAGCTGATAAAGGATTTGACCTTTCTATTTATGATCCACATGTCACAGAAAACCAGGTTAATTTCCCACTTCAAACCTTTGAAGATGCTATCTCAAATGCAGAATGTATTCTTGTTTTGACGGATCACAAAGAGTTTGAGGAACTAGATGAAGATTTAATCGTTTCAAAGATGAAAAACCCTGTTATCTTAGATACTAAAAACTGTGCAAATATCGTAAATGATTCTATCGCTTATTATAATTTCAATAACTTATTTGAACTTATTAATAGTAAAAAAGAAGTAACTGTATAAAATTTTTATAGAGTAAAACGTAAAACCTTTCCTTTTATTAGTATTATTTTAAAAATGGTTTATAAAAATCTTAAAGATAGAGGATGTCTTATGCCCCATACAAAGAAGAAGAAAGTTATGGTTATATTTGGTACTAGACCGGAGGCTATTAAAATGGCTCCATTAGTTCATGAGTTAAAAAATTATAGTGCTCTCGACGTGTATGTATGTGTTACAGCACAACACCGTCAAATGTTAGATCAAGTGCTTAAGGTTTTTAATATTCAACCTGATTTTGACTTGAATATTATGAAAGATCGTCAAACATTAGTTGATGTTACCACCCGCTCCCTTAATGGCTTAAATGACATAATTAAAGATGTTAAACCAGATATGGTGTTGGTCCACGGAGACACTACTACAACTTTTGTAGGAGGACTCGCTGCATTATATAATCAAGTAGCTATTGGTCACGTGGAAGCAGGCCTTAGAACTAATAATAAATATTCTCCTTTCCCTGAAGAGATGAACAGACAACTTACAGGTGTAATTGCTGACTTACATTTTGCTCCTACTAAATTAGCATTTGATAATTTAAGAATGGAAAACAAACCTGAAAACACTATATTTATGACAGGTAACACTGTGATTGATGCTCAAAAAACAACAGTTAATGAGGATTACCATCATCCATTACTAGATGAGATTTCTGGTTTGCGAATGGTACTTATGACTGCACACCGACGTGAAAACCTAGGAGGTCCAATGCGTAATATATTTCATGCTATTCGGAGATTAGTGGACCACCATCAAGATATAGCTGTAATTTATCCTGTTCATATGAATCCTATAGTAAAAGATGCAGCTGATGATATTTTAGGTAATCATCCGCGGATTAAGTTAATAGAGCCACTAGACGTTATAGATTTCCACAACTTTATGGCTCGTTCTCATCTTATTCTAACCGATTCAGGTGGTATTCAGGAAGAAGCCCCTGCTTTAGGAGTTCCAGTGTTAGTTTTACGTGATACAACGGAGCGTTCAGAAGGAATTATAGCTGGAACTTTAAAGTTAGCAGGCACAAATGAAGATGTTATTTTCAATCTAGCCAATGAGTTATTAACAAGCAAGGAAGCTTATCAAGAAATGGCTCATGCAGCTAATCCCTATGGAGATGGAGAAGCTTCTAGAAGGATTGCAGAAGCCCTACTATATTATTTTGATTTACAATTTAATAAGCCTGATAATTTTAAAAGTGAATTATTAAATAAATAAATTTCCATTTAAACACAATTCATTACAATTGATATAAAATGAATTTTTAGTTTCCTCTTATTACGTTTAAATAGTTAAATCTACATAATAACTAAGGAACGATTAATTTTCCTTAGTTATTATACTTATAAACATTAAACTTTAAATATAAATACTATTTATTAGGGTGTCGCTTTTGTTTAAATTTATAATTTCAGGAGAAATGTTTTTTGCCCTATTTTTATTAGCAGGGTATTTTAAAGAAGCATTTCAATTACCTATAGACCTAACAGCTGCTTTTTTTGTTCTATCAATATTAGTTGCAATTAAAAGGTTGATTCGAACGTTACTTATTAGTAAGGCTAACTATAGAAAAAAACTTATAAGTAAAAAAATTATTACACACTTTGTTCTTTTTTTACTTCTTTTTGGTTTCATCTTGTTTAGCAATTTTTATACTTTAGGATCTAATTATTCAATCCAAAAGACCCTAAAGTTTTCAACACTAACAACTTGGGCTTTCCTTGGTGTATATTTTCTTATTAATAATAAAACCAATTTGCGTAACTTCTTGAAATCTCTAGCAATAATCTCACTAGTTATGGCTTTATATACTGTTAGTGGCCTGAAAGGAAATTCAGATCCAACCGGTGGCTTTACTTCTGTTGCAGGTGATAATTACCTAGGTTTAGGGAGGGCAAGTGGTTTAGGAGCATTAATTTTTATCTCTCTCTACGTTACTGCTAATTCTACAAAGATTAAAAGACTTTTATCTATATGCAGTGTTCTTATCATTATAACGGCTCTATTGTCTTCTGGATCAAGAATGCCATTAATATCATTTATTATTGTTTTGCTTATTGTATTCTTTGCCTCATTTAAAATTCGAAAAGGGCTTATCCATATAAAAAAAGGAACTGGTTATTTCTTAGCTCTTCTTGGCTTAGGAATTGTATCTATCTTATCTTTAGCATCTACTGGTGCTTTTGATACAGTAATAAGAAGAGTAAGCATCCTTTTTACGGAAACAGGGGGAGGAACGTCTGCAGAAGGACGCCTTGAAAGATACGAAACTGCATATGAAGTTTGGACAAACCATCCTTTCTTTGGAACAGGAATTGGAAGTTTTCCTCTTCATTTTAGCGGATTAGATGCGGCAGGTTATCCTCATAACATAATTCTAGAGTTTTTGTCTGAATTGGGGTTAATAGGACTTTTAATTTTCACGCTTTTTATACTTTATCCTATATATATCCTCATAAGGAAGGGTAAAACAACATCAGTTTTTCTGCATTCAGAAATCTTAACCGTCTTATTTTGTTTTATGTTTTTATTCCTGAATGCTTGTACAACTGGCGATATAAATGATAACCGATTGCTTTTAACCTTTAACTCGCTAATATTAATATCTTTAATTCTTCATACTGACAATAGGGAGTCTTCCCTAAAAACTTAAATTCTTTAGAGAAGATGTATAAAAAATAAAAAGCCAAATTCTAAAAAGAAAAATCAAACTCAGCGATAAATCCTAGCTCAAATTTTACCACTTTATGTTAGAGTGGCAAAATTTGAGTAAATAGGATTAAATATAAAAGCTGGGTTTTTTTTATATGCATAGATACATATGAAATATTATATATTTATACAAACTTATATAAAGGAGTAATCAAATGTCTATAAATAAAAAAGTCATTTTTGGGTCACTTTGCCTATTAGTTATAATATTATCCATTTGGATTTTAACCAAGTTTCAAAATCAGAAAAACGATTCCTCGGAAAAGGCAATACAAACATTGATAAATCAAAAAGCTGGAAAAACAGTAGTTCTACCTTCTGGTAAAGACTACAAAATCAATTCAACCTTAAAGATTCCAGACAACACTACAATAATAGGTAATAATGCTAAAATATATAATGATTCTAAGAACATAACCTTACTCTCAATTGGTAATAATGTTAAAATATATAAATTGGAGATCGAGGGTTCAGGCAATTCAGAATATAATGAAAATTCTAAAGCCATTGAATTTGTAGGAAATGCATCAGGATACAATTCTTCACTTCTTTTAGAAAATTGCTATATACATGATATATCTGGCTTTGGTCTTTATTTAAAGTTTGCCAAGAATGTAACAGTTAATAATTCTCGTTTTTCAAGAATAGGGTATTCAGGGATACATGGTTCGTCTGTAGAAAATGTGAAAATTAATAAAGTTAAAATAAAAACAATTGGGCCTGGTAAACCTTCTAGTATCTCTGGTAAAACTATTGCATATGGTATCACCTTTACACAATCTGATCCTTCTTTCCCTCGAAGCAAAAATTGCATAGTTACTAATTCTACTATAGAAGATAACTTGGCATGGGAAGCACTTAACACCCATGGTGGATTAAATATATCATTTATCAACAATACTACAAAAAAAAGTAAATATGGGATTGTAGCTGTTCCTATAGAGATGAAAAACCCTAAAGGCATAAGTGTTAAATCCAATGCTCCACAAAATATTAAGGTCATAGGCAACAAACTTTACGGAACGGGAAAAGGTTCTGCTGTAGTGATACAAGGGGCATATAAGGTAGACCCTGAAAGTGGTACTGTTGATATTAAAGAACCTGCGGAATATGCGAAAGACAGCGTAATAGCTGATAATACAAGTGTAAACTTTGGTCAAAAAGGGAACGAAGCTCGAGGGGCTATTTACGCTCGTGAAACGTTAAATCTCAGCGTAATTGGAAACTTCATAGAGAAATCCTATATGAATGGGATCACACTTCACTACGCTAACCAAAACTTTAGGGTAACAAATAATAAAATTAAATCTACTCGGACTACAAATACCAAACTACCTGTTGGTATACTAGTAAAAGGAACCTATAATCAAGGGATAATTAATAAGAATAAAATAATTCAAAGTAATGGAAAACCAATAAAAGAACTTTATATAGAAAATATAAAAGAGAATAAAATAATAACAAAACAAGATCAAGAATATAAATAAGTTAAAACCTGTCCTCAAAAGCATATATTACGAACACGTTACTAGAAGAAGTACTGTGGGGTTCGTGCATGCATTGTATTCACTTCGTTGGCAATTTGAGATTTTGTTTAAAATATGAAAGTCATTTTTTGAAATTGATGAGTGCAAGAATAGGAAAAGGAAACGCCGAGAGTGCCGTTTTAAAATATATTAATGAGTATATTTCTCTATAAATTACATTGTTAATTAATGTATTATCCCTTATAATTTATGCGATAGGAAATTATGAGGAGGTCATTAGTTGGGGTTTAAAGTAGTTAGTATCATTCTAGTAATTTTACTCTTCGCAGTAGTAATAGTAGGGGAGGTGAAAGTAAAGGTCACTGATACGCATACAGCGAGTGAAACTGTTACTTCTAACGATAACATGGATTTCAAAACGGCAATAGAGGAAAAAGAAGAAGAGTTTACCTCTATTGACCAAGATCTCCTGTCCAAATTAAAGTCAAACAATATGGATAAAATCATCAAACGATATGAGCTAAAAGATTCCAGGACCATACAATTGGCTGATAACTTGTTGAAAAATGAAATTTATTTAGGCGATAAATGGGATCCTGTAACAATCAATCAACCTACATGGTTAGAAGATCCCTATAATGATAACAGTTGGGTACTCTATTATCAAAGTTTAGACTTTTTGCCCTATCTGCTAAATGCCTATGAAGAAACGGAGAAACTGGAATACTTAGAAAAGGCAAGCTTTTTTGTTTTTGGGTGGATAAAAAGTAATAGAGAGATCTATGATTCTAAAAGTGAATTCGCTTGGAATGACCATGGAACTGCAAACCGTGTGTTAAATCTAATTCAGTTTTGGAAGTCTTATAGGGAAAGTAGTTTATATAAGGAAACAGATGCTAAAGAGCTCATCTATTCTTTGGTACAACATGGTAATTACCTAAACCACGATGGTAATTATACAAAGTCTAATCATGGGATTATGCAGGATCAAGCGTTAATGGAATTAAGTGTTCTTTTTCCTCAATTACCTAAGGCGAAAGAATGGTTTGAGAAAGCCGATAATAGATTATTAGAGAGTGTTGAAAGGGACGTTGCACATGATGGTGTACATAAGGAACACTCCCCGAGTTACCACACTATGGTTAAGGGTCTTTTTACAGATATTAAAGGCTTTATGGAACATTATGACCGATATCATGGTGAATTTGATATGGCATTAGAAAAAATGGAGAAATACCAAGAGTATATAATAATGCCGGATAAAAAGTACCCTACTGTAGGTGATTCCGAAAATACTAAGGTATATGGTGTCAATGAAGTCCCCATACTTAAGGACGCTGTTTTTAAAGATGGGGGGGTAGCATTCTTTAGAAATAATTGGAGTACGGCCGAAAATCCGTTATATTTTATGTTTACTGCTGCATTCCATTCAGGAGTTCATAAACATGCAGACGACTTATCTTTTATTTTGTCATATGGCCAAACCAATTACTTCGTTGATTCTGGAAAGTATAATTACGCCAGTAAAGATCCATATCGGCAATATGTAACCAGTGTCTTCGCCCATAACTCTATAGCGGTAAATGGTAAATCATACGCACCTGATACACGTAGGATTGGACAATCTGAAATCACTGGATTTGAAAGTACTCCATCTTATAGTTTTGTTTCAGGACGCCACACGTTATATGATAATGTAAAGTTTGAGCGAACCGTGATTTATCTTAAGCCTAGTAATATAGTTATCCACGACCAGATTTTAAGTGGTGGAGAAAATAAATACTCTCAAATCTTCAACGTTGGAGAAAATGTAGAAGTAAACAAAATTAGTAATCAGGAGTTTTTACTAGAAAGCAAAATAGACACGACATCGATTAAACTTACACAACTTTCATCTGATGATTTGGAAGGAGTAGACATTTATAATGGATCGGAGGATCCAATTCGAGGCTGGCAATCAAATACCTTAAACGAGAAACACCCTATAACATCAATTTCTTTTAATAAAAAAGGTGAAAACCAATCGTATATAACTACGATTAATTTGGATAGAAGTGATTCGGTGAAAAATGTTAAATACTCTTCCAAACGGGACTCCTATGAAATTGAAATGGATAATAACACGAAAATAAATATTAGCAAGTTGAAGAAGGAAACAGAAAGATAACTTAAAGGACACCTATAGGGTGTCTTTTTTGTTTTTGAGCAGGCATCACCCACTGGTGAGTTTCCCTCTCTTTGAACATATGCACGGCTTTTATGCCACACAGCATGTAAGTAGCTGTACGAAATAACTTTAATCCCCGCATCGAACGAACTTCTTTCTTAATAAAACGGTGATCTTGCTCCACAATATTATTGAGATACTTAACTTATCTTAATTGTTTGCCTTCATTCATCTGTTTTCCTTCTTTTAATTCTTGAATCACTACGGGATAGGCTGAGTTCTGTCCATGGTTATCACACGAGTTTTGGAAATATATATAAAACCCAAGGCTCTCTAAAAAAAACGCTTGGCTACTTGTTTATTTCTTAATTCAAGTAGATAAAAACCAATGGTGTGTCCTTCTAAATAGGCGGTACGATATAAGTATATCCATTGCTTTTTTTACTTTAATATGGATTTCAACGCCTCTCCATGAGTAATTTGTTGACTTGTGATGCAGACGTACCCTTTCTTCTAATTCAGGTCCATATTGTTGCATCCAACGTGTAATCATTGCGTGAACCATAGATACCCCTCATTCCTCCATTATTTCACGAAAACTGAGGTTTTACCGTAGGTATTATCTTACCATTAATAAAATGACATTAGGATGATAATGTTTCCATTTGAATAACTTTTGATTGCAATGCAATATAAAAGGGACCTATTGGTCCCTTTTATGATACTTTTTGGATTTTTTTATCTCTCACGTTATTTGAACTCACCCCAATTTTACCTACAATATATTGACCGACTTTAAATTTATTAAGTAATTTCACCGTTGCGATAGATAATACAGTAGTCAATATAAACAAAATTGGAATATAAATGTATATAGGGAGTGAATAAATAGGTTTTAGCCAATACAAAAAGAACATGTGTGTCAAATAGATACCGTAGGAGTATTTGCTAATTATCATTAATAAATTTGGAACCTTAGATAGTAACGAAGTAATATAAAATAATGCAAAGATAACACTACATGTATAGAAAATCATATCTGGTCTTTTAGATGATCTCGGGAAAAAATCAAGGTATGTAAAGAAAAAGACAGCAAGTAGGGTTACAAATGGCATTATCAATATAGCTTTTTTATATTTACGTACAAAATGCTTTACTCTGAAGTAGTCAACCCCACAATAATAACCTAGGAAGAAGTAGAAAATCCAACCAGGGAAAGGAATCCAGTATAATCTGGTCCAAACATATTGGAAAAACGGGGTATCAATTGGTTGAACAAATTTAAAAAAACTAAGGTAAGCAACGTTAATTAGTAACGAAATTAAAAGAACTTTTTTAGAAGAAAACTTATTTATTATTTTTCGGATAAATAAATGTAAAAAGTAAAATTGGAATATTATCAATACGAAATATCCATGAAAATCTCCAAGGAAAACATTTTTTGAGGATTCAATCAGGAAGGTATTTAATGAAAGTTCTATACCTCCATTGTAAATATCCATAAATGAGTAAAGAAATCCCATAATAATATAAGGTACTAGGATAAGTTTTACTCTTTTTATTATGAAGTTATCTGGTATTCTATCTTTATAGGAATGAGCTAATAATAGTTCTGAAATAAAAACAAAAGTAGGAGTTCCGAAGTAAAAAATCATTGCTAATGCTGAATATGCAAATATTTCAAAACTTGAGATCACTTCTCGATATCCTTCAATTCCGAAATTGACAGAATGGAGAAAGACGACAGATAGACATGCAATGGCTCTAATTATAAATATCTCATTTATGTGTTGCCTTTTCATTAATACACCTCTTAATCTTATATAATGAAAAATATTACCACGATATAGGACAAAAGTATAATGTTTTTTTATTGGATAAGGTGAGTCTTTTTTCACCTTAAGTTTGCTTCGCCTTTTAATAACAACGAGTTGACGCTTTTTTCTGCTATGAACGAGCATAATGGTCATATCCATCACTTACTTTTAATTAACTTGTGACTCTATAAAAAACGAAAACTAACAGATAGTTCGTAAAATAAACGTCCATAAAAACTTTTACGGACCACTATTTCTTGTTAGAAATTCAGTTTCCCTAATGTTCTTTCAAGTTTAAAATGGAATTACGAACGTTCTTTAAAAAGTACATATATTTGTGGACGTTTAAGGGTAAGAAGTTAACAATTGAAGAGAGTGTCTAGATTAAATGCCTAGTTATAGCAGATTGATGGTGAAATATACATATGTGAGGAAATAGGTTATGAGATGATTTGATGAACTCTGTGAAAGAGTATCTGCCTGTTCTAATTGCCATTCTTAGTGCTTTACTTATACGCAAGACGTAATAATAATTTTATGAACTTTCATATCCAATCCAAAGAAAGCTTAGAAGAACTGTTAGAGCCAATGTACTTATGTTTAAAGAGTATAGTAAATATAGAGTATATGTACAAAAAAGAAGAAAATTTCAAAAAATGTTTGAGGATTATAAACCTTATAAAATTCCCACTCATAGACTTTATAGCCAATTACTTATTTCGTTATATAAGGATTAAAACTGATATCATCGAATTTTGAATTCAACCTTTCCCTATGAGGGCTTTTTTGTACTAGGTATCTAAAGAATAAAGACATCACAGAAAGGATGTCTTTATTTTTCTTAGCGAAGCATTTGAAGCACGTTCTGAGGTTGCTGATTTGCTTGAGTAAGCATTGCTTGAGAAGCTTGAGAAAGAATAGAATTCTTTGTTTGAGCCATCATTTCTTTAGCCATATCAACGTCACGGATGCGAGACTCAGCAGATGTTAAGTTTTCATTTTGAGTGTTTAAGTTGTTAATTGTATGCTCTAATCGGTTTTGAACCGCACCAATGGTAGAACGTTCAGATGAAACTGTTTTAATGGCTGTATCAATAGAATCTAATTGTTTTGTGAAATCAGTAGTTGTGAAATCAGTAACATCAATTTGATCAATTTTAACATCAGTACTTCCAAGAGTTTTTGCGCTCATATCTCCAATAGAAACAGAGATTGTTTGGACTGCATTAGCACCAATTTGGAAAGTTTGGGCGCTGAATGTTCCATCTAATAAATTCTTTCCATTAAATTGCGTTCTGTCAGCAATTCCTTTACTAGTTCCATCAGTAGTTCCACCAATTTCATCTTGTAAAGCTGTAATTTCTTTTTGAATAGCACTAAGATCATCAGTTCCTTGTGTTCCTGTATTACCAGCTTGAACTACTAGTTCACGCATACGTTGAAGAATATCATGAGTTTCATTCAATCCACCTTCAGCCGTTTGAAGAAGAGAGATTCCATCTTGTGCATTTT
This sequence comes from Priestia filamentosa, assembly GCF_900177535.1. Classification (NCBI taxonomy): domain Bacteria; kingdom Bacillati; phylum Bacillota; class Bacilli; order Caryophanales; family Bacillaceae; genus Priestia; species Priestia filamentosa. The sequence continues at coordinate 869,715 of NZ_FXAJ01000001.1, forward strand.
TAGATGCTTGATCTAAGCCACGAATTTGTGAACGCATTTTCTCAGAGATTGAAAGGCCTGCTGCATCATCTGCTGCACGATTAATACGAAGACCAGAAGAAAGCTTCTCCATGTTTTTAGACATTGCGTTGTTGTTTACACTTAGACGATTGTAAGTGTTTAAAGCAGAAATGTTGTGATTAATTCTCATTACTACTACCTCCATGTAATAGATCTATTATTTTGGCGGGCACGTCCTTGTGCCCATATGAGTTGCTCCTGTCAATTGAGCAGGAAAATTGTTTACTATAAATCCTTTAAGGAACTTCTAGAAGAATGACATTATGTATAATCCTTAATTCTTTTTTTATATCGGACTAAAGGGAGGAGATGTTAAGCTTTTTTGGAACAAATTCCATATCTTTATTAAGAAAGATAGATTTTTTCTAAGTGGTAGTAGAGAGAACTAATAATGAACTGTATAATGCGGTAAGATATTTTACATATTAAAGCAATCCTATTCTGGAGAAATATAGTTTAGGAGATTAAAATAATAGGTATTGGGATTACACTCTTGGCTAACTATTAAGAGATACATATTAAGGAGAACTAACATGAAAAACATTTGGGATACAGAATACGAAACAAAAGCACCTGTCACAGAAAGAGAAGTGATAGAAGCTGAGAAAAAGCTCGGCATAAAACTTCCGGAGGCTTATATTGAGCTATGTAAAATCCACAACGGAGGCTCCATCATTTATGATTCTTTTCCAACATCAGTACCAACAGGATGGGCAGATGATCATATCAGTGTAACATCGATTGTGGGAATTGATGAAGAAGGCATTTTATCAAGTTCTTACTATATTGAAGAGTGGGAGTTGCCGGAAAACATCTTATTACTAGAAGGTGATGGGCACTGGTGGATTGCGATGGATTACAGAGAGAGAAATGAAAATCCACCCATCATTTATATTGATTTAGAAGCAAGTGTTGATCCTTTTATTCTAGAATTAGCTCCGGATTTTAAAAGCTTTGTAGAGGGCTTATATACACATGAAGATTGATGGGGGAAGTTCAGCAGGAGGTTGCTGAGCTTTTTTATTAATATAATAGAAGTAATAGAGGAAACTAGGAAAGGGGGAGAAATCTTGCTAACAGTTAATGAATTAATTAGAAGCATATGGTATGGGCCAGCATCTTCTGTTGGAGAAACTCAAAATATTGGAGCGTCTTTAACAGAGGAAGAGAAGCTAATTTCTCTCATCCTGTTGTTTAAGAGCGGAGAATTTTCTTTGAAGCCTGTCTTCCTTCATCCTATGAATAGCACTGAAAATGAAAAGCTTTTAAATTTATGTATCCATGTGTTCTGTTCCGTATGTACGCATGAAGATTTGCGAAAAGTAGAAAACTTGAACTTTCTATCCCAGGTATCAGAGGATAATGCTTATGTTTTTGCATCATGTGCAAGAGAGACGCTATCTCCTGAAGTTGTTCCGTATCTTTTAGCTCTACTAGAAGAGTGGGACGATACTGTTGTGGAAGAAGTGATCCGAGATAGTCTAGATCATATGATGGACTACACAGAGAATCTTGATTGGAACGCTCCTGTTGATGAAATTGGCTCTTATTATATGGAGTGGATGAACACTCTTTCGCCGACTTTCTACTATATATAATGGAGGGCCTGTTTTTCCAGGGAATCTAACAAAGTCTCTTGTCCAAAGAGCATTTGCTATAAGAGGGGAGAATACACCGGTAAAAATGAAGAGTGTTCCTATTTTGTTATCAGTATGGAGCGGTGCGAAATGTCCCCTTCAATATAAAAAAGTAATGGATGAAGAAGTATTTCAACAGCTTATGAATTATATAGATACTCTAGCAGAAAGAAGTTGGGAAAGAGGCCGGAAATATTTCTACGGGAATAGTGTGGAGGGCCCCCTTTAGTTTATGAGAAAATTCATATAAAGAATTTAAAAAAGGAGTCAGATTCTCATGAACATTTTAGTCACAGGCGGAGCAGGGTTTATTGGCAGCAATTTTATTCAGTATATGATAGAAACTTATTCAGCGTATTTCATTGTTAATTATGATGCTCTTACATATGCAGGGAATTTAGATAATTTAAAAGAGATTCATCATCACGAGCATTACACGTTTATAAAGGGAGATATCAATAATCGGGAGCTTCTTGATACAGTTGTCAAAGAGCATGAAATTGAGGTTATCATAAATTTCGCAGCGGAATCACACGTTGATCGTAGCATTACAGAGCCAGATGTTTTTATTAAAAGCAATGCCCTAGGAACGCAAACGCTGTTAGACATCGCAAAAGAGAATGAGATTAAAAAGTACGTTCAAATTTCTACAGATGAAGTGTATGGCTCATTAGGAAAAACGGGCTACTTCACAGAAGAAACGCCGCTTGCCCCAAACAGTCCATATGCGGCTAGTAAAGCAGGAGCAGACATGCTTGTCAGTGCTTATTATAAAACATATGAACTGAATGTGAATATTACACGATGCTCCAATAATTATGGTCCTTATCAGTTTCCGGAAAAGCTGATTCCATTAATGATTACAAATGCCATGGAAGGAGAACGGCTACCAGTCTATGGAGATGGAAAGAACGTCCGAGATTGGCTGCATGTTAGAGACCATTGCACGGCAATTGATCTTGTTATCCATAAAGGGGTGGCTGGGGAAGTCTATAATATTGGTGGAGGCAATGAAAAAACGAATAATGAAATTGTTCATTTTATTGTGGAGAAACTAGGTGTTTCAAGAGAACTCATTCATTTTGTAGAAGACAGACTTGGTCATGATCGTCGCTATGCGATTGACGCAACAAAAGTGGAAAAAGAATTGGGGTGGAAACCTACATACACATTTGAAAAAGGAATGGACGAAACAATTCGGTGGTATGTAGAGCATGAAAAGTGGTGGCGAAAGATTAAAAAGAACTAGCAGGGTGGTTTACAACTGCATGGTAAAGATTTCATAGAACAATTAGCCCTGAAACTATGTTGTCCTCAAATTCGTAAATATATTGGAAAGATATTTTGTTATTAAAATCTATAAAAGAAAAAAGATTTGTCGATATAGAAATAAAATACTGTATAGAAATGAGGGCATCATGAAAAAGTCAATCCTGCTTATTCCCGTTCTGGTCGGTGTTATAGCATCCCTATTTTCATTCTCTTTATCTTTTGCGGTAAAGCTTCCAGCTCACACCAATAAAACGAATTTTATGATCCACTGGTTAGAACGTTCGCTTCTTTATGGATTTTTTGTATTTTTAATCTTGTTAATCGCGCTTGCTCTCGTTCATTTTCGTCATGAGCGTACATCTCACGCTACGGAACTTAAAGAAAAAGATAGACGGTATGGAAAGAACGGAGCTCCACGAGAAATCCACCATCTAGATTAATGAGTGGAATGCTCTAGTATTCTTAGGTTAGGGCTAGCTCATATGCCAAGCCTTCCACATAAACTAATATCAAAGGTTATGGTGGAAGGAGGGCACGTATAATGGATAACTCATCTGACAAACAGAAAGGCATTCCTGACTCACTAGTGGATTCGTTAGTTCATGATGTATTAAGGAAAAACAACCTTGATCCAAGAAAAGTGAAGGGACACTTATCCGGCGATCAAAAAAGAATGCTTCAAGAGCTTTTTGGAGATTTACAAGAGCAAGTTGAAGCGTATGTAAATAAACCGAAGTTAAAGAGAAAAAAGATTCAAAAGCCAAAAGAAGATGAGAAAGAAGAATAAAAAAAGAACACCTTTTGATAGGTGTTCTTTTGGTTTTTATGGACAAGTTCTTATCCCTCCGTGTTTTCGTCAGCTCTGTATTCCAAAAGGTCTCCAGGCTGACAATCTAAAGCCTTACAAATTGCCTCTAAAGTGGATAATCGAACCGCTTTTGCTTTTCCATTTTTCAAGATAGAAAGGTTAGCCATTGTGATGCCAACCCGTTCTGAAAGTTCTGTTACACTCATTTTTCTTTTCGCTAACATTACATCAATATTGATTATAATCGCCATTATGTTCACCTCAGACCGTTAAGTCATTTTCTGATTTTATATCGATGGCTTCTTGTAAAAGCTTTTGAAGAACAGCCGCAAAGAATGCGATAACTAGTGAAGCAAAGATAGGGACCATTCCAATTAGGATGAGACCTGGGGCATCGTCTAGCTCTGCTACGAAAAAGACGAATGGCAGCATGATCACATACAAGCTACTAATTATAATTGCACAGTATTTTATTTTTTGTAAAGCTCTTACAGAGATTTGGGAGAACGCTTTGTTTTTGTCAATGTAGCTCAAAAGTCGGAACGCCTGATACAACGCAACGAAAAACGGAATCGCTGACACATACATAATAATGACAATGGGATAGAGTATATGGGCATACTCTGGATTTGCTGGATGATTCGCTAAGTAATATAAGCCAAATATACATAGGGCAAGAGCTGGAGTTCCAATCAGAAAAACAGCTATTTTTAAAAAGATGGTTGAACCTCGTTTCATAAAAACACCTCACTGATTTATTGTCCATTTGAATTTAACACATTTTTTATCGAAATACAATAAATAATTAATGATTATGGTTATATTTTTATTGCTATGTGAATCTTTCTTTGATTTTAACCAAAGAGAAAAAGCATCTCTCATATAAAGAAATGCTCTATAAAACTATTTCATTTATAACCCTTTCAATTAATCCATTAGTTCAAGATTAAAGGCAAGGATCATGGACTTTGTGAAAAATTAGTCTGTCTATGATTTTAAAATAATGTCCTTTAAGCCGTTTTATCAGTAATGAGAATAGGATTAGAGAGTGGGACTTTGTTCGTTAATCGCTATAAGGGAAACGCTTATCTCTCACATAAGATATAGCAGAAGTTTTAAGAGGAAAGTAGAAAGTAGTTCTTTTGAATCTCGGAACGTTTGTTCTTATTAGGTATAAAGGTCTTGTTGGCTTAAAAAAAGCAATCCTTCTTCCTATCCAAATTTTCCATATATTCCTTTAAAATAGTAGTTGGAAAAGAAAAGGATTTGAGGAAAAAGGAAGGAGAGGATCGATTGGGCTACGATGTATGGGGCGGCGTAAAAAATGTAGCGAGTGATGCTTGGGATAAGACTAAAGACACAGCTAATGATGTCAAAGATAAATTGGAAGAGGCAAAGGAAGAAGCAGAACGTCAACTTCTCCGGGCTAAATATTTGGCTCAAGCAGAAGCATTGGATAGCTATGCAAATAATGTAAGAAAAGCGCTTGAAGACTTTAACCAAGCGCCTCAAGAAAATGCGAAAGCTTATAATGCGCATGCGGTTGATTGGCAAGGGAAGAAAAAAGAAGCCTATGATGATTATCAAAATCAGCTTCGCACAGTGGCTGGTGAAGCCCGTGTTGATGGCCAAAATCTTATCATTGAAATCGAGAAGAAAGCCGCTCAGCTCAGAGAAAAGGCAGGTAATCTTGCATGACAAAAAATGGTGGATATACAATTGAAGTTGATCCAGACAAGCTTGATGAATTAGCAAGCGGAATTGGTACAGCGGAAATGAAATGTAGCTTTGCCCTAAGTAAATTAAAGTGGGGCATGGGAAGCATAGCCGCTGATATTGCCGGTGTTGGCGGCGGTAATATTAATCACCTTCAAGAGAAGTTTGAAGGCTCTATTAAAAAATATAAAGACCTACTAGATGATTCGCAAGCATTTGTGAAGAAAACAGCGGCAGACGTGAGACAGCTTGATCAATCATGGCAAGCCAAACTAGGACGGACAGTTGGAGAATTCTCAGGTTGGTACGATCTTCAGCGCACGTTCGGCGAGTATGACCCACAAACAGGTGAAAAAATTACAGGAGGTCAGCGTGCTGAAGCGGGAGTTATGACGATCCTCAACTTCTCGCCAGGAAAAGCCATTGGCGTTGCTGCTAAAGGTGGAAAGATGGCCAAAACGGCAAAGATTGGACAGGAAGCTTCAGCCCTTGGTAAAATAAAAAGTGGTAGAAAAGCCGTTAACCCTGCTGTTTTTAAAGACTTCTTTTCTGGCGCATGGAATAGTATGAAGGGTCGGTTTAGGTCGGCTAAGGAGTACATAGTTAAGGGGAAAGAAGCGGTTAAGCGAGTTCGAGAGAATATCGGTAAGGTAGAGGTTCCTGTAGGTGTGCGTGTTGCGGATACGGGCGTAGGGATGAGAACTATAGTGCCGGAGAAAAGATCTATTAAAGATCTTACATCCCAATTTGCCGTTAAGGTTAAAAGTAATGCAACAAAAAAAGTTGATCCAAAGTATGATAATCTACCAAAAATCGATCATCGTGGTTACCCTTATACTGAACTTGATGAAGTTATTGCAAAGGGATATAATGCTGAAGGAAAAGTTGCGGAACGCTGGGTAGTACCTAAGGGATATGAAAGTGTTGAACATTTTCTTAAGCATGTTGATGATAAAACTATTAAAGAATACGGGTATGATAGTGTAGAAGAATTTAAAACCGTAACAGGTTTGATTGACAAGCATTTAAATGCTTCTTCAAGGCATAGTATTATAAATAAGTCACTGGCAGGAAGTACACATGAAAAAGGTGTAGATTATGATGTTTTAGGTCTCCCAATATTTAAAGGGGATGCTGTAAAATTTACTACTAATTTGCGGGAGGACTTATTTATAGCTAGGGACCCTGATCAATTTGGAAGTTGTACCAATGCTCTAAAGGAGGCAATTGATAAAGGGGAAATTTCAAAAGACTTGTTTACAGAGAAGCAACTTGCTCAAATTAATCGTGGAAAGGCAAAAATCCAAGATCTCACGTGGCATCATCATCAAGTACCTGGAAAAATGCAGCTAGTTGTAACCAATATACATCAGGCTAATCATTTAGGTGGAAATAAATTATGGGGAGAGGGAATTAGATGAGAAAATTAAATTGGGAATTTGCGGATGAACCTGTTAGTGAAGAGTTTGTTAGGAACATTGGAAAAGAGTTGGGATATGAGTTTCCAGAAGATTATATTAAGTGTGCAGCTAAATATAATGGAGCGAATGTAGAGCCGGAAGTATTCGATGTAGAGGGTAAAGAAAGAGTATTCGGAGCACTACTAACTTATGATAAATCCATTGGTGAATACATTGTGAATATTTACAATGACTATAAATCTACCTTACCTAAGGGATTGGTTCCTATCGTATTGGATCCAGCTGGTAACTTAGTTTGTTTTGATTATAATGATAGTTATAATAGTCCTATTGTAGTTTTTTGGGAACATGAAAATGCAGGTGAAAAGGAAATAATTATGAAAGAAGAGGGATTAACGGTAGACGAAGTAGAAAAAGTAGCTAGAGAAAATGTGTTTTATGTAGCAGATACATTTACAGATTTCCTTAATAAATTACATGATTAATAAAGAAAGGATTGGAATGTAATTATTCCAATCCTTTTTTATTAATCACTCAAATATTATTATCTATTACTTTCTTCTAATACTAAAGAAGTAATAAGTAGTAAGAAGACAATCTTATTATAACATGTTGTTGATAATATTAAGGCAGTAAGGGAGATAGAAGGAGAAAGAGATGACATGGTTAGAATCCAATCCTTAAAGAACTAGGTGATATTGCGAAAAGGAGGCGTAATTAGGAAATGGATAATAAACAGGTTGCAAAGGAAATTCGTTCAGCTATAAAAAAAGGTGACGCTGAAAAAGTAGTCGAATTAATCAACTCTGATACGGAACTTTTAAATATGATGACTCCTTTTGGGACATGGCTTCACGTAGCGGCTTCTAGAGGACAGTTAGACATAGCTAAAAAACTAGTAGAACTAGGTTCAGATATTAATATGGTAGGGGGAGTTTATAATGGCGGTGCGTTAAATGTGGCTGCTTCTGCAGGTCACATTGATATAGTAGAGTATTTATTATCTTGTGGAGCTCATATGGACGTCAGTGAACCAGAGAAAAATCCGCTATTTGGTGCTATAAGTAATGGACATGTTGATACCGCAAGACTATTAATTGAGAGTGGCATAGATACAGAGGTTAAATATAATGGTGAATTCATGAAAGATATGGATGCATTAGCTTTCGCAAAAGAACAAGGTCAAAAAGAAATTGTAAAGTTATTAGAAGGCCAAAAAGATCATTCTGTTAATATGCCTGAAATAAAGGGTAATTATCACGATATAATTTTAGATCATATAACTAAATACTTTGGACCTGTTAAAACTACTATAAGTGAAATTGTTCCTGGTAGTAGAATATCGGTAAATGTCCATGTAATTCCTCCGTCAGTGGACAAAGGTTTCTTAACACTTGTCACTACAGGAATGAGTGATGAGCCTATGGATTATTCTAAGGAAGAAAATGTATTTAAATATGCAGAGTTGTTATTAAAATTACCTCCTGACTGGAAGATTGACAAAGATTATATAGGGAATCAAGAGTATTATTGGCCTCTTAGTTGGTTAAAGAAAGTGGCCCATATTCCGCATGTTTATGAAGGTTGGCTTGAAGAAGAGGTTATTCTGCCAAATGGAGAGCCTCCACAACCATTTGCATCAAATACGAAATTGTCATGTATAATGATATGTCGCCCTTCAGAAAGTGGATTGGATAGTGTACATACTGCACAAGGAAAGGTGCATGTTTACACACTTGTTCCTATTTATGAAGAAGAAAGAGATTTAGCTTTAGAGAAAGGCCATGAATATTTACTGAAAAAAATGCATGAGAAAGGTATTTCTGATGTATTAGACATAAATAGGGTGAATGTTGGTAGAGAATAGTTTTTATAATTGCATATAGGAATTTAGTATGTAAGAAAAAGATTGGGGTAACATCCCAATCTTTTTTGCTTTACCATCACTTCATAGAATAAGATGAAGTTTATAGAATACGAACCTTTAGGTTTACTATCTTCTAGGGATGAGGATAAACAGTTTGTCTTGAACTATATTAATAATCAAAGAGATCAAGATTAGAATAACCTTAACTTTAAAAAGTGTAGGGTATTTTATATGTCTTATAGTAGAAGGTTAGATTCTCTTTTTAAACTGAACATTTTAGTAAAAGCACTTAATTATCTATAATAGATATTAAGTGCTTTTTACTTCTAAATAGTAAAACCTACTAGGTAATGTTGGTGATTAAAAATAAAACTAACAATGAAATTGTAATTACAAAGTATAAACTTTTTGATAGGTTTTAAGGAAGAAGTCCGCTTTCTAAAGGTAAAGTTAAGATGGAAGGCAGCGGAGAAAGTAAAACGCGGATTACTATTATATATATTTCGAAGGGGTGTAAAAAGATGCTACTGCCGGGGGAATTTAAAAGGCGTTGGGATGCTAACAAAAGTGGCCCTCTTATTAAATTTAATAATAAAAGTTTAAGGAACACGAATTTTTCAGACGAGTTAAAACAGTTTTTATGTAGAGGAGGATTACCTAAATCTCCCCCACCATATTTAGAGTTGAGAGGGGTACTAAAGCCTATTACAACAGTATTTAATATGCCAAAAGAGTTTCAGCAGTATTGGTTTCTGGGGTCAACTGGTTCAGGGAATCCGATATGTATAACTGAGGAACAAGAAAATGTGGTATTCCTTGATAGTAGTGATCATTATAAAGAGGTGTTAATAAATCGTTCTCTATCTCAATTTGCGGAATGTTTATTAGTTTATTCAGAAATGATTGATAAGGCGATAGATGCAAACGGTGAGGATGCTTTTGTTGATAATGATATACCAGATTCGGTGATTAAGTGGTTGAAAAAAGAATTAGAAAGAATTGATGTTAAGTGTATGGAAGAAGGATGTTTTTGGTTTGATGAGATTAAGGATTTGTTTGAATAGCCTATCCGAATAATATTATAAGGTTGTTGTAAGGATACTTTAAAAGTGTGAATCCTGAGGAATTTAAAGAGGTCTTAGAAGGGACTATTCAAAGATATAAAGATTCAGGTAAGGTTAATTCTTTAGATCTTGAAGTTTAATTAGGAGAGTGAAAAAATAGTATGAAAGAATTTGAAGATAAATTTAGTGAATTACAAGGGGATATGATCTCTATATGCATGGAATTCGTTGAAGATCGAGCGGATAAAGTATATGTGTATGTTTCATGTGAAAAAGGTGTGATATCAAGCAGTTTTTTTTATTCCATTAACAATACATATGTAGAAGCTCATAAAGTGAATGATGCACTGAAGGACGGGGATCAAACTATTGATGTATCTCCAAAACGAGGGTTTATGGTATTAGATATTATCAACAGTAATATTAGAAAAATTAGAGAATTATGCAAAGAATATGAAAGAGACATGCCAACGGAGATGAAAATGATATACGATGTTAAGAGTGGAGGGGTTCAAGCCGAGTACAACTATGATTTAGTTCATACTATTGATGATGTAAAAACATCTAGCGCTTTTGCCGATGAATGGTTTGAAGAGATAAAAAATAATAATCTTTAATAGGAAGATTAGAATACAGTGTTTTTCTAAATAGCATGGTAAATTAGGAGGTCACAAAATGAGTGTGTCCATTTATTACACTGCACAACGTAAACAAAAACTTACAGACTATGAGCAAGAAGCTATTAATAAATTAATTGCGAATTACTCGGTTGATGAAGAAATTGAAAAATATACCCGTACAGGTGAAGGATATAATTGGACAAGCTTTTACGTTTACAATCCTGAAAATCCAACAGAAGAGAATGTTATTTTCGAAGGTTCAACCCAGCTTCCTGATAACAGTGAAGAGGCTATGTGGGAAGGTGTTCAACATTGGTCTGCATTGCTTTCACAAATTCGCTGTGTGATTTCGGATGCAGAATGGCATGTACATATCGATGACCACGTACTCTTTTGGGATGATAAGTATTTAGAATATGATTTGTCGAAATAAAGGTAGTGTTAGAAGCTTTGAAAATTATTTGGAGTAAAGGTGATAGTAACCTAGCTTTTATATTCATTAAAAGGAGGTTTACAATGATCATAAACGATAAGATTTTTGGTACCCTTTATCATGAATGTGGGTGGACAAACTATACGACTATTAACTTTCTTGGAAATGAACTTAAAATAGATTTAATAGTTGAAAGTGATGAAGATGGCTTATTCGATTCCCACTTTATGAAGAAGAACGTCAGCTTGCGATGGAAAAGGGAGAAGTGTATTTGCTAGAGAAATTAAGAAGTCAAATTCCTGATTTATATATTATGAATCCTAATCGAATCAATGTAGGGTGTACATGTTAGGTACTGTTAAATCATTAAGATCACATGACCAAGTAGCAGGAAGCTATTATTGATATCAAATTATAGAGTGACAACACACAAGTTGGATATTTGTTGTCACTGGTTTGAAAAGGAGACATCTTCAGGGGATAATGTCTATAATTTTCTTAATGATGGAACAAAGGAAAAGGGCCTTTTTATACGATTGCAAAATAAAAGAGGATGATTAGATGAATGGAGTAAAGTGGAAGTACCTTGAAAGACCAGTTAATGAGCAAGAGATAAGAAAAGTTGAAAAGGAATTGAACGTAATCTTTCCCGCTGATTATAAACAGTGTGTCCAAATCAACCACGGGGCATCACCAGAACACTTTGTATTAGATGTAGAAGGAACAGAGCGAGCATTTGGTAGTTTACTTATGATTAACACACCTGAAAGTGCAAGTGATATAGTAAGAACTTATGAAAGCTATAAGGATACTCTTCCAAAAGATATTATTCCATTTGCTGATGATCCAGGAGGGAATCTTATCTGTTTTGACTATAAAGAACGCAAGGGGAATCCTATTATAGTATTTTGGGAACATGAAGAAGCATGCGAGAAAGAAATATTAATGGAAGAAGAGAACTTAACAGAAGAAGAAGCAGAACAAGTAGCAAGAGAGAACGTTTTTTATGTGGCAGATACGTTTGCTGAGCTTCTTCAAAAATTACGTAAGTATGAGGGGAACTGAGTTTTTGAAATAACATAGTTTCTCCATTATTATTCGTACAATCTTTGGTGCTTTAAAATAGAAGAAAACAATTTCCTAGTTTATATCATTGCTTATATAAAAGATTTCATGGTGCAATTGAAACCTTTAAAAAATCGTGTTCAATATAGAGTACCTATGGTTGGAATATTAGAACTTACAATAGTAAAAATACAAGAACAATGATTATGAGAACGTTTAGCATAAGGAGGCATATCTCTAGTGAAATTTAAAATAGCTCACTCCTTTCCAGCTACAAATGAACAAGACATTCAAGCTTTTGAAAAAGGGTATAACTTGTCTCTACCACTCGAGTATAAAACGTTCCTTCTCCAACATAACGGAGGACAGCCAGAGCATAATAAAATAAAGATGTACGATGCAAAGTATGATGCTTCACTTGGAACGATTGTAAAATCCTTTCTGTCATTATATAAGGAAGCGGAAGATAACTTAGAGGCAATGTATGTGAAATATGCTAAAGGAAAGATTATTCCATCTAAGTTTCTTCCTATTGCTATTGCTCCAAGAAAAAATCTTCTTTGTTTATCATTACGCAAAAAGGATTATGGTGTCGTATATTATTTTGAAATTGATGACTTTGATAAAGAGAATTTAAAAGAGGAAGGAAGAACATTAGCAGCCACTTCATTCTTAAAATTTTTAGATGCACTTGCTCTTGAATATGATATGATACCAAATCCAGCAGAACTTGTTCCGCTTCCACCGCCCCAAAAGAAAAAGGAGCTGGAGAAAAAAGATGTAACAATCGGGAACATCCAGTGGTGTGATGTGGAAGAGATTACAGAAGAAGAAATTCATAAAGTAGAAGAGAATCTCGACGTCATCTTCCCAACGGATTATAAGGAATATGTAAAGAAGTGCAACGGAGGTTTTCCGAACAGAGATGAGTTTTATTTTGATGATGGCTGTTGCAGTGTGTCTCTTCGAAATTTAATTAGTCTTCATCATGATATGCTTGCTACGTATGAAGACGTTAAATCCTATATTCCAGAGAAAGTGATTCCTTTTATGGAAACGAGAAGCGGTGATTTTTTTTGCTTGGACTTCCGGGAAAGTTTAACGTCTCCTCCTATCGTCTATATGGATCATGAAGAAGAAGGAGACGAGTCCATATCAGCGCTTTGTGACACATTTACAGAGTTGATTACAGGATTAGAATTTGAAAAAGATTAGTTTAGTAAAAAGAGTATTGAAACTAGCTTTCAATACTCTTTTTTTATAATCTAACAGCCGATGATTTTTTAATAGATTACTAAAGTGGAAATAAGTGTTAGAATTAGATGGAAAATGTAGTAAAGGAGCTCTAACATGATAAAAAGCAAAAAGTGGCTCATAGCCATTACAACATTTATCTTTCTTCTAGTAATAGGACTCTTTCTTTTCTTAAAGTGGTCTGAACCAGCCTTTAATAAAGAACTTCCAATGTCAATTTCGATTGATCATGAAAGTAAAGACTTAGGCGCAGAAGATGCTGCCTACATGTTCCTGTCAGATCTTCTGGATCCTTACAAAGAACCTGAAGCTCCTTCATGGAAAAAGCTTGATGATGTACGTTTTGATGAATTTCAACTGCTTGCAGGTGACAATGAGGAGGCAGCCGTAGCGGTCACATTTTGGGTTAAACCAAAAAATAAAACATGGAGTATTTTTCATAATTGGGGCAGCATGGAGAAGGATGGAACGATTCGGGATATTCACTGGACGATGAGACTTAAGAAAAGGGGAGACAACACATACGAGCTTACAAAAATCGAAGAAACATCAGGCGCTGTAACAGGGCTTCCGGCGGTCGAAAACCAGTATCAAAAGGAAGCCGGTATAAAGGTAGTAAACAGTGATATGAACTACACGCTGGATCATAACAAATTACAAGTTACCTATAATGGTGGGGAAAGTTGGGTGAAGGTTCCGCTTGGGGTTGATCAATTATTTCAAGGGGACTATAGTGGTTCAAAGGATACATTGATTGAAGGAAGTTTTGTTATTTCACCAGAGAAAACAGCCTTTGTTTTTGTAGAAGGCGGTATGGAAGCTGAACGGGTAAGCATTCTCTACTCTAATAATAAAGGAAAGACGTGGAAGACGAGCCGAATTTCAGAAGAGTTTGCGTCTGTACGACTTAGAACAATTGGCTTTACGTCTAAAAAGGATGGCTATCTGATTCTTACATATGACAGAACAATGGGATTTGAAGCACATACGGTTTTTAAGACAAATGATGGTGGAGCAACTTGGAAAAAAGCTGGCTCTGTTCCTGACGTCAGCAATCATGTAACAGATGGAATATTTATTAATGACAAGCTAGGATTCCTTTCATTTGGTACAAAAAATGAATTAAACAAAGAGGGAAGTCCTTATTTATTTCGAACAGAGGACGGCGGGACAACATGGAATGAAGTTGAAGTGCCAATGCCTCCTGAGTATCAAGGAATCTTTGTTGTTGCTGAGCCACCAACTTTTGATGGGTCACAAGGAACGTTGCTTATCAATCAGGGACCGAGTGGGGATTATCAAGGAGGAAACGTTCTAGCGAGGTTTATTTCAATCGACAAAGGGAAGACATGGAGCTTTGCTAATCTAGTGGATCCTGATCAAGTCCTTGAGGGTGAAAAATCAAGATTATCATCAGAAGAGAAATAGCATGAGATAGTCACTTATCTTTTACACATTTGATACGTAAATTTAGTCTAAGAACTGAACTGTAGGATAAGAATTACATCTACTATAGATACGTTAAAACCAGTAGCTCTCACATCAGAGCTGCTGGTTTTTTATATTCTTCTTAGAATAAAAATGAAGCGTTCCATTAAAAGGATTTATTTAAGTTTATTATTTATCATTACTTTATTTTTAATTAAATTAACAAAAATAAACATAATCTCTTTTCCTTTTCCCTCATTTTTAAAATTAGAAAATAAGAAATAGGTTAAAAAATCCTCATCAAATTCTCATCTTTATGTCATTTCATTATAATTTAGCTCATTTAAGATAGAGGTAACTTCAAAAGAAGCAAAGATTCGCTGTTTCTTAAGTTTTTTAAAAATTTTGTAAATTTTATGTTGATAATGTTAAAAGAATTTAAAATTACTGTTAATGAAATAACAAAGATCAAAACATCGCCGTTTATATACACCATTTGCTTGGAGAACAAAATTTAGTATGGGGAGCATCTAACGAATAAATCATAAAAAAAGAAGATTAGATGCCCGCAGAGTCCCATCTTGACATAGAAAACTAGATTTTGATGAAAAAGGATAATAATCAATACTTAAAAATGGAGGTTATGGGCGTTCATGAATTTAAAAGCATTCAGAGGATATTCCTTACACAATTTACGAAAAGACGTGCTATCAGGAATTGTTGTTGGTATTATTGCAATCCCTTTAGGATTAGGATTTGCGATTGCATCTGGTACAGATCCAGCTACAGGCCTTTACACAACGATTGTAGCAGGCATACTGATTGCTCTTTTAGGAGGATGTAGATTTCAAATTGGAGGGCCCACTGGTGCTTTTGTTCCAGTTTTATTAGGAATTGTGTTGCAATTTGGGTTTGAGAATTTACTGATTGCAGGGTTTATGTCAGGGGTCTTGCTCATCATCTTTGCGCTATGTAAAGTTGGCAGTTTAATTCAATATTTCCCGAAAGCCACCATCATTGGGTTTCAATCAGGAATTGCGGTCATTATCTTTGCAGGCCAAATTCCAAACTTTCTAGGGTTACACGATATTGAGAAATCTGAGTATTTTCATTTAAATATGAAGGAAATAGCAGGGAACCTCCAGTTTTTAAGTTCTTACAGCATTTTAACAGCGCTCATTTGCTTAGGGATTGTGTTAACAATACCACGCTTGTTCCCTAAGATTGGGAAGCTTTCGTATCTATTAGCGATCATTATCTCAAGCGTTGTTTCATCCCTCTTCTTTTCTGGAAAAGTTGAAACAATTGGTTCGATTTACGGGAAAATTCCGAGTCAGATTCCGATGCCACAGCTGCCTGAGATTACAGTTGAAAAAGTGATGATGCTTCTTCCATCTTCATTTATTATCGCCATTCTTGTTGGACTGCAGTCGTTATTAACGGCTCGCGTAGCAGATGAGATGACAGGAGTGAAGCATGATAGTCGAAAAGAGTTAATTGGTCAAGGCGTAGTAAACATGGTTGCGCCAATATTCCAAGGCATTCCAGCAGCAGGTGAGATTGCTCGAACTGTAACAAATATTAAAAATGGAGCGTCTTCCCCAATTGCAGGAGCAACACATGCAGTGTTTGTGTTAATCGTTGTTGTATTACTTGCTCCATATGCTTCATTTGTTTCTCTTGCTAGTTTGGCACCTGTTTTAATGGTTGTGGCATGGAGTATTAGTAAGAAAGAACAGTTTGCAGAGATTGTCAAAGAAAAATCAAGTCATTCCCTTGTGCTAATCGTAACGTTCCTTTTAACCGTGTTTACAAATTTAACAATCGGAATTGGAACAGGATTAGGATTATCACTCTTGTTTTATCTCATAAGCAAAGTAAAAGCGTATCAAAAACAAGTAAACAATGCCCTATAGGAGAAAAAGCCTGAATTCACATGTTGAATTCAGGCTTTTTTTAGTATGGGTAATTCTTCACTTTATAGGGGTGAAGAAAGGAAAAAAGAGGTGCTTTCAAGAATGAGTTAGTAAAGAAGATTTCAATATAAAAGGAGAGATGCTGTGATGAATAGGAAAATGGAAGATATGGATAAAAACGTAGAGATGAATGCTTTTATTGCCGAACTAAAAGAAAATCAAAGAAAAATAGAAGACAAGAACGAGTATTACGATGAAGCGAAAGACAGAGAGGACATTCAGAGCTATTATAGCGGAGTTGATTTTGAGAAAACGGGTAGTAAAGAGCTATTCACAAAGTTAAACGATCTTGTGACACGTACGCATCATACGAAGCTTCCATACAGCACAGAGACGAGAAATTATCTTTATTCATGGGCAGATCTTCAAGAAAACGGCAAGCTTAAAAGTATCTATTCCGGCCAACAGCAAAATCCAGAAGAAGTGATAAAAGAAGATTATAAAGCTTTCTTAAGAAGAGAAAAGGCATATAACACACTGGTAACAAAGGATAAAAGGGACGAAAAGACGCTTGAGGTGATGAAAGAGTCGATTGAAAAAGAGAACAAATATAATTGTGAGCATGTTGTGCCACAATCATGGTTTGATAAAGGAAATCCAATGAGAGGAGATTTGCATCACCTTTTTGCATGCGAGCCTAAGTGTAACTCCTCAAGATCGAACCATCCTTTTTACGATTTTGCTGACTATTCTCCAGAAGCCAGCGTGAAAACGATTAGAGAAACGTGCGGGAAGTATGAAGAAAACAAGTTTGAACCTGAGAGCGGCAAAGGAGAAGCTGCCCGAGCTACTCTTTATTTCTTACTGAGATATCCAGGAGAGATTCGTAACTACAAAGGAGAAGATATTACGATGCTCGTAAAATGGCATAGAGATGATGAAGTCTCTCTTTACGAAAAACACCGCAATCGAGCAATTTGGGAGAAACAAGGAAACCGCAATCCTTTAATTGATTTTCCGCAATATGTGAGTAAGATCGATTTTGCATTGGGCTTGATGTAGGGAGGGGATGGCACTTTTTATACTTTAAAAAAAGATAGGAGATTGTGAGAATGCTATGCTATCTTTTTTATAGTGAAAAGTATAATGAGTCATAAGAGGTGCTAGCAATGGAAACATCGTACGTTTTAAAAATACCTGATAAGAAATTTCAAGATTTTCATCTTCTCTTTTGTGGATACGCGGTCTGTGAGCCTCTTCATCATTTTGGTCCTGCTGTACGTCCGAACTATATTATTCATGTTGTTTTATCAGGAAAAGGCTATTACTATGTTGGTGAGGAGAAGTATACGCTTGGAAAAGGACAAGGTTTTTTAATACTGCCTGATGTGTTAACAAGATATGAAGCAGATGAGGAAGATCCTTGGACATATATATGGATTGGATTTGATGGAACAAACAGTATGGAACATCTGCGCAATATTGGACTTGGCGCTGGTAAGCTGTTTTTTCAATCCCAAAGTACGAGAGAGTTAGAAGAAGTTGTGATGGATATGCTTCAGTATAAGAAGCTAGATGTGAGGGACGAGTATCGGATTCAAAGTTTGCTTTATCTATTTTTCTCTCTTATTGCGAACAGTTCATCAGACTTTTATAAGGAAGAAACGTCGAAGGAAAACGACTATATTACAAAGTCGATTGAATTTATCCAAACGCACTATAATGAAAAAATTAAAGTAACAGACATTGCCCATTATGTTTCTTTAAATAGAAGCTACTTAACAACATTATTTCGTAAAAGAACTGGAGTGTCTATTCAGCAATATTTAGCACAGTTTCGTCTAACAAGAGCTGTTGAGCTTCTTGCGCTTACAGACTTATCGATTGAGCAGATTGCCGAGTCATGCGGCTATAGTGATCCGTTAGTTTTTTCAAAAGCGTTTAAAAGAGAGAAAGGTATTTCACCTACAAAGTACAGAGAGCGCGAACGGCTGGAAGGAATGAACACGAGGGAGAAAAGAGAAGGACTACGCTAAAAAGTGCGTAGTCCTTTTGTACTTTTTTATTATTGTGCTCTTAATACGTAGAGTACCGAACTGAAATCGCTTGGCGGTTCATTTCCTTGAAGATCTTGACCAGCAGAAGCATCTGAAGTGAGGAGTCCGATATTCATCAATTCGGAGCCGCTAAAATTCTCGTTCAGCTTTTCAATGTGGTAGCTCTTAAGAGGATCTAGTCCTTTTAAAGGAAGTCTGCGGAATCTGCCGTTTACTTCATTTAATACTTTATAATAGCCAACAATCGCTTCTTTCTTATCCTCTGACACAACCATCCAAGCCGTGAAATTGCCTTCAAAAGGGCTAAGCAAGCGGTAGAACGTTCCTTGAGAAAGAAGGGGACGGTATTGTTTGAAAAAGGCAACTTGCTTTTTCATTTCTTCTCGTTCTTCTTTTGATAGCTTTGTAACATCTAATTCATATCCAAACGAGCCAAAGTAGGCTACATTTGCTCTTGTTTCAAGAGGCGTCATGCGGAATGCTTGCTCATTTGGCACAGCTGAAACATGAGCGCCCATGCTTGATAAAGGATAAACAAGCGATGTTCCATATTGAATTTTCAACCGTTCAATGGCATCTGTATCATCACTTGTCCATGTTTGCGGAGCATAGTAAAGCATACCCGGATCAAATCGTCCGCCACCGCTTGCGCATGATTCAAATAAAACGTGTGGAAAGGCTGAGGTTAATCGCTCATATAAATCATACACACCTAAAATATAGCGATGGAAAACTTCTCCTTGTCTTTCAGCACTGTAGGCTTGTGAATATACTTCAGTCATTGAGCGGTTCATATCCCATTTAACATATGAAACAGATCCGTCTTTCAGGATGTTTGCCATCATCTCATAAATATGATCAACAACTTCTTTTTGAGAAAAATCAAGCACAAACTGATTGCGTCCGTGAGAAACTCTGCGCTCTGGTGTTTCAATTATCCACTCTGGATGTTCTCTGTATAAGTTGCTGTTTTTATTGACCATTTCAGGTTCAAACCATAATCCAAACTTCATGCCAATCTCCTCAATCTTTCTGGCTAATCCAGAAATCCCGCTCGGCAGCTTCTCGCGATTTTCAACCCAGTCCCCAAGTCCTCGTTTGTCATCATTTCGTTCCCCAAACCAGCCGTCATCAAGGACAAAAAGTTCAATTCCGTCTTCTTTGGCAGCCTGGGCAAACTCCAAGATTTTTGCTTCATCAAAATCAAAATAAGTGGCTTCCCAGTTGTTGATAAGAACAGGTCGGGTTTTATCGCGCCACTCTCCGCGCACAAGACGATTTCTATACAAACGGTGATAAGTTTGGCTCATAGCATTTATCCCTTTATCACTATAGACAATCACGGCTTCTGGTGTTTGAAACTCTTCGTCCCCTTCTAAGTGCCATGTAAAACCATGTGGATGAATGCCCATTATAACTCGTGTTTGTCCATGTGTATCAACTTCTGCTTGTGCTAAAAAGTTACCGCTATACACTAAGCTAAATCCCAGCACTTCTCCTTGAAACTCATCTGAGTGTGGACGTTTGAGCGCTATAAATGGGTTATGTTGAAGGCTTGAGTTACCTCTGATGCTTCCAACAGATTGTATCCCTTGTTCGAGCTTTCGGTTTTTAATGTGACGCTCGCGTCCCCAAGCACCTGAAAGCTGAATCCATTCATAATCATCGTGGGGCAAATCAAGGTTGACGCTCATCGCAGTTGTAAGATCAACGCTTTCTGTTCCGATATTTTTAAAACGAGCACTTCTAGCAATCGCATTTTCCCCTTCAAAAATCGTATAAAGTAAAACTAACTCAACAGAGATTACGGAATCTAGTAATGTGATTTGAAGTGTTGTTGCTTCATCATCGTGTTCTGTATACGTTGCAGGCAAATTTGCTAGTTTTGGTTTCCCGCGATAAATTTCATGTGTTTTATATTCGAAGTTCGTAATTCGACTGCCGTTTTTTTGTTGAATTTCAAGAGCAGGTTGTCTGAAATCAGATGTTCCGTAAGAGGGATACTCTTGTTTAAGATGATCGAGAGAAAAATATAAGTTGCCTTGGAACGGATAAGCGGTCATTGGACGATGCTGCATTTCAACTAAATAGTCAAAAGAAGCTCTGTGCGGTACTCTTTTACCAAAATAAAGCTGCCCAAGCTGGTTGTTTTGAAGCACTTTCATAATATAGCTTATTTCGTTATTGTAGAGGTGAAATTCTTTCTTTTCTTCATTATAAATAATCGTCATCATAATCAACCTTTCTTAGCAAACAATATTT
Source organism: Priestia filamentosa (assembly GCF_900177535.1). Classification (NCBI taxonomy): domain Bacteria; kingdom Bacillati; phylum Bacillota; class Bacilli; order Caryophanales; family Bacillaceae; genus Priestia; species Priestia filamentosa. The sequence continues at coordinate 890,595 of NZ_FXAJ01000001.1, forward strand.
TAGTGAATATTTTGAATATTCTCTTCGCTGTTCTCAATGCTTGCGTTTTTCTCTTTCAAGCTGCTCACAATCTGACTTAAGTAAGAGCCTTTTAGCTTATAAGCTTTAAGATAGATAAAAAGACTAAGAACAGCGAAAAGGAGCGGAATGGCAATCATTAAAATGCGCAGTCCCATTACAGTCCCTGGGGTTTGGACAGCGTCTGGCACATAGCCAACAAGAGAAAGACCAACGCCAGTAAGAAGTCCTGAGACTGCTTGAGCGGCTTTCATCAGAAATGTTTGGGTAGAGACAATAATACTTTCAGAACGAATCCCAAATTTAAGTTCACCATAGTCAATCACATCTGCAATTGACACGGTTGTAATCCCAAGGGAAAGACCTGAACCAAATTTCAAAAGAAAGCTGCCAATTATAATAAATACTGGACTTTGCGGTGCAATGTATCCGCCAGCTAAAATGGTGACGAGTCCGATTCCAACAAGACTGCATGCGAGTGTAAACACCTTAGTACGATTCAATGCTTTCACAAGTCTTGGGAAGAGGAGGAGAGAAAGCATTTCCGCTGTAATCATAAAGTTGAAAATGGAAAATAAGTGTTCAGCTCCTGTCACATATTTAAAATAGTAGATAGTGACACCGTTTACAATTTGCATGGCGAGATTAAAAGAAAGTAAGATTCCGATAAAAGCGACAAGCTGATCATTTTTGGCAAGCAGCTTTCCAATCTGTTTGAATTTAATTCGTGGCGCATTTCTATTTGTTGGTTTTTCAGGAACATTAAAAACAGTAACAGCAATTGTTCCAATAAAGATGATAGCGATTACAACTGCAGAAACCGTAAACCCTGTTTGACGATCTCCACTGCCACCAAAGGAGCGGTCAAAGAAATCAATCATATAAAGGCCAAACGTTCCAATTAACATGCCAGCAAGACTCGCAAAAAATCGTGGAATAACAGAGACTTCCTCTCGTTCACGCGGGTCATTTGTTAAGCTTGGCAACCAAGACCAATACGGAATGTCCATAATGGTATATGTCATGCCGTAAAGGAGATAGGCAATTGAAATATACACGTAAAGCTCTGTTGTAGAGAGGCCAAAGTTTGTAAATAAGAGAACAAAAATAACGGAATTTACAAGTGTTCCAATCACAATCCATGGCCTGAATTTTCCGAATCGTGAGTGTGTATTGTCCACAATCATTCCCATAACAGGATCGTTTGTTGCATACCATATCCGAGCGATAAAAAATAGTGTTCCAACAAATGCTGGTGAAAGCCCTAATACGTCTGTAATGTAAAACATGAGATAAATTCCGACTAAGTTTACAACAGCATCTTTTCCAATTGCTCCTACCCCAAATGAATACTTTGCTTTTGCAGATAGTTTTTCCATTCCCCATACCCCTTTGTAATCCCTTACATAACATTTCATATGTTCGAGAGAATTGTAGTGCGTGCATTTAGTATAGATGCGGAAGAAACAGAAAAGTAGGGTATTATGTTTTAACTATCAGTCAAAATGTTAGATATATAGGAGAGATAATAGAGCAATGAGAAAAAAGAACAGATTTTGTTTCAGCAGTTTTTAACAGAAATATCGAAACCTTTTCTTTCCTAGAAGTAAAAAAATTAGTTAAAAGAGCAATGTGGTATGATAAATGAAGATGAAAAAGTGTATAGTTTATTTTAAACGAGATAAAAGGAGCAAAAAATGGCGACGATCAAAGACATAGCGAAGCGAGTAGGTGTTTCCATTGCTACCGTTTCACGGGTATTGAACTATGATAAATCTCTCTCTGTTAGTGAAGAAACGAAAGAAAAGGTATTTCAAGCAGCAAAAGAACTTCAGTACAAAAAGAAAGGCGGACGCAAGCTTGCTCAAGCATACAAATTCGCAGTTGTAAGCTGGTATACAGAAGAAGAGGAGCTTGATGATCTTTATTATCACGCGATAAGCTTAGGGGTGGAGAAAGCATGTGAGGCTCACAATATTGAGCTTATGAAAGTGTCAATGGAGAACCTGAAAGAATCAGAAGAGATAGACGGCATTATTGCGATTGGGAAGTTTAGTTTACCTCAAGCCGAAAAGCTTAAAGAAAGATCACCACATCTTGTTTTTGTGGACTGCTCACCAGATGAAGATGTGTTTGATGCCGTGATAAGCAATTTTGAAAGAGCGACTGAGAAGGCTTTGCAGTATTTTCTAAATCAGGGACATACGCGTATCGGTTATATTGGTGGAATGGAATCGTATCGAGATCAAACGGCTCTTATTCAAGACCCCAGAAGCCTTAGTTTCGAGCGCTTCTTAACGGAGAAAGGTCATTATGATTCATCGCTTGTTTACATTGGAAACTTCTCTGTAAATGATGGTTATGCTCTCATGAAAAAAGCGATTAGTGACCATAAAGAAAATCTCCCAACAGCCTTTTTCCTTGGAAATGACTCAATGGCATTTGGAGCATTGAAGGCCCTGCATGAAGAGGGAATTCCAGTTCCAGGAACCGTTAGTGTCATTGGAGTGAATGATTTTAGCGTATCCAAACATGTTTATCCTCCATTAAGCACTGTTAAAGTTTTTACAGAACTTATGGGCAAAACATCTGTCGATTCGTTAATGGAAAGACTTGAAGGAAGAGAAGTTCCAAAAAAAGTCGTGCTCTCAACCGTCTTAAACATTCGTGAAAGCACAAAGTAAAAAAGCTTGGAATAGAAATATTCCAAGCTTTTTTCTGTGTTTTTAGTAAAAGTTTTAGTAAAAATATTGCTCTTTTTTACTTTTTAACTTAAAATGAAGGAGAATTCTGACATTATAAAATGCTTGTAAGGATAATAGTGAAAATGCTAGATGATAAAGGAAAGAGCTATTGGAGGGAGAAGAAGTGAAAACAGAAGAGTTATTAAATAAATTTGATGAGCTTTTTCAAGGAAGAGATGGGCGTTTATTTTTTTCACCAGGAAGAATTAATTTAATTGGTGAACATACAGACTACAATGGCGGGCACGTTTTTCCATGTGCCATTACATTTGGTACTTATGGAGTTGCTAGAAAGAGAGAGGACCGGGAAGTGAGATTGTATTCACTTAACTTTCCGGAACAAGGAACAATTACGTTTTCACTTGATGACCTTCATTATGAAGAAAACGATGGATGGGGGAACTATCCTAAAGGAATGATTCACTATATCAAGCAAGGGGGATGGACGCTTCCGTCTGGCTTAGATCTTATGATTTATGGAAATATTCCAAATGGAGCAGGTTTGTCTTCTTCAGCTTCACTTGAGATGCTTATTGGCGTTATTGTAAGCGAAATGTTTCAGCTTCACATAGACCGCCTAAAACTTGTTTCACTTGGAAAGAAAGTAGAAAACGAGTTTATTGGAGTCCAAAGCGGAATTATGGATCAATTTGCGGTTGGAATGGGAAAGAAGGACTGCGGCATTTTGCTCGATTGCAATACGTTAACATACAAATACATGCCTTTAAATCTAGAGGATCATCAAATTATTATTATGAATACAAACAAACGAAGAGAGCTTGCGGATTCTAAATATAATGAGCGCCGGGGTGAATGTGAAAGCGCTCTCTATAGGCTGCAGAAGAGCCTTTCAATCGAATCGCTTGGAGACTTAACGGAAAGTGAATTTGAACAACATCGTTATCTTATAAATGATGAAGTGCTAGAGAAAAGAGCCAAACATGCTGTCTATGAAAATCAAAGAATTCTGCGCGCTTTTCAAACATTAGAACATGGTGGATTAGCTTCGTTTGGATCTTATATGAATGAATCACATCGCTCTTTGCGTGATGACTATGAAGTAACAGGAATTGAGCTTGATACATTAGTAGAAGCTGCATGGAAAAGGGACGGAACAGTTGGAGCACGAATGACGGGAGCAGGATTTGGCGGCTGTGCCATTGCGATTGTCAGAGAAAATAAGACAGAGGAATTTATTAGAGTAGTAGGCGAAGAATATGCCAGGAAAATAGGGTATGAGGCAACTTTTTATGTGGCGAATATTGGAGAAGGTGCAAAGGAAATTACGCAAGAAGTGCTGCGTTAAGTGCTGTAATTTATAAAGACAGGAGTGAAGAAAGTGAACATTTTTAGCGTCATCCAAAGCCTAGTTGAAAAAGCATTCGCAGTAAACTTAATCGAGTCCGAAGACCGTATCTATGCGAGAAATCGACTGCTGTCACTTTTAGGTTTTGAAGGGTTCCCCGAGCATATGGAAGAGACAGAGGAAGGAGAGATTCCAGACTTAGTCGAAAAACTTGTGAGTTATGCTGTTGAAAAGAACCTCATTTCAGACCTGTTAGACCAAAAAGAAATGTTAAGTAGTGACATTATGAACGTGTTCTTGCCAAGACCTTCAGAGATGAATCGCACTTTTTATGAACTCTATAAGAAGGATCCAGCACACGCTACAAACTACTTTTATACATTGAGTCAAAACAGCAACTATATCCAAACAAAACGAATTGCTAAAAATATTGCCTATAAAGTGAACACAGATTATGGTGAATTAGATATTACGATTAACTTGTCTAAGCCAGAGAAAGATCCAAAACAAATTGCTGCTGAAAAACAAAAAAAACAAACGGAATATCCGTATCCAAAATGCTTGCTTTGTATTGAAAATGAAGGATACGAAGGGAGAATTGGTCATCCAGCACGTTCGAATCACCGAATGATTCGAATGAACTTAACGAATGAAGAGTGGTTACTTCAATATTCACCATACGTGTACTACAACGAACACTGCATTGTTCTATCAAGCGAGCATCGTGATATGAAAATAAGCAAGAGCACATTTACAAGATTGCTAGAATTTGTGGAAAAGTTTCCTCACTATTTTATCGGCTCAAATGCAGATCTTCCGATTGTAGGGGGATCTATCCTAACGCATGATCATTATCAAGGTGGAAACTATGAATTCTCGATGGCAAAAGCGAACGCAAATCATGTGTTTACCCTAAAAGAGTTTCCAAACGTTCACGGAGCAATTGTTAACTGGCCGATGTCTGTCATTCGTCTTCGTAGTCAAAATAGAGAAGAGCTTGTCCGATCTTCTTTCCTTGTTCTGGAGACATGGAAAAACTATAGTGATCCTAGGGTTAGCATAGAAGCCTACACAGGAGACACTCCTCATAATACGGTTACACCGATTGCAAGAATGCGGGACGGTCAGTTTGAAATAGACCTTGTTCTACGGAATAATCGAACAACAGAAGATTATCCACTTGGCATCTTTCATCCTCATGAAGATGTTCATCATATCAAAAAAGAGAACATTGGTTTAATTGAAGTAATGGGTCTTGCGGTATTGCCCGCTCGCCTTGAAAAAGAGCTTAAAGAAGTCGCTCAGTTTTTACTAGGTGAACAAAATGAAATTGCTACGTATCACCTTCACTGGGCAGAGGAAATCAAAGAAAAGTATGGAGATCAACTCCTAAAAGAGAACATAACAGAAGCCCTTCAAAAAGAAGTTGGGATGAAGTTCTTGCGTGTTCTTGAAGATGCAGGGGTGTTTAAACAAGATAGAGAAGGAAGAGAGGCATTCCGAAATTTTATTGGACTTTTAGAGGAAAAGACTTCGTGATGAGCGAAGTCTTTTTTATAGTTTACAGATTTCGCTAAGAATCTATCGAAGGAAAAAGAATAATTGATTTTTCTACAAAAAACGTGAGAATTTAAAAAAATGAAAGGGAAGTACTCTGGAAATGATATATGAGAATATTATTATTATGGAAAACAAATTGATATCGCTTTCAATTTAAATTTAATATATATAAATAAAGAGTAAAAAGTAAGAAAATATACAGCAATTAGAAATGTCATAATTTGTAGAATGATAGAGTCTTTTGTGGTTCTAAAGACTTATAAAACATGAAAATAAGATTTTTATTTGTCGAATAGAGGAAGAAAAATATACATATATTAATAAAATTAACTTTATGTTATGTTTAATAACATAATATATAAATAAATGGTAATTTAACATTGTTTAGCAAAGAAAAAAGATATTTAAGTAAAGTTAATTAAAGATAATTAAAGATAATTAATGTAATATAATGGATATTGTTGAATATTTTTTACATTTTTCGATGTCAAAAAGAACGTATTGTGATAATATATCCATATATATAGGTGATTTCTGCTTTTTAATAAGACTTTATACCCTTATTGTGAAAAGGTAGACAAGAAGCAGGGCTAGTAGGAGTTTTCAGCACTGTGAGAGGAGAAAACATGAGCGCGATAGCAGGTATATATGAATGGAATGAAAATGAAATTCATGTAGAACAATGTCAGGCAATGATGGAAGAGTTAAAAAGATATCGTGCTGATGATATTGGGACATGGAAAAAAGGTGGTCTGTTTTTTGGGTGTCATGCTCAATGGATTACAGAGGAATCTATTGGAGAGAAACTACCATTTTATGATAGTGAACGAAAGCTTGCGATTACAGCAGATGCTATCATTGACAATCGAGACGAATTATTTAATAGATTAGGAATAGATATACAATATAGAGCTTCTATCAAAGATAGTGAACTTCTCCTGCATGCTTATTCTAAGTGGGAAGAAGACATGCCAAAGTTTCTCGTTGGCGATTTTGCGTTTATGATTTGGGATGAAAAAAAGGGAAAACTGTTTGGAGCCCGCGACTTTTCAGGATGTCGCACGCTTTATTTTTTTAATAATGAGAAGATTTTCACTTTTTGCACAGCTATTACACCGCTTTTCTCGCTTCCTTTTGTTTCAAAAAAGTTAAATGAAGCGTGGCTAGCTGAGTTTCTAGCTATACCAATTACATTTGAGTCAACAGATTCTTCTTCAAGCGTCTACGAAAATATTAGACAGCTTCCTCCAGCACATAGCATAACGGTAGAAAAGGGGAGAGTAAAACTTACTCAATATTGCGCGCTTGATATGGGGAAGAAACTAAAGCTTTCTTCAAACGAAGAATATGAAGAAGCTTTTCTTGAGGTTTTTAAAGGAGCAGTAAAGTCTCGGTTGAGAACACATCTTAACGTTGGGGCTCATCTAAGTGGAGGCCTTGACTCTGGATCTGTTGCAAGTATCGCAGCACGAGAGCTGCGAGCGCAAAACAAATCATTGCATACATATAGTTATGTGCCCCTTGATGACTTTGAAGACTGGTCACCGAAAAGCCGAGTAGCAGATGAAAGACCTTTCATAAAGTCAACGGTGAACTTTGCCGGCAATATTCAAGACAGCTATTTGAGCTTTCCAGAGAAAAGCTCTTTTTCTGAAATTGATGATTGGCTTGATGTGCTAGAAACACCGTACAAATTCTATGAAAATAGCTTTTGGACGAAGGGGATTTTTGAACAAGCCTCACAGCAAGGAATAGGTGTGATATTAAATGGACAGCGTGGAAACTGGACAGTTTCGTGGGGACATGCTCTTGATTATCAAGCAATGCTCTTGCGAAAACTTCAGTTGAGAAAATTCAGCCAGGAAGTTCGGATGTATAGTAAAAATCTTGGGGCAAAAAGGTCAAGAGTACTTCGTGTTGTGGGGCGTAAAGTGTTTCCAAAGCTAAGAGGAGCTTTATCCAAAAACAAAGAAGTACCTTTTCAAGGAATGATTAATGAAAAATTAGCGAGTCGGTTTAACGTTTATAATAAATTAGCTTCACATGATATTCAAAAAAATGGGTTAATTCAAAAAACCCCATATGAAATACGAAAAATTCAATTTCAGCGTCCATACTATTGGGCTCTCAACGGAGCATATACAACAAAGCTCTCCCTCCGATACGGCATATGGGATAGAGATCCAACAAATGATCTGCGCGTTGTACGTTTCTCCTTATCAGTTCCAGAAAGTCAATTTGTTCAAAATGGACAAGACCGGTCACTCATTAGAAGAGCAATGAAAGGCTATCTTCCAGATGATGTTCGGCTAAACCAACGAACACGAGGGATTCAAGGTGCGGATGGAATTCAAAGGATGCTTCCACAATGGAATGTGTTTATAGGAGAATTAGAAAGAGCTTTAACGGACGACTATCTATCAGAGTATTTAAATATAGAACTCTTAAAGGAATCGTTAGAAAACATACGTCATGAACCTTCAGCTGATCAAGTATTTCGGAATGATTTTCGAATTTTAATGAGAAGCTTGATTCTCTATCGATTTCTTCAAAAAAACTTTTGAAAGGGGGTGACATCGTGGAGAAAAAACAATGGGAAAAGCTTGAAGTAGAAGTATTGGATGTAAACAAAACAATGGCAGGGCCTGGGCTAAGCTACCCTGATGCAGTGCAACCAGATCCAGATCCAGAGGACGCAATGCATCATGATAGTTAATTGGATATGAAATTATACGTTCATTACCCTTATACACGATAAGGTGTATAAGGGTCTTCAAAATTTGTGATGAGCGGAGTGAAGATAATGAGTATAACGCAGACCGTTTATGCTTATAACGCTTTTGGACTAAACATATGGAGTGAAGTTCATCTTCCTGAATTACCTTCTGGAAAGTTTGGGGAAGATTCAATAGATATATGGATTAAAAAAGGTTCTTTACCAGAAACATGGGTGCAACGAGAAGATCGGAGCCGAGTTGTTGTTGATGGGGATTCTGTTATATTTGAGTCCCAAAAAAACGCTTTCTTTCGTATCACGAAAGGACGAGAAATTACGGTTGTGCCTTTTGAAGGGGTTGATGAGCGCAAAATAAGGCTCTATCTTCTTGGTTCGTGTATGGGCATCTTACTGATGCAGCGTAAAGTAATGCCTCTTCATGGAAGTGCAATAGAGATTAATGGGAAAGCTTATGCATTTGTTGGACATTCCGGAGCAGGGAAGTCAACTTTAGCAGCAGCTTTTATCCAAAAAGGCTATAAGTTACTAAGCGACGATGTCATTCCTGTACGCCTATCAAAAGAGCGAGTGCCAATCGCTTATCCTTCTTATCCACATCAGAAACTTTGGGAGGAAAGTTTAGTTGGATTTGGAATCAATTCAAGTGGCTATCAATCACTGTTTGAAAGGGAGACAAAGTATGCAGTCCCTGTAAAAGAAAGTTTTTATGATAAGCCTATCCCACTTGGCGGCGTTTTTGAACTTGCAAAAGGAAACACAAGTAAAATCCGGTTTAAAAAAATTGGAACGTTGGAGAAGTTCCGCGTTTTACTTCAGCATACGTATCGTGATTTCTTAATTGACAGACTTAAGCTAGCTGAATGGCATTTCAAACATTCGATGGAAGTTGGGAAAAGAACACCGATTTTTGAACTTAGGCGACCGTCAGAAGGATTTACAGCACCAGAGCTTGTAGATGAAATTTTAAAAGTGATTCAAGAGGAGGAAAAAGCGTGAGCACATTATCGTTAAAACATCACGTTGTTCAAGGCGAAGGAAACATCGCAAGTGATATGGATCAAGAGAAAGTGATGCTAAATATTGAAAATGGCAAGTACTATAACTTAGGTAACATTGGTGGAGCCATCTGGGATGAAATGAGTGAAGCTATCTTAGTTGAAGAGCTTATTGAAAAACTTCTAAATAAATATGACGTGCAAAGAGAGCAGTGTGAAACTCACGTTTTATCTTTTCTTTCACATTTACAGAGCGAAAAACTGATTAAAGTAATGTAAAGGAGTGAAGAGAGTGAAACTAATCCATAAATTAAAAACATTCTCAAAGCTAGAATGGGAGCAGCAGCTTTTACTTTTAGAAGCTTTCTTTTATTTAGGTTATGGACGGTTTTTAAAAAGCAGGCCATTCGCTAAAGTAGCTCCAACGCTAGGTGAGTACATGGAAGAAACGGCAATGATCGAAAATCCTTCAAATGAGCCAATGCTACGCGATATTTCCTATGCTGTTCATAAAATGAGCAAGTATACTTTTTGGGAAAGTGAATGCTTAGTAAAAGCAATTGCCGCAATGAAAATGCTCCAGCGACGAAAGATTGAAAGTACGTTATATTTAGGCACAGGAAAAGACAAGGACGGGCGCTTAATTGCTCATGCGTGGCTGCGCAGCGGTCCGAAATATGTAACAGGAGCAGAAACTATGGAGAACTTCACGATTGTTGGAAAGTTTTCGAGAATCATTGGCGAATAGTGAAAATCCTTTCTGCATTTATAAGTATCGGTACATGTTAAACAATGTTTAGCATTTTTTTATAAAAAATAAAAAAACCTCTAGAAAATGGTGAGGTGAATAAAGTGAATGCCTTTCTTTACTATATTAAAAGAATGCATCATTTCTCAGGAAAAGGTTTGTATGTGAACGTTGTGGGGCGTGCGCTTGTCAGCTTGCTTGAAGGAGCAGGAATATTGCTCCTTATTCCACTTATTAGTCTTGGAGGCTTCGTGCAAGTTGAGAATGTCTCAGGGAAACTTATGGAGCTTTTTCATTTTTTAACTCGTATTCCCGAATCGTTTTATTTGCCCTTTGTGTTAGGCTTATATCTTTTTATTGTTGTGGGACAAACCTTTTTACAGCGTTATTTGTCAATTCGTGATGCTCGCATTCGTGAAAATTTTAGCAGACATTTGCGATTAGATATATACAGTTCTCTGTTAAATTCAAGATGGAGTTTTTTCTTGAAAAAACGGAAATCAGACTTAGTTAACTTATTAACGGCAGAGCTTGCCCGTGTACTTGGGGCGATTAATTATTTTCTTCAGCTTTTATCTCATATTATTTTTACCGTTATTCAAATTTGTATTGCGCTCTGGCTCTCTGCCGGGTTGACGTTGTTTATTTTAGCGTGCGGTCTTGTTATTGGATACTGCTCAAAAAGCTTAATTAAACGATCAAACAAGCTTGGCAAGCAAACATCAAAGCTTGGTGAAAGCTATATGGCGGGCATTACTGATCAAATCAACGGAATCAAAGATATTAAAAGCAATACATTAGAACGTAATCATGTGAACTGGCTTCAGTCTCTAACGGAAAAAATGAGTGAAGAACAAGTCAACTATGTGAAATTAAGATCAGATTCACAGCTTATTTATAAACTATCATCAGCTTGTCTTATCGCCCTCTTTATCTTTGTTTCTCTAAAATCTTTTGGTGCTCAGCAGGATCAAGTTTTACTTCTAATTTTAATTTTCTCACGCCTTTGGCCAAAGTTTACAAGCATTCAGTCGAACATAGAGCAAATTGCAGCAAGTATTCCTTCTTGTCGCTTAATTCATGAGTTTTTACAAGAATGCAAAGAAGAGCAAGAAGAAATAGCAGTTAGCGATGAGAGAGAAATGAAAGGATCATTTCAATGTCGAAACGTTTCATTTCGCTATAACAAAACGAAAGAAGAATTTGTGTTAGATAATATCAATTTACATATCCTACAAAACCAAATTACGGCTATTGTAGGACCTTCAGGAGCAGGGAAGAGTACGTTAATTGATTTGTTAATGGGATTGAATACTCCAGAAAAAGGAGAAGTCTTAATTGATGGAGCTCCTCTTACGGAAGAGAATCTTTTAGCACTTCGGAATTCGATTAGTTATGTTTCACAAGACCCGTTTTTATTTAATACGTCGATTCGGGAAAACTTACTCATGGTGAAAAGTACGGCAAGTGATGAAGAAATGTGGGAAGCGCTTCAATTTTCGCAAGGATATGAGTTTGTGAAAGAATTGCCTCATGGTCTTGATACAGTGATTGGAGACAGAGGGGTAAGACTTTCAGGTGGAGAGCGACAGCGTTTAGTCCTAGCAAGGGCCTTATTGAAGAAACCGTCTATTTTGATTCTTGATGAGGCAACAAGTGCGCTCGATGTGCGCAACGAAGCCAAAGTAAGCAGAGCAGTTGAAGAATTAAAAGGGAGGATGACCGTCATTATTATTGCCCATCGTTTATCAACGATTCGCAATGCAGATGCTGTGGTTGTCTTAGAAAAAGGAAAAATTGTTCAGCAAGGAAGTTACACACAGCTGTCAAAGGAGAGAGGACATTTATTTAGCGAGCTTCTTCAAAGTCAGGCGCAAGCTGTTCAATAAAGGGATGGTGAAAGGTATGGAAAGAAACGGTGAGCTTGATTTATCATTGCTGCCAAGAGAACTAAAAGTGATGTTAACTATTTTAAATCATCGAGAAGGAAATCTAGTTCTAGAACAAAATATTGACTGGAACTATTTCTTGCAGCTTGTGAAGCATCATCGCATTTATCCATTAGTATATGCGAAATTAGGAGAGCTAAGAGATCCTGCTGTGCCTCCATTTGTAATGGAAGTGTTAAAGAGAGAATATCAAAAAAATACGTTTTCAATGCTTCATTTAAGCGCAGAGATGGAGCGGGTAAGCAAACTGTTCAGTGAACAGAATATTAAGCTTCTGTTTTTGAAAGGTCCTCCAATTGCCCAGGATATTTACGGAGATATTTCGCTTCGAACATCAAAAGACTTAGATGTATTAATTCAATTTGAAGACTTAAAAAAAGCAGAAGATGTTCTAACTGGACTTGGCTATGAAAGGGAAAACCGCTTTTTTTCGCTTGCGAGTGAATGGAAATGGCTTCATCACCATATTATTTACTTTCATCCTCAAAAAAAGATTCAAGTTGAAATTCATTGGCGTTCACAACCCTTTCCAATTAAGCAGCCAACATTTCATGAGCTATGGGAGCGGAGAAGAAAAAGCGAGCTAACACGTTCGCCTGTTTATTTCCTAGGAGAAGAAGACTTATTTATTTTTCTTATTGCTCATGGAACAAGACATGGATGGTTTAGATTACGCTGGCTTGCTGATGTTGACTATATGATGCGAAGAAAACAACCATTCAAGAAAGTCGAACAACTTCGCTCACGAAAACAATTTAACCTTGTTGGGCAGGCACTCCTTGTTTCCTCTGCTTTTTTTGAAACCCCTATCCCAGAGGAAGCAAAAAGTATTATAGAAGAAAAGCGAGCAAAAGAGCTGGCGAAGCTCGCTGTTCCATGTGTTATAAATATGAGTCAAAATTATATGGAAAGAGAGACAAAAAGAGAAAAAACATATAAAGGAAGCATGTTTGTCCTATTCCTTACTAAACTTCTCAAGATGAAAAGCATCCTTTTTCCACATCGATATATCTACGAAACAGGAGCGGTATCGCAACGATGGTTTCAAGTCTTAAGATTTTTATACCCTCAAGCTTCTGAGGAAGATCAGCTAAAACTGCCAAAAGCACTTAAAATTCTTTATTTCCCGCTTCGTCCTTATTTATGGGTGAAAAGAAAATCAGCAAGCTTAGAGGGAGAAAAATCGAAAAGGTTTGAAAATGTACAATAATTAGCTTTTATATAAAAATAGCAGAGGAATGTCTTATACGAGGCAAGGTGTATAAGGTATTCCTTTTTATCTTTAAAATATACTTTTTTAATTGATTTAATAAAGGGTGTAAAAGAATATTTTTTTAGATTTATGGAGAGAGTCTGCTGCTAAAAGAAGCTTGAAAATATCTCTTTTAGCCGTAAAGAATGTAAGTAATTAGCCTAGCAAAGAAAATAATGAAACAAGTGAAAAAAGTCTATCATTTTGTTGCAAAGTAGGGGCATTAACCCTGCTTTTTTAGTTTTTCTTTAACAAAACAGTGAAAATAAGCACTATATGTCAGGAAACGTCATTATTCTACAAAACTTCCCACATAAGAGGAGAAAGATGCTACAATAAAAAGGCATTTTGAATAATGAGGAGATCTCGAAATGGCACAACACACCGAACTGTATGAGGATTATTTTAATGATCACCGTTTAAAAGTAACAACATACCTTTATCGGATCATCGTTGTTTTTTTAGGATTAAGCTGCGTTTGGAATACGTTTTTTTATCTTTTCCAAGCCAACTTCTCGAGAGCTAGTTTACCATCTTTTTTAATTTGTTTAGCTCTTTTAATTATGATGGGGAGTTTAAAAAGATATATTGATTTTAAAGCTAGCATCTATCAGCATATGATTCTTATCTATTCTGTTGGACTGCTCATTGTTGTATATTTTCAGTCAAGCTACTCTGAAGCATGGAGCTTTTTCTTACTTCTCCCGCTTCTTGCTGGCATATATGGAGAAAAGAAGACGCTTGTTTATTATTCATTGATTGGATTAGGTCTTCTCACATTCTTTAGTATAAAGCTACCTAAAAAGAACTATACGGCAGACGGCATTGATATTTCAAATCGCATTTTATTGTATATTATTTTATCAACATTAAGCTTTCTCGTACTGCAAATGCTTCATCTTATCTATAGAAGACAAGTGAACCTTGTAAAAGACTCAACAGAGGCAACAATTGAAGAAATTGTGAATACGTTTGTTGTGGCAGTAGAGGCAAAAGACGTTTATACATATGGTCATAGTGAGCGCGTCAGTCAGTATGCTGTTGCTCTTGCAAGCTCCTTGCCAGATTATTGTGAACAAGACTTGAAAAGAATAAAACTAAGCGGACTTCTTCACGACGTTGGGAAAATTAACGTTCCCGAACATATTTTAATGAAAAAAGGCAGACTGCTTGAAAAAGAATATGAAACAGTTAAAACTCATTCAACTTCTGGAGCTCAAATGATTGAGCGAATGAGCCGACTACAGCGTTTAAAAGCAGGGGTTCTTTATCATCATGAACGATGGGATGGCACAGGATATCCTTCAGGTTTGAAAGGAAGAGACATTCCGCTAGATGCTCGAGTTCTGGCTATTGCGGATGCGTTTGATGCGATGACAACGACCCGCTCTTATCGACAAGGAATTAAATTTGAAGAGGCTTTTTATCGTTTAGAGTTAGCAAAAGGAACACAGTTTGATCCTTGGCTGATCGAATCCCTGAAAGACGTAAAAAATCGATTTAGAGAAATTTATGATGGATTAGAGTGTGGCCGAAAACAGAGAGAGAAAAGAATAGAAGGTTTGTAGGAAGCGGAAGTGCGCTTCTTTTTTTTATCGATTTAAGGGAGAGATTGCTAGAATAGGTTTGCTCTGGAGTGGAATGAGGTAAAGGAAAGAGTATACCAGTACAACAACCGCTCTCTTAAATCTATTGCTAACGATTTATCATATAACTGGCTATGGCGGTAAAAATAAAAAAACGAGGTGAGCGTTTTATGAAAAGTACAGGTATTGTGAGAAAAGTAGATGAACTAGGCAGAGTTGTGCTGCCGAAAGAACTTAGAAGAACCTTTTCTATTCGTGAAAAAGATCCGATTGAGATTTTTATTGATGAAGAAAAAATCATTTTGCAAAAATACAAATCTAACTTGGAATGTATTATTACAGGAGAAGTGTCTTCAGATAACAAAGTGTATCCAGGGAATATTGTGCTAAGTGATGAAGGTGCGGAAATATTAAAAAAAAAGCTAGAGAATAAGCTCCAGGAAAGTTAAAATAGTTTATATTGTATCGAAAAAGAGGAACGGTGGAAAATTCCAACGTTCCTCTTTTTGTGTGAAATAGGATTATGAACGGTATTTTTTCATCATAAAAAATTCTACGAGTGGTAGCGTAACCATACCAAGGGCAAGAACTCCTGCTAATAACGTATTTATTTCCCCTGTTAGGATATCCTCAACTAAGACGGCAAGGAATAGAAAGAGAAGCAGGAGAAAGTAACTTATTTTAGAGCTTTTTTCAGCTATTTTTTGTTTCTCTTCCTCACTTCTCTCTATTTTTGTGGTGATGGTTGGAAGGTACAGCATAAGTAACATAGAGAAGAAAAGGAATTCATTAAATTCAATCTTTTCTCCTGTTATAATTTTAAAAATCGTATAAGAAGTCCCAAGCAGAAAAGCTGTGATGAAAATGATGAAGTTTGTTTTATTCATTTTCCCCTCCTACATAATATTCCATATATAGTATAAAGAAGAAAAACAGGGCGTGTCAAAGTAGTTTTAAAGAATTCAATCAAAAGAAGCACACTCTCAACGAGAATGTGCTTCTTTAATTGAATGGTAGATAACGAGTTTTACAAATAGATTAGAGATGAGGAATAACAAATCCTCCATAGGCAAACGCGGCAATAATCATAAATGCAGGGTGAATTTTAAACTTCGCGAGTGCTAAAAGAGAAATCAGTCCGATGATTAGCGATTGCCAAATCCCAATTGAACCAACTGCATCTTTGATCATATCCCATGTTAGTAAAAGCATCATAATAGCAATTACAGGCTGAACAAGAAGGGTCATCCCTTTGACAACTTGAGACTGACGATGGCGCTGCATAAGTTTGAGAAGAAGAATAAGAGCAATGGCCGATGGAAAAACAGTCGCAAATAAGGCAATGAGAAATCCCCACCATCCAAAAACATCGTAGCCAACATATGCCGCAATCTTTGTTGCAATAGGTCCAGGGAGGGCATTGCCAAGAGCAAGCATATTTGAAAAATCGGCATTTGTGAGCCAATGATAGCGATCAACAACTTCTTCATACATCAGCGGAATTGAAGCAGGGCCTCCGCCATATCCAAGTACATTAGCAATAAAAAAACCTAAAAACAAGCTAAGTAAAAGCATCATACGGATAACCCCTTACTTTTTGAATTTTTGTTCTCCCATTTATTTTTAAGTTTAAAATGCATGGTTCCATAAGCGAGAAAGATAACGATGACAAATGCGGGATGAAGCGCAATTGTTTGGAGAAGAAGGAAGGTGACTATAAAAAGGATACAGCCAAGTATTTTTCCTAATCCTTTGACTGCTTTTGCGGCAAATTCGTATGCCATAAGGCCAAGCATTACAGCAATAACAGGCATAACAGCGGCAATCATGCCCGCGACAGCGGCTGAGTAGCTTAAAACGTTCACAACAGTAAGTAAGACCACCATTGAAAGACACGTAGGGAGAATATGAGCGAGCACCCCAACGATTGCTCCAAGGGCTCCTTTTTCCCTGTAACCTAAATAAGCGGCCATTTTTGTTGCGATAGGTCCTGGTAACGCATTTGCAATGGCTAAAATTTCGCCAAATTCATCATCTTCAATCCATTTGTACCGCGAAACAGCTTCATGGCGGATAAGCGGAATAACAGATGGGCCTCCCCCAAAGCCCAATATCCCTGTGCGCACCATTGCAATAATTAATTCTTTATAAGCATTCACTTTTATTCCCCCTTGTTTGCCATTGTTATAGCTTCATTCCCATTCTGCTTTTATAGCGTTTAATAAGTGTTTGACAGTCAACGCTCACAACGCCTTGCATTGGATAAAGCTTTTCAGTTAAAAAGCGCTCCATTTCTCCGTTGTCTGCAAAAATGCCGTGCATATGAAGTTTGCTTGGTCCTGTCATATGATACAAGCTTGTGACAGCATGCTCCTCTGAAAGTTGTTCAGCAACGGCTTCTAAATATTGGGGTTCAACTTCCACATTGAAAAAAGCAGAAACATGGATCCCAATCTTAGCTGGGTTAATGATCGCCGTGAACTTTTCGATAACACCCTTTTCCATCAAGTTATTGATGCGCGCCTGTACAGCAACGCGCGATAACCCAACTTCTTTGCCGAGATCTGTATAAGAGACTCGGCTATTTTCATGAAGAATAGAGAGGATGGTTTTATCAACATCATCCAAAATTAAATTAGGTACGTGATAATCATAATGCAAGGAATTTCCTACCTCACTTTCGTTATGTAATTGTATAGAGAGAAAAACATTCTATTTATAAACATATTACCACTTTATTTTTCTGAATCAACAGAAAAATTAAAATATAATTACTAAACGTAAAAAAACAATGGAAGAGAATCTAACAAGAATAAACCATTTGAGAAAAGAGCTGGATATAATTAATTCATAATTTTCAGAAAATAGAGGTGAGCGAAATGAAGAAAAACAATCCAGCTCTTGTTATCTTTTTATTCTTCTTAGGATGGGTGTTCATGTATGCAGATCGAAATATTCTTTCCCCTGTTATGAGTGATATTGGGAGGGAGTGGAATTTAAATCAAACAGAGCTCGGCCTTATGTCTACCGTCTTTTTTGCTTCATATGCGTTTATGCAAATTCCAACAGGGTTTTTAGCAGATAAGTTTGGACGAGTGAGAGTCCTTGTGACAGGTTATATCATTTTTGGGGTTGCTACATATCTAAGTGGAGCCGTCACAACGTTTGCTTTATTCCTTCTTATGCGTGCTCTTACAGGATTAGGAGAAGGAACATACTATGGGTCACAGTATGGCATCTCTTCTAACATTACTCCGAAAAAATACCGGGGCCTTGTGTCAGCTCTTATTAACAGTGGAATGGCATTAGGAATTTCACTTGGTCTTATTGCGGCAAGCTATTTTACTTACACATTAGATAAAGGCTGGCAATTTTCATTTTACTTGTTTGCCATACCAACTGTCATTGTGGCCATTTTAATTGGTGTCTTTGTTCGCGATGGCAATAAGGAAGAGAAAGTTTCAACTGCTGTTCCAACTGAAAACGTAAGCCTTAAGCAGCTTTTTACTAAAAACCATATATGTGTCTATATTATTATCTTCTGCTCTCTTTACGGATTTTTCGGAATGTTAACATGGCTGCCATATTATTTGCAGACAGCTCGTGGTGTTGATGGATCACAAACAGGCATTATTGCTTCACTTGTTCCATGGGCATCCATTCCAGGCGCCATTTTCTTTGGTTATATTTCAGATCGTGTGAAAAGCAAAAAGCCTCTTATTATCTCTCTAGCTGTTGCAGGAGCTTTCCTGCAGATTGTTATTCCTTATACAGAAAGTTATTCACTTCTCCTTACAGGGTTAGTCCTCTATGGCTTACTTGGAAAACTAGCTCTTGACCCTGTCCTAATCTCGTACATCGCAGACATTACACCAGCTTCTATGTATTCAAAGGTTTATGGATTCTTTAATTTTAGCGGCATGCTTTCTTCCATTTTTGCGCCATATATTACAGGCTATTTTGCAGATCGAACAGGAAGTCTTGAGCTTGGTTTTTACTTATCTGGAGCATTATTACTTGTTGGTGCTGTCGCTTTTCTGTTCACAGACAAAGGGCCAAAAGAAAGTCCAGTTTCACCACTAGCTGTGAAAAAGAACTATAAATCAGGGGAGGAAAATCTAATATGAATGAAGCAATTGTTGGAACAAAGTCAATGGTCGTTAGTCCACATTATTTAGCCTCTGGAGCAGGAGATAAGATTCTCCAGCGAGGCGGAAATGCCTTTGATGCGGCTGTTGCGGTGAGTGCTTGTTTAGCAGTTGTGTATCCTCATATGACTGGGCTTGGTGGTGATTCATTTTGGCTTATGCAACAGAAAGAAGAGGGAAAAGTGCGCGTTTATAATGGAAGCGGAAGGTCAGGTCGTGAAGTGACAAGAGATAAATACCGGGGAGAAAAAGCAATTCCAACAAGAGGGATTAAAAGTGCGATTACCGTCCCAGGTATGGTTGACAGCTGGGATGCCGTTTTGAAAAAATACGGGACGATGTCACTAGCAGAAGTTTTGGAACCAGCTATCAGCTATGCATTATTTGGCTTTCCTTTTTCCAAAGATCAGCATGAAAACACAATGAACAATTTAAAGTTATTCCTAGAACAGCCTGACACTGCTACTGTTTTCCTTCCAAATGGGCGTGTGCCACATGTAAATGAAAAATTCGTTCAAAAGAACCTTGCTTATACGTTAAAAGAGCTTGCTGAAAAAGGGCGGGACTTCTTTTATAGGGGAGAACTTGGAAAACGAATTGTGAGGAGTCTTCAAGAAAAGGGAAGTTTATTAGAGTTTGAAGATTTCGCTGAGCATCAAGGCGCATGGGTTGAACCACTTTCAACAACATATCGCGGCTATACGATGTACCAAGTGCCACCAAATTCGCAAGGGTTTGTTGGATTAATGACGTTAAATGTGCTAGAAAACTATGATTTACGGTCTATCCCGCACGGCTCCTATGAATATTACCATCTGTTAGTCGAAACATTAAAACGAACGTTCCAAGATCGAAATGAATTTTTGACAGATCCTCACTTCTCAGCCATTCCTCTTCAGAATTTGTTAAGTAAATCGTATGGAAAAGAAATAGCGAATGAGATTACTTTCGAAAAAACAAACGATGTGACAACACAGCCAATTGGAAATGATACAGCTTATGCCGCAGTTGTTGATGAACAAGGAAATGCGGTGTCATTTATCCAAAGCCTCTATTTTGAATTTGGCTCAGGTGTAATCGCAGGAGATACCGGTATCCTTATGCAAAATCGAGGATCATTTTTCTCTCTTGATGAAAATCATGTGAATACACTAGAACCAAAGAAACGAACGTTCCACACCCTAATGCCCGCAATGGCTTGTAAAGACGGAAACCCTTCTATTTTATACGGCACACAAGGTGGAGAAGGGCAGCCACAAACCCAAACCGCCCTTATTACAAGAATGATTGATTACGGAATGAATCCCCAAGAAGCGATTAGCTCTCCACGCTTTTTATGGGGAAGAACATGGGGAGAGGAAACACAAGAGTTAAAAATCGAAGGACGCATTAGTGAGGAAGTGGAAAAATCGTTAGCTCGTGCTGGTCATCTTGTAAAAAGAGTGAGTGATTTAGACGGAGTGATGGGGCATGCACACGCCATTGTTATTGATGATCAAGGGTTTTTACATGGTGGTGTAGATCCAAGGAGTGATGGAGGTGCGTTTGGGAGATAAAAGGACAAAAAGAGGTTGGATAATTATCCAACCTCCTTTATTATGGTTTCTCTAGTTCCTTATAATAAGCTATTTTCTTCTGAATTTCTTGAAGGTTTCCCTCTAGTTCTTTTATTTCCTGTTGCACATTACGGTAATGTTCTTCTAGTAATTTACGACGAGATGAAGCCGTTGAATTCCCTTGACTTCTAAGGTCTGAAAATTGTTTCATCTGAATCATTGGCATTCCTGTCTTACGTAAACGAAGTAAAAAAGCAATCCAAGAAAGGTCTCCTTCACAATACTGACGATAGCCGTTTTCATCTCGTTTGATATGTGAAAGCAAACCAATTTTTTCATAGTAGCGTAACGTATGAACAGAAACCCCTGTTATGTTAGCAACTTCTTTAATAGTTAATACATTTTCCATAATATTCATTATAGCATAGAAAAAGCCTTGCTTTAGAGCGCGCTCTAACCGATAGGATGAAAATATCTTATTAAAGGAGGAAGCCATTTAATGAATGAACGTTATGAGCGTGGATGGGAAAGATTAATGAAAGTAGATGGAGAAGGAGGAAAAGGAGTGATAGAGTCTTTAAAGGAAGTTGCTCCTGATCTTGGTCAATATGTTATTGAATTTGCATTTGGAGATATTTATTCACGGGGAGAGCTTGATTTAAAACAGAGACAACTTGTTACTCTTTCTGCACTTACAACTCAAGGAGGATGTGAACGGCAGCTTCGTATTCATATTAATGCATCTTTAAATGTAGGATTAACTCCTAGTGAGATTGTTGAAGCAATTATGCACTGTGTACCATATACAGGCTTTCCAAGAGTATTGAACGCCATTTTTGTTGCAAAAGAAACCTTTATAGAAAGAGACATAAAAGTAAAGTTATAAGTAAAAGACCGTTTAGCAGGGAATGACTGCTAAGCGGTCTATATTGAAAGGGATTAACTTTTAGCTTTCCCACTTTTACTTTCTTTCATACTTAACACAACTCCGAAAATAACGATAATGCCTCCAATAATTTGAGCTGTGCGAACCACTTCATGGAGCACAATGACAGAAAAGATAACTCCAAAAATCGGAACAAGATTCATAAGCGTTACAGCGGAACTTGAAGATAATTTTCGTAAACTATAATTATATAGAAGAAAAGCGACAACAGAACAAAATATTCCAAGATAAAGAAGCACTAAAAATGATTCCATCGTCGGCATTTTCCAACTTGATTTTTCAATAAAAGCAACAGGAATAAAGGTAATCGCTCCTGCTAATGTTTGGTAAAAGGAAATCGTAATCATTGAATATTTTTTAACGACTTTCCGTGTTGTAAAGTTATAAAAAGCAAATACGAAACCTGCTAAAACTAAAATCACGTTTCCAAGTAAGGCATGCCCGCTTTCCGCTACATGCGGATTATAAGAAATTTGATAAACCCCAATAAGTGCAATTAGAATGCCTATCCCTTTAGCCCAGGAGATCTTAACTTTATAAAATATAAATTCAATAAGAGCGGTAATAGCTGGATAAGCGGCAATAATAATAGCAGCATTCGAGGCTGTTGTAAGTTCAACACCGATATTTTCCATTGAAAAGTAAAGCGTTGTTCCTAATACACCGCTTAGTGACATTACGCCAATGTCTTTAAGTGATGGAATTGTTTTGTCTTTTTTTAGGAGCATGATGATTCCTAAAATGATGGCTGCTACCATAAAACGTGCTGCACCAAGTGTAAGTGGAGAAAATGATGCATAAGCTATTTTTGTACCTACAAACGACGTACTCCAAAAGAGAACAGCAATAAGTGTAGCCATTATGTATAATGTAAGGCCTTTTTTCACTTTTTTTGCTTTCACTTTTGGTTCATACTGATTCAAAACCGTATCCATTCTACCCCTCCATTGAATCTAAAAGTAGTTGCTACGAATGTAGCGACTATATATAACTTATAATTATCGCCATTATCTGTCAAGGGCAATAATGATATAATAGCTCTAATAGTGCTCGGATAATGAAGGAGGAAAACATGAAAGTAGACATTATTAAAATTTTGCAAGATCTGAACTTTACGGAGTATGAAGCAAAAGCATATATAACGTTGTTAGAAAAATCACCATTGTCAGGGTACGCGATTTCTCTCAACTCAGGGGTGCCTCGCTCTAAAATTTATGAAGTACTTGGTGGTCTTGTTGACAGAGGAGAAGTCATGATAAGTCATGAAAATCCGGCTCTTTACACTCCGCTTCCTCCACATGAGCTCATTAACTTGAAAAAACGAAGGGCAGAAACCTCGTTTGAAGTAGCGGAAGAGGCGCTTGAGCATTATTCTTATGTTTCATTAAATCGAGAAAACATTTGGAACATTACAGGGCATGAAGCCATTATTAATCGTGCCAAAGAAGCGATCAAAGAAGCAAAAGGACGAATTCTCCTCGAAATCTGGATGGAAGATGCAGAAGAAATACGCAAAGAACTCGAAGAAGCGGCTGGGCGTGGTGTGCAAATCTTAATTGTTTCTTACGGCACACTTGGTTTTGATTTCGCGGAAGTATATGAACATGATGCGAGTGATGAAATTACCGAAGAATATGGAGGACGCTGGATTGTTTTAAGCGTTGATGATCAGGAAGTTGTAGCAGGCATTCTCTCACTTGGTGACGACAGCCGTGCTGCATGGACAATGCATCCAGGTCTTGTGATGCCGATTACAGAAGTGATTGTACATGACTTGTATATATACGAGATGATGAAAGAACATCGCGACACATTGGAAAGAAGTTTCGGCCCGAATCTGATTGAGCTTAGAAATCGCTTTAAGTTTGGCTCGTCTGGGTATAGCGTTGCAGCGAGGTTGGGATTGATTGAATAAAGAAGGAGCTTCCGTTAGTTAGCGGAAGCTCCTTCTTTTATATAAATAATGAAGAACGAGAAACAGGTCCAGAAGTTAACTCCTAGGATGAAGTCATGAATAGGAGGGGAGCGATTTTGTTAGCTATTATTCCTCCCCCATCACTTCACCAAGCACAATCACAAGCAAGACTAACAAAATGCGAATGAGTTTGTCTTTGCCTACTATTTTTAATAAAAGAGCTAAAACAATTCTGATAAGCGATCAACAATTCTAAATAGTTCACATATACGATGAAATCCATTCCTTTAAATGGAGAACTTTATTATTTTGAAGTCACGCATTTCGAAGATAAAAGTGAGCAAGATGAAGAAGGTTCCTATGAATATTATTATTCTGGAAAGGACATTAGCTTTGATTCAAAAACAATGTCCATTAACGGCCGGATATATGATGATGAAAAAGAGATTGGTCATCTCTCTAAAAGACCAAACTTTGCATTGGGAGAAGATGTTAAAATTTTAAAAGCATACTTACATAAGGAATATAATGTGAAACGATTTAAATCAAGTAATGAGGAGTTGTCCTCTACATAAGGGAATTAGTGCTTTACTTCTCTATACATGTAGGTATTCAGTTATCATATTTATGAAAAAGAATATTTTGTACGTGAAGGAAAAAATTATAAAATAATTGGTTCTTTTCTTACCAAGAAAAGGATATTTCTCTGTATAATATATCTTAGAGACGTGTTCATAGTCTTAAACAATAAGATGATAGAAACGGGGAGATAAGGATGACAATATCAAAACAAGTAATCACAAAACCTTTACATGGAACAGCAAATGATCAAAATACATACCATTTTATGCAAGAGAAAACAACAATCCTTGTATCTGGTGACCAAACAAATGGTGCATACTGTGTAGTGAAAGTACAAGAACCTCCGAAAATGGGACCGCCGCCACATATCCATGCGAATGAAGATGAACAATTCCACATTATTAAAGGAAGCTTCACTTTCTTTGTTGGAGAAGATGTCATTGAAGCAAAAGCAGGAGACTATGTGCATGCTCCAAGAGGGATTAGACATTACTTCGTTGCAGGAGATGAAGTGTCTGAAATGTTTGTAACCGCATCACCTGCTGGCTTCGATAGCTTTATTAAAGAACTAGGAAAGCCTGTTAATGAAGATGAAGGATTACCAAAAGCTGAGCCACCAACTCCAGAGCAAATGAAACAATTAGTGGAGGTCGCGGAGAAATTTGGAATGAATTTTACAGACCTAAAGTAAGTGTATAAAAGGGAAAAACTTAGAATTTACTTCTAAGTTTTTTTATTTTTAATAGGGAATGATGAAATCTTTCACTTAATATAATTAAAAATGATCTTTGTAAGTAATTTAAAAATATAATATGGTAAAATATGAAACAGATGGAATAAAAAAACGTCATTTCTTAGGAAGACTTTTCAGAGGAGTAATCATTAATGAGAAAAATGTTAAATCCCATTTCAATTTTACTTTTTATCATTCATTTTTTTATTTTATACTTGTGGCTTTTTGAATGGGAAAAGCTATATACGGCTCCTTGGTTATGGGGATGGGGAATTTCAACTTTAGGAGGAGGAGTGATTTATTTTACTCACTATAAGAAGTCGACAGATCATATCGTGTACAAAAAGCTGCTTCTTTCTTCAACTTTTACAATGGTTGCGATTGCGGTATTAAGCTTTTTAGTTGATAGTACAGTGGACTCCATGCCATAGATAAAAAAGATACATAGGAGCAATACAGTGAAGAAATATATTTTCCTTTTTATGTTTTGTCTACTAGTTGGACAAATGCTAGGCTACAAAGATATTCGTCATAAAGAATTGGAACGTTCTCTACATACGGCATTGCAGGGTGATGTTCATAATGTCAACATAGCGTCTTTAACAGATTTTCAGTGGGATAAAGCGTATGTTTTTCCCCCATATACAACTCTTGAGGTGATGAGGGACGATCTCGGGGTTCAAAGCTATAAGGATTGGAGCGGCTTAGGTTTTCGAGATGATATTAATTTGCTTGTATTTTTACATGGAGATCAAATTGTTCATTATGCTGAAATGAATATAAAAGATGGACACTTTGTTCAAAATGAGGAACTTTCCTTTACGCCCTCACACGCCACCCTGACTGTTCGAAAATTTTAGACTATATTAAGAAACATCTAACCTAATTAAAAAAGGCTAGATGTTTTATTTTTGCAAAATATAGTGGTATCTTTTGCAAGAAAATTCTTATATTAAAAGGTAGGGAAAAACGTTTACGAATTTTTTCACAAAGTTGTTGACAGTCCAATCTAAAACCACTATTATTATATAGACCAATTGTTATAATTGGAGAAGGAAGGGTAGGATTGGATGAAGAAAGGGAACACAAGAGACGTCATCTTACATACGGCGTCTGAACTGTTTCAGCGTCAAGGTTATCATGGCACTGGACTAAACCAAATTATCGAGAAAAGCGGAGCACCAAAAGGATCACTTTATTATCACTTTCCAAATGGGAAAGAAGAAATTGCTATCGAAGCGATTAAATTAATGGGGCAACATATATTAGAGAGCGCCCGAGAAGATTTAAGCGAGAAAGACACAGCAATAGAAGCTTTTCAACATCATGTAGCAAAAATTGCCGATGTTTTTGACGGAAAAGCTTGTGTAGATGGACTGCAAATTGGTTTGATTGCTTCTGAAATGGCATCATCTCACGAGTCCATTCGTCTTGTTTGCAAATCTGCTTATGAAGACTGGCAAGCACTTTATACAGAATGTTTACAGCGATTTGATTTTGAAACAGAGCGAGCAAAAGAGCTTGCTGTTGTCATCAATTCGCTGCTTGAAGGTGCGTCTATTTTGTCACAAACAAATGAGAGCGGTTGGCCGCTTCGAGCTGTCGCAAAACAGCTGCCAGCTTTGCTTGTTCATTAACATATAAAAGAATTATGTAAGAGAGAGGGGAAAACAGATTAATATGAGTAATCAACAAAATGCAGCAGCGAATTCTAACATCAAAGCGCTGCCGATTATTACATCATTTCTTATTGCTGGATTTATCGGCTTGTTTAGTGAAACAGCCTTGAATATGGCCCTAAAAGATTTAATTACAGGGTTTGGAATTCATGAAACAACAGCACAGTGGCTTACAACAGGCTACTTATTAACATTAGGGGTCCTTGTCCCAATTTCAGGCTTAATTTTGCAGTGGTTTACAACAAGACAGCTTTTTATAACATCGCTAGTGTTCTCTATTATTGGGACATTTATTGCAGCAATTGCTCCAACGTTCAGCGTTTTAATGATTGCCCGTGTTGTGCAAGCCGTTGGAACAGCTTTGCTTTTACCACTTATGTTTAATACGATTCTGGTGATTATTCCACCACACAAACGTGGAAGATCAATGGGGATTATCGGGCTTGTGATTATGTTCGCGCCAGCTGTTGGGCCAACTGTTTCAGGCTTAATTTTAAAAAGTTTAACATGGCACTGGATTTTCTGGATTTCACTACCGTTACTAATTGTAGCATTAGTGTTTGGTGCTTTCTTTATGCAAAATGTTACAAAACCAACAAAGCCAAAAATCGATATTTTCTCAATCGTTCTTTCAACAATTGGGTTTGGTGGAATCGTATATGGGTTCAGTAGCGCTGGTGAAGGCGGCGGCTGGGGAAGCTCAAACGTTATTTTTGCCATTGCAATTGGAGTTGTTGCGTTAGTTGCCTTCTCTATTCGTCAGGTGAAGATGGATAAACCAATGTTAAACTTAAACGCTTTTAAATATCCAATGTTCGTAATCGGACTTCTCTTAATTTTAGTTTGTATGATGGTTATGCTTTCAGCGATGATGATTCTACCATTGTACTTACAAACATCATTAGCATTATCAACATTTGCCGCTGGTCTTATGCTTCTTCCAGGAGGAATTATTAACGGAATTCTTTCCCCTGTTATGGGTGGATTGTTCGACCGTTTTGGTCCTAAATGGCTCGTTATTCCTGGTCTTGTTATTGTGGCAGGAACAATGTATGGTTTCTCAACAGTAACGCTTGAAACATCAACAGGCTTTATTGTTGGTTTACACATCGCGCTTATGATTGGTATTTCAATGATTATGATGCCTGCTCAAACAAACGGGCTTAATCAGCTTCCGCCTGAGCTATATCCAGATGGAACAGCTATTATGAACACATTACAACAAGTAGCAGGAGCGATTGGTACAGCAATAGGAATTTCAATCCTTTCTTCAGGATCAAGAAGCTTCCTTGAAACAGTATCTGATCAAAAAGACCCGCTCAATCAACTGCTTGCGTTTACAAACGGTGTTCAACATGCCTTTATCTTTGCGATTATCGTTGCTGTTATTGGTTTAGTTATCTCGTTCTTTATTAAGCGAGTAAACGTTGAACAGCGCGCACATTAATAAAAAGCCGATGCTTATGCATCGGCTTTTTTTGGTGTTTATTTAAGTATTAATATTTGATTCCATTCGGAAGTATTGCTATAATCGAAAGGGAACAAATGTTCGTTTTGGTTATAAAGGTGAGAAAAGCGTTTAAAAGCTTATTGAAGAAGGATATTTGAAAAACGAGAACGACCGTTTTAGAATGGGGTTTCCAAAACGAAAATTGATGATGGAGGTATTACATATGTATGTAACGATTGCAGACTTTATTAGAGAGTGGAACAAAGAAGCCTTATTAACTCAAAAGGTTTTAGATGGTTTGACAGACCATTCGTTAAAACAACAAGTTTATCCAGAAGGTCGTACATTAGGAAGAATTGCGTGGCATTTCACAACAAATATTCCAGAATACTTAGCTCATTTCGGGTTAAAAATAGATGGGTTGGAAAAGGCAGGAAATGTCCCAACTTCCGCCAAAGAAATCGCTGAAACCTTTAAAAATGTAAGTTCTTATGCCTCCAAAATCATTGAAGAACAGTGGACAGATGAATCACTAGAACATATACAAGAAGCGTTCGGAAGACAGGAATCAAACGCTATGATTTTAATGGGATTAATTAAGCATATTGTTCATCATCGCGGACAAGTTACGGTTTTAATGCGTCAAGCAGGGCTAAAACCTTTTGGGGTTTATGGACCACCAAAAGAAGATTGGCTTCATTTAGGTGTGGAAAATCCACCGCTTTAATAGTGTGATGAACGGTTCGTTAGGAAGAGAAGGGAGGAAACCCTTAGAGGTGGGTTTCCTTTAATTTTGATTTACTATCAACATTAAAATGTAATAGAACCATTATTTAAGAAAGTTGTCTATCGAGAAATTCGCGCATATTTACAACTTTTCCGCTTTGGATCGACTCATCAGCAGCACTTGCGACTGCAATAGACCAAAATCCTTCAGCAGGAGTGGCTGCTTTTGTTTTTTCTCCAGCAATCGCATCAACAAACGCCCTATGTTCATAGTACGTTCCACCATTATGACCGCTATTTTGAATGGTTTCAGGATAGCATGGATTAGTAATTTTGGCAGGAGCACTTTCTCCACAAAGCACTTCTAAATGTGTAGATGGTTTATGATATGGAAGAAAATCTTCATTTTCATATCCATATAGTCTTCCTCGGTCTCCGCACAGCGTTAAATCTTCATGAAAAAGGGGGGAGAACATGCACAAATTAAAAGAAGCATGTATTCCATTTTCATAAATAATGATGACGTTTGCATGATCTAATATATCAGCTTTCTTTCCTTCATATTGAAAGTCTTTAAAATTGATAGCGTTTCCACCTGTTGCATAAATAGAAAAGGGTTTAGCATTTGCAAATAGATTTAATAAATCAAAGTAATGGCAGCATTTTTCAATAAGAGTTCCGCCTGAAAGTTCTGAAAATTTATTCCACTGCTCGACTTTATCTAAGAAAGGAAGGCGGTGTTCTGTCATCGTCATCGTTTTTATATTTCCAATTGAGTTGCGCTCTCTTGCCTCATAAAGGGCTTCTTGGTAAAGCGCTTTGTAGCGATATTGCAAACCAATTTGAAAAACGTTCTGATAAGACTCAGCCCATTGTTGAATGATCCATGCATCTTTCAGCGTAGTTGCCATTGGTTTCTCAAGTAAAATATGTTTTCCAGATTTCATTGCTTCTTCCACAATTTCTTTATGTGTATAATTTGGGGTGCAAATAATGAGTCCATCAACATCAGAATCTTCGCACGCTGCTTTCAAATCATCATAAACATGGACAACATGACCCGGAAAGCTTTCCTCAATCATATGAAGCGCTTCTTTAACACTTTTTTGATTAGGATCATATATGCCGTGAACTGTAGCTCGTCCTTCTAACATCGTTGCTTTAATATGCTCATGGCCAATCATCCCGGCACCAATAATGTTAAACTTATAAAGAGGTGTTTCTTTTTTATAAATATGTTTGTCTTTTTCACGCAAATAGTGGCTGTTTAGAAAACCCGAAAAAAAGGTGCTATGACGTTCAAATTCCCCCATATCCATGCCTCCTGTTTTTTAGAAACTCTCATTAAAGTATAAAAAGCTTTGTTAGAAAATACAACAGAGGTTATTTATGTTCTTATTAATATATGTTCTAAAAGATAAAATGATATAAAAAAAGACTCACATTGTGAAAATGTGAGTCTTCCTTCATTTAGTTAAGAAACTCTTGTAGAGCTTTTTTATTTTCTTCTTTATCAATACTTAACACAGATCCAACGTCTTCACGGGCATTTTCAAATGTACCGTCAAGAGGGAGGCGAAGTGTTTTAACTTCCTTTGTACTTCCTGTAGCAAAGTCTTTTCCAAGGAGTAGAAGTGTTTTTTGATCAATGTTTGTATCAACATACGGATCTGTAAGACCGAGCAATTTTGGAAGTTTGAAGACACTGCCGATGCTTGCGGCTTCTTTTTTCAGTTTTGTTAGCACTTCTTGCTGACGTTGAACGCGTCCAAAGTCACTTAAACTATCGTGGCGGAAGCGAACATAGCCAAGAAGTTTGTCACCATGTAATGTTTGTTTTCCTTCATGAAGAGTCATACCAATACCAGAAGACATTTCTTCTTCAACTGTTACAGTAATACCGTCTGGAGCAATCGCATCCACGACTTTTGGGAAGCCTTGAAAGTCTACGACAGCGTAGTAGTTAATATCAACGCCGAAGTTTTCTTCAATTGTTTTACGTAAAAGCTCAGGGCCGCCAAAAGCAAAGGCAGAATTTAATTTTTGTTTCCCGTGTCCTGGAACGTCAACATACATGTCTCTCATAAGGGAAACGATTTTAGGTTGTTTTGTGTCTTGATCATAGTGTGCAATAAGGATGGAATCTGTACGAGCGTGGTCTTCACCTCGTGAATCACTTCCAAGCAAAAGGACATTCATTTTTCCGTTGTTAGGAAGTGAACCATTAAAGTCATAAAGCTCTCCGTCTTTTGCGAAACTTCCATCCTGAGCTTCAGAGAGTCCTATTTTATATTGAATAAAGCTGTAAATTCCTCCAGCAACAACTATAAGAAGGATAAGCGCTAGAATAATGCGGCCCCATCTTGGTCGACGTCTTCTTTTTCTATTTCTTGTTCTTTCCAATGTGCTTTTCACCACTTTCTCTATCATGATGCCAGTAGCATTTGTACTCTTAAGCAAACATTGTATCAAACTTTTCTTTGTTTGGCATCTGATAAGAGAAAGAGCGTAATCAGATTTCTTGCGCGCATTCTTTCTGCTAGTGTATATTAGGATATACTTTATAGGAAAGGAGAGGAGAAAATGAATCGTTATTTATTTCAATACGAAGTGCTTTCGCTAAAGAAAGAAGGAGAGTTTAGCGTTGTTGCGCAAAGTGAAGAAGAAGCAGCATCTCAAATTCTAGAGCGCGTGGCAGATATTGAGTTTACAGATGAAGATGATGTGAAGATTGGCAAACTGATCAAAGTTATTGAAGCAAAAGATCATTATTACGAGTGCGAAGGTTGTACATGATCATTACATAGCGTAAAAAATCCCTCTTCCTTATTTAAAGAGGGATTTTTTACGCCTTCTAATGAATCGAGCGATATACGCCAATAACTTTTCCTAAAATTGAAACATTGTTCAAAATAATAGGAGCCATTGTCGCGTTTTCAGGTTGTAAACGAATATAGTTTTCTTCTTTAAAGAAACGTTTTACTGTTGCTTCATTTTCTTCTGTCATAGCAACAACAATATCGCCGTTGCTCGCTGTTTGCTGTTGTCTCACAATTACCATATCGCCATTTAGAATTCCAGCTTCAATCATACTATCTCCCACAATTTCAAGCATAAATACGTGCTCATCAGGAGCTGCATATTTATCAGGTAACGGAAAATATTCTTCAATGTTCTCTATCGCTGTAATAGGCTGTCCTGCTGTTACTTTACCAATAACCGGAACATTAATAACATTATTTTTTTGAACATCGTTTGTTTGATCTAAGTCCAGAATCTCGATTGCACGCGGTTTTGTAGGGTCACGTCGAATTAATCCTTTGCTTTCAAGGCGAGCTAAGTGCCCGTGAACCGTTGAGCTTGATGCAAGTCCGACTGCTTCACCAATTTCGCGTACTGACGGGGGATATCCTTTAAGTTTTACACATTCTTTTATATGACTCAAAATCTGTTGCTGTCTCTTCGATAACTTTGTCATTGGGATTCACCTCAAATCTAGCTCAATCTTACTAGGATTATAACATGGTTTTTTCATAGATACAAACATAAGTTCGAAAAAAATCCGTTGACAATAAAAGAATGAAAGAGATAAAATAAGAACGTATATTCCGAACATACATTCTTAAGGGTGGGAGAAAGATGAAAAAGAGGACTAATTCACTTACATACTATGTCACATTTTTTGCAGGACTTGCACTTTTTTCATTTATTATATTGAACGTGTCAAAAGAGCCAGAGCTTGATCAATATGCCATTGTTACCGTTAAAGCAGGCGATACGCTTTGGGGATTAGCGAACGAGTATCAAGGGAATCATCAGCTTTCAACCGTTGATTTTATAGATTGGGTCGAGAAGCAGAACAATATAGAGAAGAAAGACCTTAAAGAAGGCGAAGAAATTTATATTCCAGTTTTAAAAGAAAAACTAAACAATGCGCTTGTTGCTAAAACACAGTAATAGATTCTTGCTGTTTTCTTTTCTTTCGTGAAATAATAGATTAAAAACACTGTGTAGGGGCGAAATATGAGAGCGATTATTTATTGTCGGGTAAGCACGGAAAAAGAAAGTCAAACAACATCATTAATAAGGCAAAGGGAAGAGTTAGAAGAGCTTGCTAAAAAGCACGGTTTTGAAATTATAAAAGTTATTGAAGAGCGTCATAGTGGATATGACGTTGAACGTGATGGAATTATTGAAGCACTTACTCTTTTTCAAGAAGGAAAAGGAGATGTGCTTCTTGTACAGGATGATACAAGACTTGGACGTGGCAACAGTAAAGTAGCGCTTATGCATGAACTGAAAAAAGCGGGTGCTAAAGTTTACACGTTGAATGAACAAGGTGAGCTTTATTTATCTGAAAGTGACACAATGGTTTTAAATATTTTAGCTGCTGTTGAAGAATATCAGCGCCAAATTGTTCGTTTTAAAATTAAGCGGGGAATGAAGAGAGCTGTAGAAAACGGATATAAACCTGAACTAAACTTAAAAAATAGAACAAGCGGTGGACGAGACAAAAAAGAAGTTCCGATTGAAGACATTATAAGACTTCGCGCTAAAAAGCTGACGTTTTATGATATTGCTTTAACGCTAAGAGGATTAGGGTATGATGTTAGCAAAGCAACAGTTCACCGTCGCTATCAGGAACATATGAAAGAACAAGAAGAGAATGAAAAAATGGACATTGAAATAGAATAAGGTAACTTACTTGCTAATTTACCCTCTCTTTTGTACGATATGTACATAAACGAGAACTTTTTATAAGGAGAATACAATGTTATCAAAAGATAAAATTGCTCGAATTAATGAGCTTGCAAACAAAGCAAAAACAGAAGGTTTAACAGAAAAAGAAGCTTCTGAACAAAAAAATTTACGACAAGAATATTTACAAACTTTTCGTAAATCAATGACCAATTCCTTACATTCGGTCAAAATTGTCGATCCAGAAGGCAATGATGTTACACCGAAAAAGTTAAAAGAGAGTCAAAAACGTAACAAATTAAATTAATGGGTTATCATAAAAAGGTTAGAGGAGAAATAGTGCTATACTCTGACCTTTTTTTGTATTTTATGAGTGAAAACATCGTTAATAAGAAATGCTATAATTGCTATTGAATTGTTGTACAAATCAAGGCAATATTAGTATGATAGAGTTATTATTAGATTTTTGTTAGCAGAAAGGAAGGAAAGAAAATGTCACAACGTATTGAAGATTTATCAATTACTACTATTCGCACACTTTCTATTGATGCAATTGAGAAAGCAAACTCAGGACATCCTGGAATGCCAATGGGCGCAGCTCCAATGGCATATGCTTTATGGACAAAATTTATGAATCATAATCCGAAAAACCCTGAATGGTTTAACCGCGATCGTTTCGTGTTATCAGCGGGTCACGGATCAATGCTTCTGTATAGCCTTCTACACCTTTCAGGCTATGATCTATCAATGGACGAAATCAAAAACTTCCGTCAATGGGGAAGTAAAACACCTGGACATCCAGAATACCGTCATACAGCTGGTGTTGAAGCAACAACAGGTCCATTAGGACAAGGTATCGCAATGGCTGTAGGTATGGCTATGGGTGAAAGACATTTAGCAGCAACTTACAACAAAGAGAACTTTGACATCGTAAACCACTATACATATTCAATTTGTGGAGACGGAGACCTTATGGAAGGGGTTGCAAGCGAAGCTGCTTCACTTGCTGCACACTTACAACTTGGTCGTCTTATCGTTCTTTATGATTCAAATGATATCTCATTAGATGGTGAACTTGATCGTTCATTCTCTGAAAACGTAGAAGGTCGTTTCAACGCATATGGATGGCAAGTTATCCGTGTTGAAGACGGAAACAACATTGAAGAAATTAATGCGGCGATTGAAGAAGCACAAAAAGATACAAAACGTCCAACATTAATTGAAGTGAAAACAGTAATTGGTTATGGTTCTCCGAACAAGTCTGGTACCTCAGGTGTTCACGGTGCACCACTTGGTGAAGACGAAATGAAGTTAACAAAAGAAGCTTATAAATGGACATTTGAACAAGATTTCCACGTGCCTGATGAAGTGTACGAGCATTTTGAAAGCACAATTGTTCAAAAAGGACAAGAAAGCGAAGAAAAATGGAACAAGCTTTTTGCAGAATACAAAGAGCAGCATGGCGAGCTTGCTGAGCAGTTCGAAAAAGCTTTAAAAGGCGAAGTAGATGTAGACTGGAACAGCATTTTACCAAGCTTTGAGGCTGGTAAAGAAGTTGCAACACGTGCATCTTCAGGAGACGTGTTAAACGCGATTGCTGAAAACATTCCATCTTTCTTCGGCGGCTCTGCTGATTTAGCTGGTTCAAATAAAACATCAATTAAAAAATCTGGTGACTTTACAGCAGAAGACTACAGCGGACGTAATATTTGGTTCGGTGTTCGTGAATTTGCGATGGGAGCAGCTTTAAATGGTTTAGCTTTACATGGCGGTTTAAAACCATTTGGCGGTACGTTCTTCGTATTCTCTGACTACCTTCGTCCAGCAATTCGTCTTTCAGCTTTAATGGGAACACCTGTAACATACGTGTTCACACATGATAGCATTGCTGTTGGTGAAGATGGTCCAACACATGAGCCTGTTGAACAACTTGCATCATTCCGTGCAATGCCTCATCTTTCTGTATTGCGTCCAGCAGATGCAATGGAAGTTGGAGCAGCATGGCGCTTAGCAATTGAATCTACTGATCAACCAACAATGCTTGTGCTTACTCGTCAAGGTTTGCCAACGCTTGATATTACGCACGAAGAAGCATACGAAGGCGTTTCAAAAGGTGCTTACGTCGTTTCTCCTGCACAAAAAGAAACAGCAGATGCACTTTTACTTGCGTCAGGTTCTGAAGTAGGTTTGGCTATGAAGGCACAAGAAGAGCTTAAAAAAGACAATATCGATGTTGCAGTTGTTAGCATTCCATCATTTGATCGTTTTGAAGCTCAATCAGCTGACTATAAAGAAAGCGTACTTCCAAGCGCTGTAACAAAACGTCTTGGTATTGAAATGGGATCTTCATTCGGCTGGCATAAATATGTAGGCGGAGAAGGCGAAGTCCTAGCAATTGACGGTTTCGGTGCTTCTGGCCCAGGAGAAAAAGTATTAGAAGAATACGGCTTCTCTACTGAAAATGTTGTAGCTCGCGTGAAAAATTTACTAAACGCATAAAATCTACAGTAATGAAAAAAAGACTGTCGTTATGACAGTCTTTTTTTCAATTCGACAAAACAAGTGCTTCTCCTCGTCAGCGATAGACAAGCCTTTTTTCTTTTTCCCTATATAATAATAGGAAAAGACGCAAAGGGGAGAATGAGCGTTGAGAACTTATGAACTCTATTCAATTAAAGAACCGTTTTGGGCTCACTACGGGGCGAGACCAGAAATGATTGGCGGTCTTTTAAAGGAATTTAAATATAAAGAGCATGTTTACTATAAAGAAATTGAAAAACAAGTACGCTATATTACAAACCTTGTGCCGGTTTTAGAAGTGCGTGAATATTTACGAGATGGGTTTGCAGGGCTTCCTCGCTTTCGGGTATTTATGAGAGGCTCACTTCTTGTTTGTCAACAAAACGGAAGTGAAGCTGCTCTTTGCATGAATGATCACCTTATGATTTTACATGCAAACGGTCCGTATAAAATAGAGCATCTTGTGTTAAAACTGTTAGCAACGTATGATTCTCGCTATTTTATTACAAATTCTGAAAACGGACACTACAATTGGTTGAAAAGTCCTGTTGAAGAACAAAGAAAATTTGGGTAAAATAGAGAAATTGTAGATGAAGTGTTGTATAATAAAACGTGTTTTAGTACACTGTAATGTAGACAACATGAAGGAGGAAATATAACTATGTGGGTACCCATTCTAGTTGGTGTTCTAGCATTACTTGTTGGAATAGCACTAGGATTTTTCATTGCTCGTAAATATATGATGAGCTACTTAAAGAAAAATCCACCAATTAATGAGCAAATGCTCAAAATGATGATGATGCAAATGGGCATGAAGCCGTCGCAAAAGAAAATTAACC
The DNA here is from genome assembly GCF_900177535.1 of Priestia filamentosa. NCBI lineage: Bacteria > Bacillati > Bacillota > Bacilli > Caryophanales > Bacillaceae > Priestia > Priestia filamentosa. Next base: position 927,282 of record NZ_FXAJ01000001.1, read on the forward strand.
AAATGATGAAAGCTATGAACAGTCAAATTGACAAGTAATTTGTCTTCATCTTTACAAAGGACAAGCATTTGGTTTGTTTCTCGATTGTGAAAGCTACCATAATAGCGGAATCCGTCTGAAAATCACTTTTTCTATTGTACAGTATCACAATAGAGAGGGTGGTTTTTTTTATGTTAAAACAGTTGGAGATATATGGTATTATAAGGGTGATTGTATATTTTTAACTGGGTATATATATAAAGGGGGAAGTAGATGGGAAGCTTTGCTATCGGAGATGCTATTTATCAACTATTGATGATGATTCTTCTTCTAGCCATTGTAGGTTTTATCCTAAAGTTCATCTTAAAGATGATAAGGCAACAAAAAAAGAAACAGCAATATTTAGCACGGTTGGAACAGAAAATAGATCAATTGTCTGAGAAAGTTGACCGAAAAATGTAAGGCTAGAAATATCCATTCTCTCCTAGCTTCTTCTTTTTTTGAAAACCTTTGAATAGAACAAGGAGAAAGAAGGAGAGAGAACGAAACATAACATAAAAGATACCTGTCTCACTTCGTTTAGAGAGTAGGACATATGAAAGATTGAAACTAAAACTGGAGGAATGGAAAAGAGTGAACACGTTTAAATTTCCGCTACCTTACTTTGTTTTATTTATCATTTTCACTTTCATTACTTATGTTACGTTTGATTGGGGGATTTTTGTAGTTATTGGAGTGCTCCCACTGCTTGCTATTTTACTTGCTGTTCTTTGCCATGAGCTTGGTCATTTCTTATTTTGTAAAGCAAATGGTTATACATTTGAACGCTTTGTAATTGGTCCCCTTGTTGTATCTAAACAGAGGGATAAAATCCAAGTGACAGAGAACAAGAGCTGGGTTAACTGGGGACAAGTTGTGATGACGCCAGGGATGTCTGAATATGAAAAAATGAGAAAGAGATATATAGGTTATTTTTTGTCAGGAAGTATGCTTAATGTTCTCATTTTTATCGGGTCCTTTGTAGCTTTCTTCATAAATGGTTCTTTCTTCTCTATCCTTCTTGGCCTTTCTAATCTTGTTGTAGCTGTTATATCGCTTACACCAGCAACATATCATAAAGAGTATTCTGATGGGTATAGTCTTACTCTTTTATTTAAAAATGACAATACGAGTCGCCTCTACACGAATATGATAAAAGCTCGTCACTATTTAGAAAGTGTGGAGAAGGTAACAGAGCTTCACAATGAGGCTTTCTCTAAAATGAAAAAAGAGTTGTTAGATCAAATGAAAACGCTTGATAAGGATAATAGTGTCCAGATTGATTTAGTTTGTCTCACAATGCTTTATATAAGTTCTTACTACCTTCTACAAGAACGGTACCGAGAAGGGGCAGGACTCTTAAAGAAAGTTTTCTCCTCCTCTTTTGAAAGTATATACAAACGTCAGCTTCTGGCTAACTATCTTTTTATGCAAAACATGATTTATGAGTATGAGGAAGTCTATGAGGAAGAGGTATCACTAGACGATAGAAGTGAGCGAATTTCTTCCTTGAAAATCAAAGCATGTTTTCATCAAAGAAGCGGTCAGCGAAAGCTTGCTGTTCAAACGCTTAATAAAGCCTTACAGCAAGTTACATTTGTGAAAAGTCCAGCAATGACAGGAGAAATAGAAACAAAGCTTTTACAGAGTATGAAAGGAAAAGTAACGGATTTTTCAACTTCTCATAAGGAAGAATACGATTCCGTAAGTGAAGTGCATAAAATGTAGAGAAGAGACGCCTATTTTGACGGCTGACCACAGGGATATGATGAAAGAGATGAAAGAAGTAAGGGCAAGCCTAGAAAGCACAATACCCTAAAATAAGCGCTTTGCGTCCTGCTCTGCACTTATCTTTTTTGAGTAGTTCATAGTTTGTTTCCTTTCTTATCGTAAAAATGTCAAAAAAGAGAGGGACACTAGAAAATATCTTTTAAAAAATAAAGCACGTTCTCGGACTTTAGATTTATCAAGCCGTGAACGTGCTTACTATTGAAACATTTTTTTGCTGTAGTTCATTGTGTGAAGATGTTGCTCATATAATTTGGTATATTGATTAAGTAAGTGATCGAGTTCCTGACTTCCTTGAAGGGCAGGATCTGAATTTAATCCTGTGTGTTGAACAATTTTTGCTAGCTCTGATCGTTTTTTCTCGATTTTCAGTAACATTTCCTGTTTTGACACGCTCATTGTCCTTTCTCCTTAAGGTTGTTTTTATTATACTAGATTATGGAATTCAAGAAAAGGAATTCAGGGAATTAAAATAAAAATTGTTAGATATGGTATTTTTATACTACATGTAAAAGTAGAGCAAAAGGAGGAGGAACATATATGGTTTCTGATATTAATCTTTTCCTTGCCTTTGGCGCAGGTGTTTTGTCGTTTATTTCTCCTTGCTGTCTACCATTATATCCAGCCTTTCTTTCTTATATAACGGGGGTTTCAGTTGAGAAATTAAAAGAGGGAGAGCGAGCCGGACGGAAAATGGCGATGTTTCATACGCTTTTCTTTATTTTAGGCTTTTCCGTTATTTTTATTGCCCTTGGGTTTGCCACATCTTTTGTTGGAACGTGGTTTCATAATTATCAAGACTTTATTAGACAAATAGGAGCAATTTTCATTGTGTTTTTTGGGCTGATTGTGCTTGGTATTTTAAAACCTACTTTCTTAATGAAAGATCGAAAACTTAGTTTTACAAAGAGGCCAAGCGGGCTTCTAGGTTCGTCTTTAATTGGTGTTGCCTTTGCAGCAGGATGGACACCGTGTACAGGGCCTATTCTTGTATCTGTTATGGCGCTTGCTGCAACAAATCCAGGTTCAGGGCTCCTTTATATGACAGCATATGCTCTTGGTTTTTCAATTCCTTTTTTTCTCCTGTCTTTCTTCATTGGAGGAGCGAAATGGATTAAAAAATATAGCCGCCACTTCACAAAGGTGGGGGGAGGCTTGATGGTAGCAATGGGGGTTGTTCTTTATTTTGACTGGATGACCAAAATAATTGTGTACTCTACAAGTCTCTTTGGAGGATTTCAAGGGTTTTAATGGTGGAAAGCATCGAAAAAGGTCTTATTGGTTGGTAGAGTAAAACATAGAATGTACGAGGATTTTTTTAGGAGGCTACAAGAGTGGCAAGTGTTCTCATCATGGATGATTCCCAATTTATTCGGCAAACTCTTGCACGGATTTTATAAACAAGCGAATATAAAGTCGTAGGAGAAGCAGCGCCAGGGTCAGAAGCCATTGACAAGTATCGACTTCTTCGCCCTAACCTTGTGATTATGGTTGTGACAATGCCTGAAATGGATGGAATTCAAGCATTAAAACGTATACATAGTGAATTTCAGGATGCACAAATTGTGATGTGCTCAACTGTTAGTCAGCAGAAGATGATGGTCAAAGCAATTGAATCTGGCGCTAAAGATTACATTGTCAAACCATTTCATAAAACAACAGTACTTGATACCGTTCACCGGTTGTTTCGAAAACCTGTTTAACAGATGTTAAATAGGTTTTTTTTACGCGTTTCTTCACTTTTTAGAATGTGACGCAATCCCTTGAAAGCCAAGGGATTGGCAGGTTTTGAGTCTCTGAAAAAAAATAATAAAAAAAATTATGAAAAAGTCTATTTCCAACGAAGAACTTGAGTGGTAAAATAATATCGATTCAATGGATAATTGAAGATCTTGAAGGTACGAAGAGGTGGGTCTTTTGAAAGAGATTATCTTGATTTTGCTGCTGCAGCTTGTGTATGTTCCTGTTTTAACATTAAGGACGCTTCTGCTTGTTAAAGGGATGAGTACGTATGCTTCAGTTTTCGGTTTTTTGGAAGCTCTTATTTATGTTTTTGGATTATCCCTTGTTTTTAGTGGTGATCAAAGTACAGCTGCGATGGTTGTATACGCAGTAGGCTTTGGTGTTGGAATCTTAATTGGAAGCTATGTTGAAAATCGACTAGCGATTGGCTTTACAACATTTATTGTGAATTTGGACAATAAAAATGAAGAGCTTATTGCACGTCTTCGCCAAGAAGGCTTTGGTGTAACGGTCTTTGAAGGTGAAGGAAGAGACAGCGTACGCTACCAGCTTGAAATTCTAACAAAGCGAAATCGAGAAGTCGAACTTTTTCGTCTTATTGAGGAGTATGACGCGCGTGCTTTTATTATTTCTTACGAGCCGCGTAAATTTAAAGGTGGCTTCCTTTTAAAAAGCCTAAAGAAACAAAAGGTGAAAAAGAATGCTGTAACGCCAGAAGGAAGTTCTCCAACTTCGCCACATCCTTAATATACGGACACAAGCAAAAGAAAGATCTTCTTTCAAATAAAAAAGGTGTCCCTCTTCTTTTTTAACGTTATATTGGTTATACTAGTAGTATAACTTTATCGAAAAAAGGAAGGATTATAATGGTCAATACAGTTACGATCTTTTCAGCGATAATTGCAACATTAATGGCTCTTACTGTTATTGTGGTACGGATTAAAGCCTCAAAGAAACCAACAAATGCTAAAAAAATTATCCTGCCGCCATTTTTTATGAGCACAGGAGCACTTATGTTTATTGATCCGTTTTTTCGAGTTTCTCTATCTGAGTTTTTAGAAGCTATTCTTTTAGGTATGCTCTTTTCTATTTTACTTATCAAAACATCAAAATTCGAAATACGAGATGAAGCTATTTATTTGAAACGATCTAAAGCTTTTGCGCTTATCCTTATTACGCTTTTAATTGTAAGAATCGGTCTTAAATCATATTTAAGCATGTCCATTGATATTGGGCAGCTTAGCGGCATGTTCTGGATTCTGGCCTTTGGTATGATTGTGCCTTGGCGCATTGCAATGTATCGTTCGTACCGTAAGTTAGAGCAAGAAATGTTCAATAAAACAAAAATGGTATAAAAGAAAAGCGGCCGATTGGCCGCTTTTTATATTCTTACGTGAAAAATTGCTGATATTGGGCGAGGTCGATTTCTTTTTCTTTTAACTTTTTGCGAAGAAATTTATGGTCGCGTTTTGGTGTTGCAATGATGTAGCCTTCAATGATAATATCATCTGTCAGTTCCTTTACTCGGCGTTTGAAAGCAAGATGTCCTATACTTCCAGCAATCTTGTTGCGAGCTACATCACGAAATAGCTCTGGAACAGGTTCAACAAGCTCTTCAAGCAGCTGTTTTTGTTCTTTGCTCCATAGTTGTCGAGTTTGTTTAATATAGTAGTCTTCCCAGTCTAGATCGCTCATACCGTCTTCTTTTGGGAGGCGTTTTAAAAACTTGCGAAACATAAAAAAACCGCCAATTGCAAATAGGCCAAAAAGTATGATTACCCAAAAAAGAATAAACCATAAGAACCACCCTGACAGCATATGATCACCCTTTATTTATAAGTTATCTCTATTTTACTTCATGAAAACAGGATTTTCCATGATTGATTCTATCGAAAAAAACAATTATGCTACATATGAAATGAAAGATGAGGTGATATAATGTTTGCATTCTTAACAGCAATTGGGTTTTTGGGCCTCATTTTATACGCTACAACGTTTATGTATGGAGTGTTTAAAAAAGAGAAAAAAAAGAAGTCACCGCTTATTATTAGCTTTCTTGTGATGGTTATCGGTTTAATCGGACTTCAGCTAACATAAAAAGGGGACGTTAAGCAACACGTCCCTTTTTAGCGGCTAGTAATAGGGATATGAGAAGAGAGGGTAAAATCAGTACGAGTTTTAGCTATAAAGATTTCTAAAATAGACTTATGAAAAACAGCGCGAATTTCTCGCTCCTGTAAGCTGAAGGGAAAATCAATAATTTGTTCTATCTTCTGCTCATTTGAAAGAGAATGAAAAGCTGAAAGCTTAAGCGCATCTTCCTCTAGCAGAAGGGAAATATCCTCTCGTTCATAACCAATAAGTTCGGCTTCAATAATATAGTGTTGCTCTGTTTCAAAAAGATCAATACGGGCATAGTTTTGTTCAACATAATGCAAAAAAGGGTGTGAAAACACATAATCTACCCATGCATTAAAATCGTCGCTAAGCTCACTTTCATTGTGAGCGTTTTCCTTTTTCATTATTCTTCCTCCACCATTCTATTCTTCCTCGTACAGTGTATTCTGCAAGGGAATAAATGGTGTGTAAAAAGAGAACAGGATACCAAAAGGTATCCTGTTTTTTTACATGTCATGATGACTGTGTTGTTTTTGACGCGAGTGCTGTCTGTTTTTTACTTTATGTGAGCCGCTCAATGGAGCAGGCTGACCGGGGTTATCACCTTTTGGTGCGTTTTTTCGAATATCTTTACCGTTGTTTTTGTTCATTGTGGGCCTTCCTTTCTCTTGTAAAGGATGAGCAGAACTGCTCTCTTATAGGATGAGAAAATGAAGAAGTTTTATGTATGGGAAAAGGGGGCAATAGACGTGGGAAGTTTGGTAAATGATAATAAAAAAAAGAATGTTTTCTTTTCTTTTTTTCGGGAAAGAGAGAAAAGATCGAACTTCCAGAAAAAAGAAAAAATAATCATAAAAAACAGACCATTATAAATTATTAGATAAAATTGTAGAAAAGTAAACTTAATAATAAGTAAAACTTATAATAACTAATAACATTCTTTTTATTTACTTATGTATGAGGTTATATTAAGATAAGTTTGAGAGAAGTTTTACAAGGTGGAAAAGTCTGCTGATACATATTACTTAAGGGGGTAATCGAATGAGCAAAGATTTATTCAATGCACGTTCATCATTTACTGTAGATGGAAAAACATATCATTACTATCGTTTGCAAGCGCTTGAAGAAGCAGGAGCAGGAAAAGTTTCAAAACTTCCGTACTCTGTGAAGGTTCTTCTAGAATCCGTTCTTCGCCAAGCAGACGGACGCGTAATTACAAAAGAACACGTAGAGAATTTAGCAAAATGGGGCACATCAGATATTAAAGATATAGATGTTCCATTCAAGCCTTCTCGCGTTATTCTCCAAGACTTTACAGGTGTTCCGGCCGTTGTTGACCTTGCATCTTTACGTAAAGCAATGGCAGATATGGGCGGAGATCCTGATAAAATTAACCCTGAAATCCCAGTTGATCTTGTTGTTGACCATTCTGTTCAAGTTGATAAAGCAGGAAGCGAAGATGCACTTCGTTTTAATATGAACCTTGAGTTCGAACGTAATGCAGAGCGCTATAACTTCCTTAACTGGGCACAGAAAGCATTTAACAACTATCGTGCAGTTCCACCAGCAACAGGGATTGTTCACCAAGTAAATTTAGAATATTTAGCAAACGTTGTGCAAGCTGTTGAAAATGAGGATGGAGAAGTTGAAACATTCCCAGACACGCTTGTTGGAACAGATTCACATACAACAATGATTAACGGTATCGGTGTTCTAGGATGGGGCGTTGGTGGTATCGAAGCTGAAGCAGGTATGCTTGGTCAACCATCTTACTTCCCAGTACCAGAAGTTATCGGTGTTAAACTAACAGGAGCACTTCCAAACGGAACAACAGCAACAGACTTAGCGTTAAAAGTAACGCAAGTACTTCGTCAAAAAGGCGTTGTTGGAAAGTTTGTTGAATTCTTTGGCCCTGGTATTAAAGGTCTACCGCTTGCAGACCGCGCAACAATTGCCAATATGGCACCTGAGTATGGCGCAACATGTGGATTCTTCCCTGTTGATGAAGAGTCACTAAATTACATGCGTCTAACAGGTCGTAAAGAAGAACAAATCAAACTTGTTGAAGAGTACTGTAAGAAAAATGGCCTCTTCTATACAGAAGGTACGCCAGATCCAACGTTCACATCCGTTGTTGAGATCGACTTAAGTGAAATCGAAGCTAACTTGTCTGGACCAAAACGTCCACAAGACTTAATTCCACTTTCTCAAATGAAAGATGAATTTAATAAAGCCCTTGTTGCACCAGCTGGAAACCAAGGATTCGGCTTAGAAGCAACAGAGAAAAATAAAGAAGTAACGGTGAAATTTAATGATGGCCGTGAAACAACAATGAAAACAGGCGCAATTGCAATTGCTGCAATTACGAGCTGTACAAATACATCAAATCCATACGTACTTGTTGCAGCAGGTCTTGTTGCTAAGAAAGCCGTTGAAAAAGGTCTCATCGTTCCTGAGTATGTGAAAACATCACTAGCACCAGGATCAAAAGTTGTAACAGGTTACCTTGAAGAAGCAGGACTTCTTCCATATCTTGAGAAAATCGGTTTCAACGTTGTAGGTTATGGCTGTACAACATGTATCGGAAACTCTGGTCCACTTGAGCAAGAAATTGAAGAAGCAGTAGCTAAGAGCGATCTTCTTGTAACGTCTGTTCTTTCAGGTAACCGTAACTTTGAAGGACGTATCCACCCGCTTGTGAAAGGAAACTACTTAGCATCTCCACCGCTTGTTGTAGCATATGCACTAGCTGGAACGGTTGATGTTGATCTTCAAACAGATTCATTTGGAAAAGATAAAGATGGAAATGAAATCTACTTCAAAGATATCTGGCCATCTATGACAGAAGTTGATGAAGTTGTGAAGAATAACGTAACACCAGAATTATTCCGTAAGCAATATGAGCGTGTGTTCGATGATAATGAACGTTGGAACGATATTAAAACAAGTGAAGAACCTCTTTACACTTGGAATGATGATTCAACATACATTCAAAATCCACCGTTCTTTGAAGGGTTAACACAAGATATTGAAGAAGTAAAACCACTTGTTGGTCTTCGTGCAGTTGGTAAATTTGGAGATTCTGTAACAACAGACCACATTTCACCAGCAGGTTCAATTGCGAAAGAATCACCAGCAGGTCGCTATCTTCTAAACAACGATGTTGAAATTCGTGATTTCAACTCATATGGATCTCGTCGTGGTAACCACGAAGTGATGATGCGCGGTACATTCGCTAACATCCGTATTCGTAACCAGCTTGCTCCAGGCACTGAAGGCGGTTATACAACATACTGGCCAACAGGCGAAACAATGTCTATCTATGATGCGTGCATGCGCTATAAAGAAGACAACACACCACTTATCGTAATGGGTGGAAAAGACTATGGAATGGGAAGCTCTCGTGACTGGGCTGCTAAAGGAACAAACCTTCTTGGCATTAAAACAGTTATTGCAGAAAGCTTCGAGCGTATTCACCGTAGCAACCTTGTTCTTATGGGCGTGCTTCCTCTTCAATTTAAAGAAGGCGACAGCGCTGATAAGCTAGGTTTAACAGGAAAAGAAACGTTCAACATTGTGATTGATGAAAATGTAAAACCACGTGACTTCGTCAAAGTAACAGCAACAGATGAAACTGGTAAAGTTACAGAGTTTGAAGCACTTGTTCGCTTTGATAGTGAAGTGGAAATTGATTACTATCGTCACGGCGGTATCTTACAAATGGTACTTCGCGACAAACTTCAATCTAAATCAATGGCATAATGTTTTGAAAGAAGGATTCTTCAGAGAATCCTTCTTTTTTTATGGGCGAAAAAAGGAACAAGAGAAAGAAAAAGCGAAGTTTTATAAAAAGTATGGATTAAAAAACACATGCATATATACATATTATTGAGAAAGAAGGTGAGAGACTTGTGGAGAAAAGGATTAGCTGTTGCATTATTGCTTATTATGATTGGTTATACAGGATGGCAAATGATACAGCCAAAAGAAAATAAAGCAAACAGTTCATATGAGAATGGAAATGTTGAAAATAACCAAACCTCAATGGGAATTGAAGAAGGGAAAATGGCTCCATCTTTTACACTCTCTTCCCTAAGTGGAGAGGAGATTGCCCTAGAGCACTTGAAAGGAAAAAAAGTAATTATTAATTTCTGGGCAACATGGTGTCCACCTTGTAAAAAAGAGATGCCTGAGATGCAAAAAATAAGCGAGGCTCATGGAGAGGAAGTTGAAATCCTAGCGATCAACTCAACAGACAACGAAAAAAGTGTAAAAAGTGTAGAAGATTTTATTGAAGAAGGAGGATATACTTTTACTGTTTTACTTGATCCAGAAGGGGAAGTGAACGGAAATTTGTATAAAACTGTGGCATTCCCAACCTCTTATTTCATTGATGAAGAAGGCAAAATTGTTAAACGTATCAATGGACAGCTCACTGAAAAAGAGATGCTCAAATTTATTCAAAGTTAAAAAGTCTGAAGGTTTGTATGAGTCGCGTTTTTCTGGGGATAATGAAAATACAAAGAATCTTAGAAAATGGAAGGAAGAGAAAAATGCGAAAAGTTAGAAAACGTTCATTTACACAGCTTTTACATGAAAACAAGCAGGCGTTATTAAATGATAAGGAAGCATTGGATAAATTGGAAGAGCGTCTTGAAGCACGTATGAGTCGGGAAGAAGGATAAATACGTACATAGTTTTCCCTCGTCTTGGTTATAGTAAAAGGCGAGGGGGGAAGAACTATGAGCAATGCAAAACGCGATAGCGAACACTTTGTTCCAAACCATATTGGTACACAACCTCGTGCTGCAGGTGGAAATAAAGGGAAAAAGATGCAAGATAAATCAGGCAAACACGCCCAAGTGATGCAAACAAAAGGCGAATAACCAACATAAATGGGACATCTCCCATGCTCATCATAAAACAGTTTCTTCAACTACCATTGTTATTCATCAAAGGAGGAAATGAAAAATGGCATGGCAACAACCAAATCCAGATGATCGTAGTGATAACGTAGAAAGACTTCAAGAAGCAATTAACAACACAGTTGAAAACATGTGCAAAGCAGAAGATGCTCTTGACCATGCTTCTGAAAAGGACCGTGCTGATATTGAAGCGAAAAACCATCGTCGAGAAGAAAGCCTTACAGCGATGCGTAATGAAGTAAAAGAAGAAGCCGCTGACCGCGAAAACGGCTATTCGTAAAGGAGAAAGGCTGCGTAATGCAGCCTTTCTTTTTTTATTCAAAAAGAAACATGTGATAAAATAAAAGAGAAAACTTAGAAGATAGAAGGGAAAATTATGATTTTATCCAAAAAAGATATTGAAGTACGCTATGCTGAAACAGATCAAATGGGCATTGTATATCATGCAAACTATGTAATATGGATGGAAATTGGACGCACTGCATTGATTGAAGAGCTTGGATTTCGCTATGCAGATATGGAGAAGGATGGGATTCTTTCGCCTGTGCTAGAAATTAATGCTCAATATAAAAAGCCCGTTAAATATGGAGAAGTAGCTTCTGTACATACATGGATTGAAGAATATGATGGAGTGCGAGTAACATATGGCTATGAAATCTATAATGGTGACGGTGATCTATCTGTTATTGGCTATAGTAAACATGCGTGTGTAAAAAAAGAAAACTTTCGCCCAGTTTCAATGCGAAAGTATTTTCCAACGTGGCATGAAGCTTATTTAAAAGCAAAAAAAGCGTAGAAGAATATTCTTCTACGCTTTTTCTTATTTGTTGTAGTGAAATAGAGGTTCTTCCCCTTGTTCATCAAGTGTAACTGATACATCATGCTCATCAAAGAACCAGAGATCTTCATCTTCGATAAAGAAAGTAATTCCATTTTGTTCGTCAGAAGCGCCAATTTTAAGCGGGTCGTCTGATTTCACGCCAAGGGAAAATCCTTTTTGAACAGTGCTGCAGCCACCATAGCGTACGAAAAAGCGAACTTTACTTCCGTTATCGATATGTAAAGCTTCCTTGTACCAGTTTGCTGCCTCTTCTGAAACAGTCAATTTCATGCTAATCAACTCCCTTTCTTAGCTCTTCTCCCTTTCTTCATTATAAGAGAAATAAAAGAGAATGAAAAGGAATTGAGCATTTTTTAATAAAACGTTGTTCTAAAAGATATATATTAAATTTTCCTAGAGCCTTTATGGATTATACTATGAAGATTTTACTGCCTCGTAACGCTGGAGTGCACGTTCACGAGCTTCTTTATGGTCATCAATTGGATGAGGGTAGTCTTTTCCAAGTTCAATACAAGCTTCTTTTAAAACTTCAGAGGGTGCTTCCCAAAGCTTATGAAGGTAGCGCTTTGGAAGGTGCTCAAGTGCTGCTCCTTTCTTTCCTATGTAAGTAAAGGTACTGTGTTTAGGAAGGATAAACAACTTTCAATGTGTTTCTTTTTCAATCTTATAAAGAAGAAAATGAAATGTTTCCTTTGACAATATTTTCCCCTTCACATACTCCTTTTACATGTAACGTTTCTCCTTTTTCTTCTACAGTTAAAGAAATGGACTGTCCTATATATAAAGGAGAAAGAAAGGTCATGTTATACTGCTTGACGTATGAGCGTTTCGGGATGGAAGAAGACAGAGCAGCCATTACTTTCCCCATCGAAAGCATGCCATGCCCAATTCGGTCTTTGAACCCATACTTTTTTGCTTCTTCTTTGTTCATATGAATGGGATTATAGTCAGAAGATACCTTTGCATAATTGTTGATATCTTCTTCGCTTACAAAAATAGTATAAGTTTTCATTCTCTTTCTCCTTTGATTAGAGTTGAGGAACATGTTGCAACTTGATTTCCTTTTTCACTAAAAATGGTAAGCTTTTGTTCGTAAAAAATATAGCCGTGTCGTCTTTTCACTTCTTTAAAGGTATATTCGCACATGTAGTTTGTATCGATGTATAGGGGTTGATTATAGTCGAAAGATTGTGTTCGATGAACAACTCCATGGAATAATACTTCTTTCGGTTTAAGGAATAAAAAAGGCATAGAAGGAGGGAGGGGAATCGAGGCAAAACCATGTTGTTTGGCGTCCTCTTCAGAAAAATAGATACCTTCTTTTTCGTTAACTGAGTTAGCATACTCTTGAACATCTTGCTTTGTTATCAGAATCGAAAATTTACCATCGATCATTTTATCACCTCAAATAATATAGAGAGCCCAAGTCCTCCAGCAATTCCAGCTGAAGCTATAGCATAGCGGGCGTTTCTCTTTTGTCCTTCATAAAAAAGGCGAGTAGCAAGCATGGCACCTGATGCTCCGTACGGGTGACCAAGGGCGATTGCTCCGCCTCTTACGTTAAGACGTTCTATTGGAATGTGAAGTTCCCGAGCGCATGCCACAACTTTAGAAGAAAAAGCTTCATTAATTTCAAATAAATCAATATCATGAACAGTTAAATTTTGTTCGTCAAGCAGTTTACGTATTGCTTTAATGGGTGCTTCTCCAGGGAAGTGAGGATGCACGCCAACTGAAGCGGTACCGAGTATTTTAAGCCCTCTGTACATGTTAAGTTCTTTCGCTCGTTCCCCTTCCATCACAACGGTAACACAGCTGCCGTCACTAATGCCTGCACAGTTTGCTGCTGTAACTGTTCCATCACGTAAAAAAGAAGGAGCTGCGCGCGAAAAGAGTCGCTCACTAGGTGGTTTACGAGTTAATGTTTCATCGCAATCAATCCCAAAGAGAGGGAGGATTTCCTCTTTTAAACTCCCGTTTTGAAGAGCTTCATATGTCCGCGTATAGCTGATGCGGGCATACTCATCTTGCTTCGCACGTGTAATACCGTATTTTTGAGCCACATATTCTGCAGCAAGGCCCATATCAGGATCCCCAATTTCATCAGGAGAGAATCTCGCTCTTTGTTTGTAGGAAGAGGTGCTTGTACTTTCTGAACCTCCAGCTAAGTAGCATGTTCCACTGCCGCTTTTAATCAAAGCAGCTGAGAGGCGAATAGCCTCAAGACCACCTCCGCATTGACGATCAAGTGTTAAGCCAGGGATACTTGGGGAAAGCCCTCCTTGCAAAAGAGAAAGGCGGGCAAGGTTTCCGCCTGGACCAATTGTATGAGCTAAAATAACTTCATCAATTGTTCCAGGAATACAGCGCGATAGCTCGTAAAGGAGAGGAGCTGTTAATTCTTCTACATTTTTTGTCTTAAAGACGCCATTTTGACGCCCAATTGGCGTTCGTTTTGCTTGAACAATTAAGGCTTCCTTCATTGTATTTCCTCCGTTTCTAGGTGATTTTTTAACGCTTGCCGAGCAATCTTTCCGCTTGATGTATACGGAAGTTCCTTCACAAACCGCCATAACCTTGGTACTTTATACGAGGAAAGGTGCTTTCGTACAAAGGAAGAAAGTTCTCTTTTTGAAGCATTTCCTACAATAAAAGCAAGTGGTTTTTGTCCCCAATAAGCGTCAGTTACTCCAATGACTGCTGCTTCTTGTACATTTTCATGTTTCTTTAATATTTCTTCAATTTCTTCAGGGAAAATATTTAAGCCGCCATAAAGAATCATATTATGCTTTCGCCCGATAATGTAAAGAAAGCCTTGTTCATCAAGATAGCCCATATCATCAACGGTCATCCACTCATTAGGAGAGTCTATTCCGTCTCCCTTTAAATAGCCAAGAAAACGCAGCTCGCTTTTTACGTAAACAGTTCCAATTTCACGAGGAGGGAGAATTTCTCCTTTATCACCGACAATTTTAACAGAAACATGCTGACAAGGTGTGCCAACAGAAGAAGCATGATTTCGATTTTCATTATTCAACACAGAAACAAAGCTAAGTTCAGATGCTCCGTAAAATTCGTAATGCTTCATAAAAGGAAAAAGGGCAAGAGCTTTTTGACGCGTGGACGGTTCCCATTTTGCACCTGAAGAGAGCATTTTAAAAGAGGAATTCACTTTTTCTCCTTTAGAAAGCAGTGCCTCAATCATTGTTGGAACACTGTATACGGTTGTTATATTTTTGGATTTTAGGAGAGAGAGAACAGCAGAAGGAGAAAATCTCTCCAGAAGATGGACGGTTCCTCCGAGAAAGAGCGTGCTAATAGCTCCATACAAAAATAAAGAATGAACAAGTGGTCCTGGTACAAGCACGCATTCTTCACTATGCATATGAAAATCTGTTTTGTTGCAGTCAAAGCTTTTTACCCATGACTTCTGTGAGCGTAGAAAAGCTTTTGGTTTTCCTGTTGAACCTGATGTGAATCCCATATAGAAAGGGGAAAGTGGGTCAACAGAGAGAACAGGAGAAGGTAATGTTTTCTCTACTTCTATTTTCCAATCCTCTACTAAGGCGAATTTCTTTGTAAAAGAGAGTTTCCTAGAAAGAGAGGCGGAAGTTAGTAAAACGTGTGGAGAAGAAAGAGAAAGACGTTCTTCTAGTTCCATTGGTGATGAACGGGGATCAAGCGGAATAGCTGTCCATCCCGCTCTTGATGCCCCAGTGAATATTTGTAAAAATTCTAGACTGTTTTGGAGCAAAAAGGCCACTTTTAAAGGTTTCTTTGAATAGTTTTGAAACCATCCTGCTGTTTTTTGAATTAAATTGTTCCACTCTTTATAAGAAAGTGTTTCTTTCGCTGTAACAAGGGCAGGACGAAGCGGACTTCTGTCTGCATATTTTTCATATGTACTTGTAATATTCATGGTTATTCCACCTTTAAAAACGAGCACTCTACGATGCTTTAGATGTTGTTATTTTTAACTTTGGTCGTAATACTCGCGCTAATTTTAAAATGAAAAAGGAAGCAGCGGCTGCCTTAATAAGGTCGCCAGGTAAATAAACAACGCTAAGCTTTAGTGCATGAAGAAAAGAGATATTCATAAAAGCGGCCTGTACAGGAACACCAACTGCATAAGTAGTCAAAATACCTCCTACTATTGTAGCACTGAAAATGTTTAAAAAATTCTGTTTCTTTATTGTTTTATGTACAATAAAACCAACAACAAAGGCAGCAAGCGGGTAGCTTAATATAAATCCTCCGCTTGGACCAACAAAAACACTAAATCCGCCTCGTCCACCTGTTAAAAGCGGCATGCCTGCTGCAATTAGAAGAAGAAAAAGTCCTTGACTTAAAGCGCCAAGCCTTGCTCCAAGTAGTCCTCCAGAAAGCATAACAACAAAGTTTTGTAGCACAATAGGAACAGGTGTAAAAGATAGCATAATAGGTGGGAAAAGACCAAATACGCCCATAATGGCTGCCATCATACTCACAAAAGCAAGTTCTTTTGTTTTCATTATTCGAAAACCTCCTTAATGTATTTGTTAAGAGTTTATAAGAAAAACGGTTTTTATGTCAACTTATTTTTTATTTTGGTTTACGTAAAAAAGAAAAAGACCTAGCAAAAAGGACTCTTTTCGTTGAGAGAAAGATAGGGTAGTGTAAAAGAAATTCAGGAGGAGGTGGCTGTTGTGTTATTAGAAATTGCGGTAACAACAGTGGAAGATGCGCTTATTGCTCAAGAAAATGGTGCAGATCGAATGGTTGTCATGTCATCTGTTGGAAATGAAGGTGTAACGCCAAGCTTTGGACTTGTTGAAGAAATTAAAAAATTTTCATTTGTTCCTCTAAGCGTTCTTATTCAACCACATTGTCAAACATATGCGTATAACAAGTATGATGTAAAAACAATGTGTCGTGACATTGAAATGATGAAGGAATTAAAAGTAGAAGGAGTATCTTTTGGATGCCTAACAAAAGAAGGAGAAATTGACAAACAGATGTTAGAGCTTCTCTTATATAGAGCAAGAGGGATGCATGTTTCTTTTCACAATGCCTTTGATTTTATAAAAGATCAAGGAGAAGCTTTGGAACTTCTTGCCCAATATAAAGAAGTAAAAAGTGTATGGACATCAGGGCGTGAGCGAACAGCTTTAAATGGTCTTCCACATATTAAAAGGCTTTTAAAGAAAAGCAATCGTCCACATTTAACGGGATGCCGAGGGTTAAAACCTGAGAATTTAAAGGCTTTTTTAGATGTTACAGATGTTGAGGAAGTTCACTTGTTTTCAGGTGTTCGAGAATCTTGTCATGTGAGAAAACCAATTAGTGCAAAAAGTGTTGCAAAAGCAAAAGAAATTGTTGAATTGATAAACAAAAAACGTGAAAAATGAGTAAGGGGATTTTATAATGAGTAGTAGGAGGTGTAGAGTATGAAGAAATTAACATCAAAAGAAGAGTTTCAGCAAGCTATTGCAGGTGATGAAATAAACGTTGGGATTTTTACAACAACGTGGTGCCCAGACTGCAAGCGCCTTGATATGTTTATCGACGATATCATTAATAAACACGACGATAAAAAGTGGTTTACCGTTGATCGTGATGAGCTTGAAGAAGTGGCAGACGAAAACCAAGTAATGGGTATTCCATCACTTCTTGTATATCGAAACGGAGAAAAACTGGCGCATCTACATAGCGCTAATGCTAAAACTCCAGAATCTATCGAAGAATTTTTGGAGTCTGTAAAATAAAAAAAGAGAGGCATAATCCTCTCTTTTTTTATGTGCGAAGCGATATAAACCGCAAAGATTGACTTAATACGGCTAGAACAACAGACATATGGTTTTCTCCTTTTGCTTCGACAAAAGAAAAAGAAAAAGAGCTGCTGTTTATTGCTGAAAATCGTTTTGCAAGATCCTGTGCGTCTGTGACCATATGGCTTTTTTCTTCTGAACCAATGCTCACAAATAGCTTTTTATGTAAAGTCTCATTATGGAGGTTGTTCCTAAACTCTTCTTCTTTTGCTAAGATAGCGCGCTCGTTCCACCAAAGGGAAGGGCTGCTTGCAATATAAGCGCTAAAAAGAGAAGGTTTTGTGTAAAGCGAATAAAGAGTAAAGAGTCCACCAAGTGAATGACCGAAAAGTGCTTCGTTTTCAGTATCAATCCGATAGTTTTCTAAGATCTGAGGTTTCAGTGTTTCCTCTAGAAAAGCTAGAAAAGTATCTGCTCCTCCTGTTTCAGACCATGGTTCGCCGTTTGGTTTCTTCGGTAATTTAAGAGAAGAAGAGGGGGGAGTAAAATCATAGCATCTTCTCTCAGAAACAAAGTCTTCACGTCTAGCGTCCCCAATTCCAACTACAATCATAGGTAAAACATTTGTTTTTGCAGAACGTCTTGCTTGAAGTCTAACAGCATCCCGAAATGTTCTAAAAAAAGCATTGCCATCAAGAACATATAAAACAGGAAATCCTTGCTCTGGGGGAGCTGTATCAGGGACATAAACAGAAATTTGATATGAAACTCCTTCTTTAGAATGAAGGTTGAAAGAGTCTTCATTATGATTGACAGACTGAATAGAAATCATCTTTTTTCTCCTCTCATCATTAGTTTGTGATATATACTTTTTCAAATGATTCTTCTTGTTTTTTTCCAATGCTATCATATCCAAAGCAAACAGGTGCGCCATTATACGGATCAATCATAATGCGTGCTTCAATTTCAAAAACTTCGCGCAGCACATCTTCGGTAATAATATCTCGCGGTGCGCCTTTTTGAATGATTTCTCCGTTTTTCATCGCCACAATATAGTGAGAAAAACGAGCTGCATGGTTGATATCATGAAGAACCATCACAATTGTGCGCATTTTATCCCTATTTAGATTTTCTACAATTTCTAACACCTCAAGCTGGTGGGCCATATCGAGATATGTTGTTGGCTCATCGAGAAGAAGCACTTCTGTTTCTTGCGCAAGTGCCATTGCAAGCCATACTTTTTGGCGCTGCCCTCCTGATAGTTGTCCAATTTCACGATGTTTAAAAGAAGATGTTCTCGTTACTTCCAGGGCCCAGTTGATCATTTCTTTATCATAAGAAGATAGCTTGTTTTTATTTGTACGATGTGGATAACGTCCATATGAGACAAGTTCTTCTACTTTTAATTCACTTGGTGCAGTTGGTGTTTGAGGAAGAAGCGATAAATTTTTAGCAATTTGTTTTGTTGCCATCTTGTTTAGATTCTGGCCCTGTAAATATACGTTTCCATGTTGCTGTTTTAAAATACGCCCCATTGTCTTGAGCAACGTTGATTTTCCACAGCCGTTTGGACCAATAATTGTAGTGATTTCTCCTTTTGGGATGGTTACATTAAGATCTGTAAACACTGAGAACTTTTCATAGCTTGCCGCTAGATTTTCCGTTCGTAAAATACTCATTTTATTCCTCCTAAGCTTTTGCTTTTGAAAGTAAATAGAGAAAATAAGGAACACCAATAATCGATAACACGATACCAACCGGAAGCTCAAGTGGTTGAAAAATGGTTTTTCCAATATAATCAGAAAGTAAAACAAGCAGCATTCCAATTCCGCCACAAACAGGAATAACGCGTCTATGGTGAACACCAACAAGCCTTCTTGCAATATGTGGAGACAAAAGGCCAACAAAAGCAATGCTTCCTGAGACAGCTACACATGCACTAACAATCCCAATACTTCCTAATAGTAAAAGTACCTTCTCTTTTTCAACTGAAACACCCAAGCTTTTAATACTTGATTCTTCAAGCTGAAAGAGGTCGAGCAAATGAGCTTTTCGATATAAAAGAGGGATAAGAATGAGCAGCCAAGGCACGATAGAGAGAACATAGTGCCAGTTAGCATCGTAAATACTTCCGGAAAGCCAGACTGTTGCCATTTCAAAATCAGAGGAGTTCATTTTAAGAGAAAGATAGAGAGAAAGAGCTCCAAACCCTGAGCTAATCGCAATTCCGGTTAAAATCAGTCTTCCTGTATCAATTCGTCCGTTTTGCCATGAAAATATGAAAATTAAGAAGGCGGCTAAAAGGCCTCCACAAAGTCCAAAAATTGGCATAATCATGAGGGAAACGAAGCCGGAATTAGCTATTTGGCCTTGGAAGAAAAACATAAATAGAACAATTGCTGTTCCAGCTCCTGAATTAATTCCAAGTATCCCTGAGTCTGCTAGTCCGTTGCGCGTTACCCCTTGAATAACGGCTCCTGCAATTCCTAATCCTAAACCAACTAATCCGGCAATTAAAATACGTGGAAGTCTAAAATCAAATATAACAAGATCGTATTTAGGATCCTCATTGATGCGTAAAAGCGTCTCTACTACGTTTCGTACCGTCATTTCGAACGCCCCGCTTGTTAAGCTAAAATACCCTGTTGTTAAGATTAATAGCAACAGAATGATAATTGTAAGCGTATAGCGCTGCCATGAATCTTTAGGCATTTTTTTCGCCCCCTTTCTTTTTCACAAGATATAGAAAGAAAGGAATGCCAATAAGGGATGTAACAACTCCAATAGGTGTTTCAAAAGGATAGTTTACAAAACGACTTATCACATCACAAAGAGCAAGAAAAACAGCTCCAATAGCTCCTGCACAAGGAATGAGCCATTTATAATCAATCCCAACTAAAAATCGAGTCATGTGAGGGATAATAAGGCCAACAAAGCCAATCTTTCCAACAAGTGCAACAGTTGTACCGGTTAAAATCACAACCGCTAAAATTGCTAGGGTTTTAATCAATCCTGTACGTTCTCCTAAATTGGTAGACACTTCATCACCGAGTGAAAGAATTGTGACAGATTTAGAGATAAAAAGAGCAAGGAAAATTCCGATAATCCCAGCCGGCACAGAAAGAGTTAAAACGTCCATATCGACACTATGAAGCTTCGCATTGTACCAAAAACTTATATTTTGGGACACTTGAAAATAAGAGGCAATAGCAGAAGAGATGCCGCTTAAAAATGTTCCAATGACCGTTCCGATGATGGCAAGACGAATTGGAGACAAGCCGTTTGGAACAAGAGACCCAAAGCCAAGGACAAGTGCTGCCCCAAGAGCAGATCCTGCGATTGAGTAAAGAATCATTGTTGTTGAACTTAAGTTTGGAGAGACCACCATCAAAATCGTAATTACAAAAGCAGATCCATCTGAAACCCCCATAATAGAAGGAGAGGCAAGGTAATTTCGTGTAATTCCTTGCATAAGTGCTCCTGATATAGCTAGAAAAGCCCCGACAAGCAGGGCTGCTAGCACTCTCGGCAAACGAGAGGTGAGAATAACATTGTGATCAACATTCGATGGGTCATAATGCATGAAAGCATCCCAAACGCTAAGAATACTAATGTCTTTTGCTCCATATAAAATGGATAATAGAATCGTAGCAATTACAAGAAATGGAGTGCTACATAAAATTAGAATAGGAATAGCGCTTGTTTTTAGCATATGTGAACGCACCTTACATTATTTTGTTAAGTCTTTCTTTGCTGCTTTCAAGAATTCTTGTTTACTATAGGCTGTTCCACCTTGGAAAAGAGGATCAACAGAATTTACGAATACTTTGTCATCTTGCACTGCTTTTATGCTTTTCCAAATGGGGTTTTTCTGAAGATCTTCTAATGCTTTTGGTGTTTTAGCATTCTCGCTATCTGCAAACTGAACAAAAAGGTAATCTGGATTAATATCTGCAAGTTTTTCAAGTGAAACAAGCTCTTGTGCTTTTACAGGTTTAATTTCTTCTGGTACTTTGATGCCAAAATCATTGTATAGAGAAGAGTTAAAATATACATCTTGTGGGTAAACATACAAGTTACCACCACGTACGCGTACAAGAAGTACTTTTTTATCTTTTACAGAGCCACTAATATCTTCTTTTAACTGAGCTGCTTCTTTTTCATAGTCGCTAATAATCTGTTTCGCTTTGTCTGTTTTCCCTGCTAGTCCTCCTAAGAGAAGCAAGTTATCTTTCCAGTTTGCTGAAACGTGAGAGTATGGAATGGTTGTAGCGACTTTATTTAGCTTTTCAGTCACGTTCTCAGGAGATTTTGATGTCCATAAAATCACGTCAGGATCCACATTGAGAAGTGTTTCTTCGTCAGGCTGCATTTTTTCCCCAATGCCTGTAGCCCCATCTAAGTCTTTTGCTAAATATTCAGGTATTTTCCCACCTACTGTAATTGTTGCTGCTGGTTTAATGCCAAGCACTGCAGAATCTTCCATCGATTCTAAGCTTGCTGCTGCAATTTTATCCACGTTAGCAGGGAGAGTGTACTCTTTTCCTAAATATTTGATCGTTTGTTCCTTTGCGCTCGTCTCTTCTGCTTTTGAATCAGACTGCTGAGCTGTTTTTTCTGTGTTGCATGCAGCAAGTCCTAGCGTAAGTAAAGTAGACATTCCAATTAGAGCAATTTTCTTCTTCATGTTCCTAACCCCTTTTATATTTTTTGTATGTACAGCTAAAATAGCGTGTTCTCCTTTCTGAATTCATGATACTGATAATCATTATCATTATCAATATAGCGAGAAATCTTCTAAAATTCAAGGAAGAATTTGAAAAAAATAAAAATAATAAGCTTCTTTAGATAACGTGTTTAGGTCTTTAGACTTAGAAAATAAAGGAAAAAGAAGCGTGAAAGAAGAGAAAACTCTTTATATATAAGGGGGATTCTAAAAAAAAAAATAGCTCTAGGATTTTAAAGAAAGATAGTCGAAAAGTTGTTTTTTTTCTTTAAGAAGTTTGAGAGGGTTGACGAGAGTAGTTGAGAAGTATTATCATTTGAACTGTTCAATCGATAGTGAAAATCATTATCAATTGATTAAGCACTACTAAGATAATTTTTCAGCATAGAAGAGAAGGAAGTGAAGATATGGGTGAAGGAAAGCCTAGTGTTGCCCTTATAACAGGAGCAGCTCAAGGGATTGGGAAAGAAGTAGCAAGGAGATTTGCTCAGGAAGGGTTTTTTGTTGCTTTATTGGATCAAAATGTTCAAAATCTTCACGCTGTTGAAGAAAGTTTAAAGAGTGAACATTATCAGGCAAAGGCTTTTTCAGTAGATATTACAAAAAGCAAGGATGTTGAAGAAATAATTGATGATATTGAAAAGAATATAGGGCCTATTGAATGTTTAGCAAATGTTGCAGGCGTTCTTCGGATGGGAAAAACAGTTGAACTTAGCGATGAAGATTGGGCGGCAACTTTTGCAGTCAATACAACAGGAGTATTTGTTATGTCTCGAACAGTGAGCCGCTATATGATCAATAGAAGACGTGGCTCTATCGTAACAGTTAGTTCAAATGCAGGCCATATGCCAAGAATAGATATGGCTGCTTATGCTTCATCAAAGGCAGCTGCAACGATGTTCACGAAATGTCTAGGATTAGAGCTTGCTCAGTTTGGAATTCGTTGTAACGTTGTAGCTCCAGGATCAACGAACACAGACATGCTGAAATTGCTATGGGAAGACGAAAAAGGAGAAGAAAACCTTATCAAAGGTTCCCTTGATACGTATAAAACGGGTATACCTCTTCACAAAATAGCAACTCCATCAGATATTGCAGAAGCCGTTTTATTTCTATCGTCTGACAAAGCAGGTCATATTACGATGAATAGTTTGTGCGTCGATGGGGGCGCAACCCTAGGTGTATAACCTTAAAAGGAGGAACAAAAGATGAAGCAAAGCGTAATGGAGGAAGCTACAAAACCATTGCTTGAACAGTATGAGAAAGGAGACTTTTTCTTTTCTTCACCAACAAAAACGTTACTTGGAAAAGGAAAAGTAAAAGAAGTCCCTTTTACAGAAAGAAACGAAATACCAAGCACAGTAAAAGAATTATTACATAATGCAAAACAACAAGGATATGAGAGGCCAATTGCTGTTGGAGCCATTCCATTTTTGCCGTCTCAATCGTCTAAACTTATCATTCCTGAACATGTTCATATTGAAGAAACAGAAAAAGTGAAAGAACACGATTTTTCTAACGAGGACATTCAATATGAAGTACGCTCTTTTCCAAGCGGAGAAGAATACGAAGAAGGAGTGAAAGCTGGATTACAAAGTATCCGAGAGGGAGAAATCAACAAGATTGTTCTAGCTCGCTCCTTGTTAGTATCCGCTTCAAAAGCAATTAACGTACCAGAGCTTTTATATAAGCTCGCTTCAAAAAATCAGCATGGTTATACATTTGCCGCTAACGTTAGTGATGAGGTAGATAACAAAACGCTTGTAGGAGCAAGTCCCGAGCTTTTAATTGCCAAACGTGGCAACCAAATTGTTTCAAATCCTCTAGCAGGCTCAAGACCGCGAAGCAAAGATCCGATTGAAGATAAACGAAGAAGTGAAGAGCTTCTTTCTTCTGAAAAAGACTTATATGAACATGCGTTTGTTGTTCAAGAAATTACTCGGGCACTTAAGCCATATTGTAAAAATCTACATGTACCAGAAAAACCAGAACTGCTTCATACCGAAACAATGTGGCATTTATCAACAGTGATAACAGGAGAAGTAGCAGATGACAGCATTTCTTCGCTTGATCTTGCTCATGTGCTTCATCCAACACCTGCTGTATGCGGGACACCGACTGAACAAGCTCGTCAGAAGATTCAGGATATTGAGCCGTTTGACCGTAGCTTTTTCACTGGCACTGTAGGATGGTGCGATGAAAATGGAGATGGAGAGTGGATTGTAACGATTCGTTGTGCTGAAGTATTAGAAGAATCTCTTCGTCTTTTCGCTGGTGCTGGAATTGTTGAAGGTTCCATTCCAAGCGAGGAGCGAGCTGAAACAGCGGCAAAGTTTAAAACAATGCTGCGAGCAATGGGAATTAATGAGGAGGAAAAAGAATGACGTCAGGATTTCCAACGTGGCCGGAAGAGCTTTTTCATTTTTATGAAAAAGAATGTTGGACAAACGAAACGTTTGGCAGCATGTTGAAAGACCGCGCTAAAACATATGGAGAAAAAATCGCTATAAAAAGTAATACAAAAGAGTTGAGCTATAGGGAATTAGATCAAAAAGCAGATGAGCTTGCCGCTGGATTTCAAAAGCTTGGATTGAAAAAAGGCGATAAAGTCGTCTTGCAGCTTCCAAATGAAGCAGAGTTCTTTGAAGTATGCTTTGCTTTATTCCGGTTAGGTGTTCTTCCTGTTTTTGCTTTGCCGTCACACCGCTATAGTGAGATTCAATATTTTTGTGAGTTTGCAGAAGCTGCTGCTTACATTATTTACGATAAGCACGGTGGATATGATTACCGGAAGCTTGCACGTGAAGTCCAAAAAGAGACTCCTTCTTTAAAACATGTCATTGTAGTAGGAGAGGCGGAAGAGTTCCTCTCACTTAGCGATATGTATGAAAAAGGGGCTTCTTTCACAGAGGATGTTGAACCAAATGACTTTGCTTTTCTCCAGCTATCAGGAGGAAGCACAGGACGCTCAAAACTGATTCCGAGAATGCATAATGACTATATTTATAGTTTAGTAAAAAGCAATGAAATTTGCGGAATGAATGAAGATAGCGTATATCTTACCGTTCTTCCTGTTGCGCATAATTACCCCTTAAGCTCACCAGGTGTACTTGGAACGCTATATGGTGGAGGGAAAGTTGTTCTTGCGAGAGATCCTAGCCCTGATGAAGCCTTTGCACTTATTGAAAAGGAAAACGTCACAATTACAGGTGTTGTTCCTCCTGTTGTGCTTATTTGGCTAGAAGCAAGAAAAACGAGAAATGAAGATTTATCAAGTTTACAAGTGATACAGGTTGGCGGTGCTAAGCTAAGCGCTGAGGCGGCGAAACGAATTTCTCCTGCATTTGGATGCACGCTTCAACAAGTGTATGGAATGGCGGAAGGTCTTGTAAACTATACGCGTCTTCATGATTCAGACGAGCGAGTTATTTTCACCCAGGGAAAGCCGATGTCAGAGTACGATGAAATTCGTATTGTGGATGAAAATGACCAAATCGTTGGAATCTCTGAAGTTGGTGAACTATTAACTCGTGGTCCTTATACAATTCAAGGTTACTATAAAGGCGGTTCTCATAACGAACGAGCATTTACAAAAGACGGATTTTACCGTACAGGTGACCTTGTCAAAGTAGATGAAGAGGGTTACATCACAGTAGAAGGACGTCATAAAGATCAAATTAATCGCGGCGGAGAGAAAATTGCAGCTGAAGAAGTAGAAAACCATCTGCTTGCACATGAGGATGTCTATGATGCGGCGATCGTTTCTATGCCAGATCCGTTTTTAGGAGAGCGTTCATGCGCTTATATTATCCCGTATCGCGAGGGAGTGAAAGCAGCAAGTCTTAAAAAGTTTCTAAAAGAGATCGGACTTGCGGCATTTAAAATTCCAGACCGAATTGAATTTGTTCAAAAATTCCCGCAAACCCCGCTTGGAAAAGTGGATAAAAAGAGTTTACGACAAATGATTGAAGAAAAGCTTAACCAACAAACTTTAGTATAAAAAAGGAGTGATTTTGATGGGTCTTCCATCTATTACATCATACAATATGCCAACTGAAAAAGATTTTCCAAAAAACAGAGTAAACTGGACGC
This sequence comes from Priestia filamentosa, assembly GCF_900177535.1. Taxonomy (NCBI): domain Bacteria; kingdom Bacillati; phylum Bacillota; class Bacilli; order Caryophanales; family Bacillaceae; genus Priestia; species Priestia filamentosa. The sequence continues at coordinate 953,280 of NZ_FXAJ01000001.1, forward strand.
CTGACGCAAGCCGTGCCGTCCTACTTGTACATGATATGCAGGAATATTTCCTAAATTCCTTTGATCGAGAACAGTCGCCAGTTCCCGAGCTTGTAGAGCACATTGCTTTATTGAAAAAAACGTGCGATAACCTCGGAATACCTGTTGTTTATACAGCCCAGCCTGGAAACCAAGATCCGCGTGATCGTGCGCTGTTACAAGACTTTTGGGGAGAAGGATTGAAAGATGATCCAGAGCAAACGTCAATTTTAAAAGAGCTGTCACCTTCAGAAAAGGATGTTGTGCTAACGAAGTGGAGATATAGTGCTTTTAAACGCACGGACTTGTTAGAGAGAATGAAAAAAGAGGGACGCGATCAGCTTATCATTTGCGGTGTTTATGCACATATTGGCTGCTTGATAACGGCAGGGGAAGCATTTATGGAAGATATCCAAGCCTTTTTTGTTGGCGATGCACTTGGAGACTTTTCTTTAGAGAACCACAATATGGCGCTGAAGTATGCTTCAGAACGATGCGCTTTTACATTATCGACAAACAATTTAATTCATCAGTTAGAAAGCAAAAAAGGAATAGACGTAAAAGGAAAGGTAGCTTCTCTTCTTGAAATTTCACAATCAGAAATCGATGACAATGACGATTTAACAGATCTAGGATTAGATTCTATTCGGATTATGAGTCTTGTAGAAGAATGGAGAGATTATAACGAAGAGATTACCTTTATGACGCTTGCAGAGCAACCAACGATAGCCACATGGACGAAACTGCTTTCCCAAGGCAAAGAAAAAACGTTTGCAAAAGTAGAATGAGTAGGGAGCTGATGAGATGAAGAAGAGTGAAAAAACGCGCTGGGCCCTGTCCGGCGCGCAATCTGGTATTTGGTTTGCACAACAGTTAGACCCGAAGAATCCAATATACAACACAGGTGAATACATAGATCTTAATGGTGATATAGATATCACAAAGCTTCAAGAGGCAATTAAAGAAGCTGTTTCAGAAGCTGATGCCTTGCACGTTTCTTATTCAGAGGATGAAAACGGACCTTTTCAAATCTTCGATGAATCAAAGCCTGTGAACGTACATTACATAGATTTAAGTCATGAAGAAAATGCAGAAGAGAAAGCAAAGAAGTGGATGCGTGAAGACTTAGCTAAGCCTATTTCACTAGAGAAAGATCCTCTTTTTTTACAAGCTGTTTTTAAAATAGAGTCCAAGCGCTTCTTCTGGTATCAGCGTATTCACCATATTGCTATGGATGCATTTGGTTTTTCGCTTCTCACAAAAAGAGTAGCAAGCCTTTATACATCTCTTCTCAAGGGAGAGAAAGAGGTAGGAACCTTTTCTCCTTTCACCAACGTATTAGAAGAAGATGTAGCGTATTACCAATCAAAGAAGTTTCGCGATGATGAAAGCTTTTGGATGAACTATTTTGAAGATAATCCTGATGTTGTGAGTTTAGGGGAAGAGGTTTCGAATCCTTCTTCAGATATTGTGCAACATACCGTATATTTGCCGAGCAACATGGTTAGAGAAGTAAAATCATCTTCTGTCTCAAGCAGAAACTGGCACGAAACGATTACAGCAGCTCTCGCGGTTTACATCCATCGTTTAACATCGACAAAAGACGTTGTACTATGTTTGCCAATGATGAACAGGTTAGGGTCTGCTGCTCTGCACGTTCCAACGATGGCTTTGAATCTTCTTCCTCTTCGTCTTCAGATTACTTCGAGCATGAATTTCTTAGACGTTATCGAAGCTGTTTCAAGCGAGATGCGAAAAATACGTCCACACCGTCGCTACAGACATGAGGAGCTACGAAGAAAATTAGGAAAGGTCGGTGGGAATGAACGTATCTTTGGTCCACAAATTAATATTATGCCTTTTCAATATGCGCTAAATTTTGGAGGATATAAAGCTACTACGCATAAGCTTGCAACAGGTCCAGTTGATGATATTACTTTTAATGTGTATGACCAAGAAGATGAAAATGGTCTGCGTATTGATGTAGAAGGAAATGCTTCTATCTATACAAAAGAAGATATCGCCCTTCATAGCGAACGTTTCTTACAACTCCTTCAAATGTTTATGGAAAGCCAAACATCTCTTACCGTTGGAAAAGTACCTCTTTTGCTTGAAAAAGAGCAAGCGCAGTTAGCGGAATATAACGATACCACTGTAAAGCTTCCACCTCAAACGCTAGTAGAACTCTTTGAACATAGTGTAGAACAATATGAGGGAAGAACGGCTTTTTCAGACAGCTCTGTTTCGCTTACATATAAAGAAGTAAATGAAAAAGTAAATCGACTTTCTCGTTTGCTAAGAGAGCACGGAGTAAAGAGTGAAGATTTTATTGGAATTATGATGGATCGATCGGTGGACATGGCTATTTCAATGCTTGCTGTATTAAAAGCAGGGGCTGCCTATGTTCCAATTGATCCAGAGTATCCAGCAGAACGAATCTCTTACGTGCTTCAGGATGCAAAACCTTCGCTTGTTCTAACAGATGAGAAGTCTGCCCCTTCTTTAGATGATCAAACAGTAGATCGTTTTGTACTAGATGAAGAACATGTTCAGTATAAACTCGCCTCTTATGAGGATGCTCGGGAAGAAATCCTTCTCGTTTCAGAGGAGTCTCCTGCTTATATGATTTATACCTCTGGTTCAACAGGAAACCCAAAAGGTGTTGTCATTTCAAGAAAGAGTTTAGTTAACTTTTTGCATGCTATGCAGCATGATGTTTCGATGAAAAAAGAGGACAAGTTGCTCGCTGTAACAACTATTTCGTTTGATATTTCAGCTCTTGAACTTTACCTTCCTTTTTTAAGCGGCGCACAGTGTGTGATTGCGAAAAAGGAAGAAGTACAAGATCAAGCACAGCTTGCGTCCCTTCTACAAAAAGAAGCAGTGACGGTTATGCAAGCCACACCAACGTTGTGGAGAGCCCTTCTTTCCTATAGTAGAGAAGCCGTACGAGGACTTCGCGTGCTTGTCGGAGGAGAGGCACTACCAGGAGATCTCTTAGGTCATTTCCGAGAACTAGATTGCGAAGTTACGAACTTTTATGGTCCAACTGAAACTACGATTTGGTCGTCTTCTGTCACATTCTCTAAAGATGGTAACGAGACACCAAACATTGGGACACCGATCTTAAATACAACAATGTACGTGTTAGACAGCGCCTTACAGCCTGTCCCGTACGGTACGCTTGGTGAACTTTATATTGGAGGAGAAGGACTTGCTCACGGATATTTTAATAGACCTTCTTTAACAAGCGAACGTTTTATTGCAAATCCTTTTGAACCTGGAACAAGAATGTATCGCACTGGTGATATTGTACGGTTTAGTAAAAACGGTTCACTTGAATATGTAAGCAGAGCGGATCACCAAATCAAAATGCGCGGCTTCCGAATTGAGCTGGGAGAAATTGAAAATGTGATTTCAGCTTATGAGACTGTATCTCATAGTACAGTTATTGTACGAAAAACAGATGCTGGCTCAGATCAGCTTGTTGCTTATATTGTTCCTCTAGAGGGAGAAGAAGTTGATACGCGAGCACTGCGTCAGTACGTTAGTGAACAATTACCAGAATATATGGTTCCAGCTATCTTTATGACGATGGATAAGCTTCCGCAAACTCCAAATGGGAAAATTGATCGCAAGGCTCTACCAGAGCCAGATGTTTCGGTTCTAGAAGGAAGAGCGCCTCGTACCCCTCAGGAGGAGATGCTAAGAGATTTATTTATCGATGTACTAGGGGTGACAAGCGTTGGAATTGACGATGACTTCTTCCATCTTGGAGGTCACTCTCTATTAGCCTCTGTTTTATTAATGCGTATTCGTAAGACGTTTGGTGTGGAAATTAGTTTACGCGCGCTTTTTGATCATTGTACAGTAGCCGAGCTTGCCGTTCTACTAGAAGAGGGAAAAGCAGCTCGACCACCGATTCAGAAAGTGAATTACAGTGGGGAAGTGCCACTTTCCTTTGCACAGCAGCGTTTATGGTTTCTTCATTATCTAGAAGGATGGAGTCCAACGTATAACATTCCAGTCGTTTCTAAAATTAAAGGGGAACTTGACGTTACGTCGCTAAAATCAGCAATTGGAGACGTAGTTGAACGACATGCCCCACTTCGCACTCTTTATAAAGAAAGAGAAGGAGTTCCTTATCAAGAAATAAGGGAGGAACGCTTGTTACCTTTGACAGTAAAAGAAGTAGAAGAACGCGAACTTGATGAGAGGCTTCAAGAGGCTATTCGTTATTCGTTCCGTCTCTCAGAAGAACCGCCGTTTCACGTTTATCTTTTTAGCCTAAATAAACAAGAGCACGTACTGTTGCTGTTATTCCACCACATTTCTTGTGATGGATGGTCGCTTGCACCAGTGATGAAAGATTTAGCGTTTGCATACAACGCTCGTTGTCAGGAAGAAACGCCTAGCTTTACACCGCTACCTGTTCAATATAGGGACTATACGTTATGGCAAAAGAGTTTTCTAGAAGGAGACCGAATTGAAGAACAACTTTCATTTTGGAAAAAAGAGTTGGCACAGTTGCCAGAGGAGCTCGAGCTTCCAACAGATTACCCGCGACCAGTTCAGTCAAGCTATCAAGGTGGAACAATTCCATTTTCAGTAGAAAGCAAGCTTCATCAAAAACTTAGTGCAATTGCGAAAGAAAATGGCACAAGCTTGTTTATGGTACTGCAAGCAGGACTTTCCGCTCTCTTTACTCGACTTGGAGGAGGAGAAGATATTGCTATTGGATCACCTGTTGCAGGAAGAAATGATGATGCTTTAACAGAGCTTGTTGGCTTGTTCATTAATACACTTGTTCTTAGAACAGACACGTCAGGAAATCCTACATTCCGCGAATTGCTTGGACGCGTTCGCAAGGTGAATTTAGATGCATACGAGCATAGTGATATACCATTTGAACGACTAGTAGAAGAATTAAATCCAACGCGTTCAAGATCAAAACACCCTCTATTTCAAGTTATGCTAGCTCTACAAAATACGGCAGAACCTTCTCTTACGCTTAAGGGAACAGAAGCAGAAGTGGAAATGCCTAATGTAGGAGCTTCAAAGTTTGATTTAACAATTGAGCTGCGCGAGCAGTATGACAAGAACGGAAGTGAGCAAGGAATTCACGGCTTTTTAGAATATAGCAAAGATCTGTTTACAGAAGAGAGTGCCATAAAAATGGTGAAAAGATGGTGCAAACTTTTAGAAGAAGCCGTAGATCATCAAGATGAGCACATTTCCTTCTTAGATATCTTAACAGAGGAAGAAAAAACAAAGCTAATAAAACAACCAAGCATCACTACTCAAGACGGTCCGGCTACAATTGCTCAATTATTTGAAGAGAAAGCACATCTCTATCGTGACAATATTGCGCTTGTGTTCGACGGAGATTATTTAACTTATAGAGAACTGAATGAACGAGCAAATAGACTTTCACGCTCTCTTATTGAAAAAGGAGTCGGTCCTGAAGACTTTATTGCTTTAAGTTTCCCAAGATCTGTAGAGATGATTGTCAGTATTTTAGCCGTATTAAAAACAGGTGCTGCTTATGTTCCACTTGATCCAACATATCCAAGTGACAGACTAGAGTTTATCTTGCAAGACACAAAACCTTCAGGTCTTCTCACATTGTCTAACAGCACAATCACGATTTCGGCTGAAGATGGATTCACGCTTTATTTAGACAGAGAAGATGTAAGCTCTTATTCTTCTTATAATGTGAAAGATGAAGAACGACTCTCTTCATTGGAAAGAAATCATCCTGCTTACGTTATTTACACATCAGGTTCAACTGGAAAACCAAAGGGAGTTGTGATTCCACATCACAATGTAATCAGACTATTAGACTCAACAGAAGAATGGTTCCATTTTGACGAGCATGACACTTGGACAATGTTCCATTCCTATGCTTTCGATTTTTCCGTATGGGAGATATGGGGAGCGCTTCTTAGAGGAGGAAGGCTTGTTATTGTACCGCATACTGTAAGTCGATCTCCAAAAGAGTTTCTTCAATTGCTTGTGCGTGAGGGTGTCACGGTTCTGAATCAAACGCCTTCTGCTTTCTATCAATTTATGAGGGAAGAAAGAGAGAATGAGAACCTAAGAGGAGAATTGAAGCTTCGATTTATTATATTTGGCGGTGAAGCTCTTGACCTCTCGCGTATAGAAGAGTGGTACAGCCGTCATGAGGAAAATAGGCCAACGCTTATTAATATGTATGGAATTACCGAAACGACCGTGCATGTAAGTTTCCTAGAATTAGGTCTTGAAAGCCTTTCTCATCATGGAAATAGCCTAATTGGTGAAAATATAAAAGATTTAGGGATCTATGTTTTAGATGATTACCTGCGTCCTGTTGCTCCAGGCGTTATTGGTGAAATGTACGTAAGTGGAGAGGGACTTGCAAGAGGTTATTTAAATCGTCCAGGGTTAACTGCAGAGCGATTTGTAGCTAATCCATATGGCAAAGAAGGTTCTCGTATGTATCGAACAGGAGATAAAGCTAGATACCGTCACGATGGAACGCTTGACTATATAGGGAGAGCGGATCATCAAGTGAAAATTCGCGGTTTCCGAATTGAGCTTGGCGAGATTCAGTCTGTATTGCTTCAGTCTGAGTTTGTCGAAAGTGCTGCTGTTGTTGTCGGAGGAGATGAAATTTCAACGCAAAAGCTAATTGCTTACTATATTCCTACTTCTCATGGAGAAGGAAAAGAAGAAGAAATTCGCGCTCACGTAAGAAATCACCTTCCTGATTATATGGTTCCAACAGCTTTCATTGAGATGGAAGAGTTTCCGCTTACAGTGAATGGAAAACTTGATGTCAAAAAGCTTCCACTCCCAGACTTTAACTACAAAGGAGAAGGAGATTATCCACGTACGCCAAAAGAAGAGCTGCTCTGCGATATCTTTACGCGCGTCCTTCAGTTAGAACGTGTTGGCATTCATGATAATTTCTTCAACCTAGGAGGACATTCACTTCTAGCTGTTGAGCTTATTTCAAAAATTCGAGATGCTCTTGGTGTGGAATTAAATATTGGACATTTATTTGAAGCCCCAACCGTTTCTGGGCTTGCAAGACAGATTGATGAAGGTGGAGAAGAGAATTCTCTCAACGTTCTTTTACCTCTTCGAAAAAGCGGACAGCGCAACCCTGTTTTCTGCGTACACCCTGCTGGAGGATTAAGCTGGTGCTATGCGGGTCTTATGACAGCTTTATCTGTTGATTATCCAATCTATGGACTGCAGGCGAGAGGAATTTCAGAAGATAATGCATTCCCACGTACGCTTGATGAAATGGCAGAAGACTACGTGAACGAAATCCGCACCGTTCAACCTCATGGGCCATATCATCTTATTGGTTGGTCACTCGGCGGAAACGTTGTGCATGCTATGGCCACAAGACTTCAACGTGAAGGAGAAGAAGTACGTCTTCTCGCTTTGCTTGATGCATATCCGAGTCATTTCTTACCATTAAAAGGAGGACCTGATGAAGAAGAAGCTCTTATCGCTCTTTTAGCGCTCGGGGGATATGATCCAGATCACTTTGGAGAAAACGAACCACTCACAATGGAAAGCGCCATTAACATCCTGAAAAAAGATGGAAGTGCATTAGCAAGCCTTAGTGACGAAACAATCGTACGCTTGAAGGAAACGTATCGAAACTCGGTTCGTATTTTAGGAGAGTATAAGCCACAGTCCTTTAAAGGAAATCTTATGTTCTTTAGATCAACGATTATCCCAGAATGGTTTGATCCTATTTCACCAGATGCATGGAAGACGTATTTAGATGGGGAAATCGAGCAATATGACATCGATTGTCGTCATAAAGATATGTGCCAGCCGAAGCCTCTCGCTGAGATAGGCGAGCTTTTAGCACAAGCGCTTGAAAGAATTGAAAATGAAGGAGAGAAAACGCATGTCAAATCCATTTGAACGTGATGATGAACTGTACGTTGTATTACTAAATAAAGAAGGACAGTATTCTTTATGGCCTGCTTTTCTAGATGTTCCGCTCGGCTGGGAAATTTCTTACCGAGAAGACACGAGAGAAAAGTGCTTAGCTTATATTAATGAAGAGTGGACAGATATGCGTCCACTCTCATTAAAAGAATCTTTAGCAAGCGGAGTTTTAAAATGAGAAAAGAGCTTCATCCGAAAACAGTCATAAGCATTATTTATGTAACAGCAATGTTTATGGCTGCTATGGATGGCACAATTGTGAATGTAGCGTTATCAACAATAAGCAGAGAATTCGGCATTTCCCCGTCTGCGACAAGTTCTTTGAATATAAGCTATATTACGAGTCTTGCGGTTATTTTGCCTCTTTCAGGATGGCTTGGAGATCGGTTCGGGACAAAGCGGATTTTTATTCTTGCGCTGAGTTTGTTTACAGGGGCGTCCATTCTTTGTGGGCTTTCAAATAGTTTAGGTGCTCTAAATGTTTCTCGTATTCTCCAAGGGATTGGAGGAGGACTTTTAACACCTGTTGGAATGGCAATGCTTTTTCGAATTTTTTCAAAGGAAGAACGAGCGAGAGCATCTCGCTCGCTGCTGCTTCCAATTGCCGTTGCGCCTGCCATTGGTCCTGTTGTCGGTGGGTTACTTGTTGACATGGCCTCATGGAGATGGATTTTTTATATTAACGTGCCTTTTGGCCTTTTTACGATTATCTTTGCACTCCTTTTCTTGAAGGAGCATAAGGAACAAAAAGCAGGTAAATTCGATGCTTTTGGTTTCTTACTAAGCGCACCTGGTTTATGTTTTTTACTTTATGCCCTTATTGAAGCTCCGAGTGAAGGTCTTTCCTCTACGGTTTTAATAACAGGAATTGCTGGCATTGTTTTATTAACATTCTTTGTTTTGCTGGAATTAAAAATCGAGCAGCCTATGCTTTTTCTTCGCCTTCTTGCTGAAGACAATTTTAAGAAAATGTGCCTGATTTCTTTTTTAGCTTCTGGCGGACTGCTTGGGATGCTGTACGTTTTTCCTCTCATGTATCAAAGTGCGCTTGGAGCTTCTGCGCTTGAGAGTGGGCTTGTCCTTTTTCCAGAAGCATTGGGTCTTATGCTTGCATCAAGACTTGTTCCTTTTTCAAACAAAAAATGGGGAGCCAAAAACGTCATTTCCACAGGCCTTTTAGTTGCTGCACTTCTTTTTGTTTTATTAAGTTTTGCAGGATTAATCGCTAATCCATGGGTGTTTCGTATCATCTTATTTGGGATAGGAGTTTCACTTGGACATGCTGTTGTAACTGTGCAGTTTACTTCTTTTGCCAATGTTTCTTCTTCTTCAATGGGGCGGGCTACAACGCTTTTTCAAGTGCAAAATCGATTAGGCTCTTCCATCGGATTAGCTGTCCTTGCAGGAATTATTGCTTTATTCCAATTTGGATCGTCGTCAAGAGAAAGTTTACTTCCTTATCAAGCTTCATTAGGAGGAGCAGCTCTTATTTTATTTATCGCTTTTTTAGTTTCCTTAACAGTAGGAGCACGCGAAAATACTACAGTAAAACATAAAAAAGGAGCAGAACTTGCTCAAATTAAAAAGTAAAAAAAGAGGAGAATCTTCTCCTCTTTTTCACATGAAAGGAAATCAATATGGTCGAAGTGTACTTATGCAAATTACCACATCCTTTACAACAAAAAGAGCTAAACTTCTTGTTGCAAGGAGTATCGCAAGGGAAAAAAGAAAAGGTCACCAAGCTTTATCATCTTAGTGACAAATATCGTACAACTCTTGGTGAACTTCTTCTTCGGTTTCTTTATGAGGAAAAACATCCATCTCAGCCAATGTGTACGTTTACTCAAAATGCTTATGGAAAACCATATATTAAAGAAAACCCGGCCTCCTATTTTAATATTTCTCATTCGGGGGATTGGGTTGCTTGTGCTTTTCATGATTGTGAAGTAGGGATTGATATTGAAGAAGTGAAAGAGAAAAATGAGGAAGTTGCAAAAATAGCTTTTACAAGCGAAGAATATAAAAGAATCATGAAGGAGGACAAGGAGTATTTTTACGAGCTTTGGGCATGTAAAGAAAGCTATGTAAAAGCCGTTGGAAAAGGATTTGCGATTAGTCCTGATACTATTTCTATCAAAAGGAACGATGAAGGAGTAACCTTTTTCTGTGAAAAAGAAGAACATGAGATTCAAGATTTTTTCTGCCAAATATATGATCTTGACGGTTATAAGCTAGCAGTTTGCGCTGAGAGAGCAAGAAAAGAAGAATTTCTTCCTCCCGTTGTCGTCTCCTTCGCTGAGATTCTTTCTTTTTTAACATAAAAAGACTCAGGCCTTATTAAAAGCCTGAGTAATAGACCATTCACCCCTTACGTATCATACGAGAGTCACATATGATATGTTCACTATAGCAAGGTTTATGAGCATTGTGAAAAAGCTTGTTAGAAAGCCTTCCCCTGTTTTTATTTCCTCACCTATTTTCTTTTCAAAATATGTAGGATATACTAGCTTTAGCCAACTTTCTGAAATAGAGAATGTGTTTTTACAGAACGAGCTTTTCTCTTTTGTGAGTGAAAAAGAGGAGAGGTCGTATTCTTCATAAGCAGAAGTTCATTCATATAGAAGAAAGGCGGAATCTTTAGAAAGTAGAAGGAGGAAAAGAAGTGAAAAAGCTTTATATGCTTTTATTTGCCGTTGTACTCGTGCTTAGTGCATGTAATTCAGGCGGCAATGACAATAGCAGTACGAAAAACAATAGCGCTTCTGTACAGCAAGACAAAGTTTATCCAGTCTCAATAGAGGATGCGCGCGGTGAAAAGGTTAAGCTAGAAAAGCAGCCGAAAAAAGTCGTTTCTCTTATTCCAAGTAATACAGAAATTTTATATAACATTGGAGCAGGGAAACAGGTTGTCGGTGTGACGGATAATGATACATATCCGAAAGAAGTAAAAGAGAAGGAATCTGTGGGCGGCATGGAGCCAAACGTAGAGAAGATTATTGCTTTAAATCCGGATCTTGTTTTAGCACATGCTTCTACAATGGCAAGCGGTTCAGATCTTTATAAACAGCTTGAAGATGCAGGAATTAAAGTGTTTGTGGTTAAAGATGCTCAAACATTTGATGCTACATACCAATCAATTGAAACAATTGGCGCTTTAACAGGTCATGTTGAGAAGGCAGAAGAAACGATTGCTGACATGAAAGAGAGTGTCAAAGAAATTACCGATAAGGCAAAAGAAGTGAAAGACAAGAAAAAAGTCTGGGTTGAAATTTCTTCTGACCTTTACACTACAGGAGAAGGGACGTTCATGAACGAAATGTTAACCCTTATCGGAGCTGAAAATGTAGCGAAAGATCAAGAAGGATGGGTACAGCTTTCAAAAGAAGATGTTGTGGCCTTAAATCCCGATGTGATTTTAACAACCTATGGAGCAGCAGATAAAAACGCAGTAGCAAATATTAAAAAGCGTCCTGGTTTTGAGGCTGTTAAAGCTGTAGAAACAAACAGCATTACAGATCTCAATTCTGATGAAGTAACGCGTCCTGGTCCACGCCTTGTTAATGGATTAGAAGATATGGCTAAAGCCGTATATCCAGAAGTCTACAAGTAAGAAGAGTAGGTTGGTCTCCAGAGGGGACTGGCCTTCTTTATGGTTTTAACCGACAGAACATTTAGAAAAGTTTCGCGTTTCCATATTGAAGAGAAAAGGAGAAAGAGAGTGGATATTTCATTAATTATTTTTGCACATCTTGCTGCTATTGTTCTCGCTCTTTTCATTGATTTTATTGTAGGAGATCCTGAGAATTGGCCACACCCTGTTCGCTTTTTTGGAGCCCAAATTTCATGGTGTGATCGCCTTTTTAATAGAGGGAAACACCGAAAATTGAAAGGGATCACCCCACCGCTTTTTTTATTTTTTTGGACTGTTATAGCGAGTGGAATCTTCATTTATTTTTGCTATCATTTATCATACATATTTGGCATTGTAATTGAAGGCCTTCTTATTTCAACAACAATTGCCAGAACATCACTTGCAAAGGCAGCTCTTGAAGTTCATGAGCCGCTTAACGCAGAAAATATAGACGGAGCTCGTGCTAGTGTTGGAATGATTGTAGGAAGAGATACAGACGCGTTGTCAAAAGGGGAAGTAACGCGTGCTACCGTTGAAACGGTGGCTGAAAACGTAAGTGACGGCATAACCGCTCCTCTTTTCTTTGCTCTGTTTGGCGGAGCTCCTCTTGCTTTATTTTATAGAGCAGTGAACACGTGTGACTCCATGGTAGGGTACAAAAATAAGCAGTACATGGAATTTGGTTACTGCAGTGCCCGGTTAGATGATTTACTAAACTTAATTCCGAGCCGCACAACAGCATTTGCTCTTGTATTAGGCTATATTCATAAAAGTAAGTATACGTTAAAAGAAGTCTTATCGATTGTTAAACGTGATGCCCGCAAGCATCCGAGTCCAAACAGTGGTTTTTTAGAAAGTGCTGTTGCAGGACTTTTAGGTGTTAGGCTTGGTGGGGTGAATACATATAAAGGAGTTGTCTCACATCGAGCACATATGGGAAACCCTGATCAAGAACTGAAGGCGTCTATGATTAAAGAGACCATTCAAATTATGAACCGAGGGGTTCTTTATTATTCTTTTTTTATTTTAATTGGAGGTGGCCTTTTTGTTGCCCTCACATGGAGCTAACCCAAAAAACTTTTTAAAAGCACTCAATGTTCAAGATCGAGAGCTTTATTATGATTTTAGCGTGAACGTTAACCCACTTGGTATTCCTTCTTCTCTTTACGAAGGAATAGAAGAAAGAAATCAATCGATGTTTTCATATCCAGAGCAGCATGCAGAAACATTAGCAAGTTATATTGCTTTAGGAGAAAAAACATCTAGTGAAAACATTTTGTGTACAAATGGAGCAGCAGAAGCTTTTTTCTTAATTGCTTCTCTTTTTGCAAACAAAAAGGCAAGCATTCTTCAGCCAACATTTGTAGAATACGAGCGGGCATGTCTTGCATATGGCTGTACAATACGGCATCTTTCCTTAGAGGAAGAAAGAGGCTGGCAGTGGAATATTGAGACTGTTTTAAACGAAATAGAGAAGGTTGACATTTTATTTGTTTGTCACCCTAACAATCCGACTGGTATGATGTATCCTGAAAAAGAATGGGAACTCGTTTTAGAAAAAGCGAAAGAAAGTCGAACAACAGTTGTAATTGATGAAGCCTTTGCTGACTTTACAGGTGAAAGTTATTCTTTTGTTTCTTATGTGCAAAAAGAGTATCCTGTTATAATTGTGCGTTCTCTTACGAAAATGTATCATATTCCAGGCGTGCGTTTAGGTTATATTATAAGCAATAAAGAAACAGTCAAAGCACTGCAAGAAAAGCAGCCGCCATGGAGCGTGAACGGAATGGCTCAATATATTGGGGAGAAGCTTATTAATGAGCATGAGTTTGTAGCTGAAACAGTTCAATATGTGAAAACCGAGCGAGAATTTATATTTCATAGGTTAAAAGATCTTGGCTTTTCTTTTACGCCATCGTATACGAATTACTATTTATGTAAAGTACCAGAAGAACTTGAAGGAAGAACCTTTTTATCATATCTAGCTCAAGAAGGAATTGTTGCAAGACATACGGAAAATTTCCGCTTGTTAGAAGGGCGTTACATTCGATTAGCAGTGAGAACACGGGAGGAAAATGAGCACCTTTTACACGTGCTCGGGAAGGCTAAGAAACAATGCTCATTTTTCTAACAGGAGGCGTCCGAAGCGGGAAATCTACATATGCAGAAGTTCTTGTTGAGCGTTTGCTTGCTAAAGAAGCCGTATATATTGCAACAAGTAAAAAAACAGATGCTGAAATGGAAGAAAGAATAAAAGCTCACAAGCTTGCGAGAAAGGAAGGGTGCGTGCCTTGGCGTACATTAGAGCAGCAACACGGCATGTCTGCTCTTTTTCCCTCTTTAAAAGAAACGGACGTTGTGCTCCTGGATTGTGCCACAAACTGGCTTGCTAATGAACTGTTTACACCGCCTTCTTACAATTGGCCGTCAAACTGGGAATGGATCGTGGCTAATATGGTGGATGAAGTCAAAGCATTGCATAAGAAAGTACGTCATCTCATCATTGTATCAAATGAGATTTTTCAAGGAGGATATGAAGAAGGAATAACGACAAGGTATATGGAAGCACTAGGTTGTTTACATGTGGAAATTGTTAAAAGAGCAGATGTCGCAGGAGAGATTGTGGGAGGAATTCCTAGGCTGAAAAAAGGACAGATACATCTATGAAAAAACTCATTGAAATTATTAAAATTGGGCTGAGCTTTTTTACAATCGTTCCAGCAGGAAAAAGAGTAGAATGGACAGAGAGGAAAGTAGCTGGAACGCTGCTCTTTCTTCCTGTTTTAGGTGGCGTTTTAGCCTTCTTATTGAGCGGCGTTATAAAAGGGGAAGAGCTGTTTTCTCCGCTTGTCTTTTCACTTCTTCTCCTTTTTATTCCAATCATCATAACAGGAGGGCTTCACCTTGATGGATGGATGGATGTTAGTGATGCATACTTTTCTCATCGAAATCGCGAAAAAAAGCTTGCCATTTTAAGTGATCCAAATGTAGGGGCTTTTGCGGTAATTTCCCTTCTTGTTTTGCTTTCTTTTCGGTTTATGGCTATTTATGAGCTTGTTCGTGTTGCAGAAGTTTCATTTCCCCTTCTTGTGATGATTCTAAGTGGTGCTCGACTTTCTTCCGCTTTTTTACTTATGTATACAAAGTCCGCAAAAGAAAGTGGACTCGCTTTTTATTTTCAAAGTGGAATTACACCTCCTATAAAAAGAGGATTTTGGATTGAAGTACTGCTTTTCTTCGGAGTTTGTGCTTTTGTTTCTCCGCTACTTTGTTTCGTTTTGGGTGGAGCTCTTTTGCTCTATACATTTTGTGCTCGTATCTTTTTTCACCGCCAGTTTGGAGGGATTACAGGAGACAGTATCGGGGCAACGATTGAAGGAGGGGAAACTTTTTTATGGATCATCATGTGGTTATTTCAGCTGTTCGTCATGGCATAACAGCATATAATAAAAGGAAAGCATATATGGGATGGAGCAATCCACCGCTTTTAGAGGAAGCGTTAACGAAGATTACTCCTTATGAAAAAGAGGATGTACTTGTTGTAGGAAGTGATTTGAAACGTTGTGAAGAAACAGCAGAGGCTCTCTTTCCGAAAGCTCCTTATCATTCTTTTAAAGAGTGGCGTGAGCTACATTTTGGAGAGTGGGAAGGAAAAACGTATCATGAACTAAGAGATGATGTACAGTACCGAAAATGGGTGGATCAGCCCTTTACACGTGAAATACCAGGCGGTGAAACGTATACAGACTTCAAAGAGCGCATCAATCAAGCTCTTTTTTATAGTTTAAACGGGTTAAAGAAAAGTGGAAAAACAAAGTTAGTTATTGTAACACATGGAGGAGTGATTCGCTCTTTACATGAGCGTTTTTTAAAGGAAAACAATGTGTTTTGGAACTTGAATATTGGTTATACAGAAGCTATCACATGGAAGATGACATATGAAAGAGTAAGGAGGGATGAGGCGTGCATTTCGTATTCGGAGGGGCTTTTAACGGAAAGCGTCAGTGGATAGATGAATATTATGAAATGGAACAGACGGAGACTCTTTCATTTCAGCATCTCAGCCGCTCTGTGGATTTTCGGAAGAAAGTGTACATAGTAGAAGGATTTACTTTATGGGTTAGAGAAAGGATAAAAACCCTCTCTATTGAGGAAACAAGAGGTCTTGCTAGGAGAATCATAGAGAAGATAAAAAAAGAGGAAAAAGACAAAGGAGCTCACTTTGTTTTAATTGGGACAGAAGTTGGCAAGGGAATTGTGCCAATGGAGCCGTTAGACCGTCATTTCCGTGATGTTTGCGGGTATATTTATCAGGATATGATCAAGGCAGCTTCAACAGTTGATTACATTTGGTATGGAATACAAGAACGATTGAAAGGGGAATAAGAGATGGACATTTATACGAAAACAGGTGACAAAGGAAAAACAAGTTTAATAGGAGGACGCGTTGATAAAGACGATATGCGAGTTGAAGCATATGGAACAATTGATGAGTTAAACAGTTTTGTTGGGCAGGCAGCCTCTCTTATTGAAGCGAAAGAGCTGGAGGATATGAAAGAAGAGCTGCTGACGATTCAGCACGAGCTTTTTGACTGTGGCAGCGACCTTGCATATGCGAAGAAAGGACACCCGTTTAAAGTGAGCGATGAAATGAGCGAGAAGCTTGAAAAAAGCATTGATCGCTATATGGAGGAATCTCCAGCAATTGAACGATTTATTCTCCCGGGGGGCACACAGCTTGCTGCAACGCTTCACGTTTGTCGTACAGTTACAAGAAGAGCGGAGCGTTTTGTTGTTACAGTAAGTAAAGAACACGAAATTAATAAAAGTGTCTTATCTTATCTTAACCGTTTATCAGATTACTTTTTCGCAGCGGCACGGGCTGCAAATGCACGAGCAAAGGTAAGCGATGTTGAATATGTAAGAAGTGCTAAAGTATTTAAGCCAAATAATACGAAGTAAATGCTTATCTCATGCTATAATAATAAAATTATAGTAATGAGAAAGGATGAGGATAATGGAAGAACAACGAACAAAACTTGATAGCCACGGCGTTGCTTATACCGCCGCGGCTTATATGATGTGGGGAATTCTTCCGCTATATTGGAAGTTGCTTGAAAGCGTGCCTTCAGGGGAAATTTTAGCATATCGCATTTTATGGTCTTTTATTTTTATGATTCTCCTTTTAGCGTTTTCACGTAGCTTTCAAAAGGTAAAAGAACAGTGGAAGTTAATGACAAAAGGGCAGATTATCGCCTTGGCAGGGGCTTCAATTTTGATTAGCATAAACTGGTTTGTTTACATATGGGCTGTAAATGCTAACTTAGTTGTTGAAGCGAGTTTGGGGTATTATGTAAATCCGCTCGTTAGCGTCTTACTTGGCGTTATCTTTTTAAAAGAAAAACTAAATTTTTGGCAATTGATCGCGGTGTTATTAGCGGCTGTTGGGGTTGGAATCCTTACTTTTCAATATGGAACTTTTCCATGGATTGCCCTTTCCCTTGCTTTGAGCTTTGGATTTTACGGACTTGTAAAGAAAAAGTTAACGTTAGAGCCAAAGGTTGGTCTAACACTTGAGACACTTTTTGTGACGCCCGTTGCTCTTTTTTATGTGCTGTTTTTGTTTGCAAACGGACATGGCATTTTAATGGACGTTTCATTATTAACGTTCATTCTTTTAGCAGGAGGTGGAATTGTAACAGCTGTTCCTCTTCTTTATTTTGCAAAAGGAGCTCAACGCATTCCACTATCAATGGTTGGTTTTTTACAGTATATTGCGCCAACTATTATGCTTTTTGTAGGAACGGTTGTATTTCATGAACCTTTCTCTTCCTCACAGCTTTTAACTTTTATGCTGATTTGGATTGGCTCGATTATTTTTTCATTGTCTAAAACGAAGTTTATGCTTTCTCATCAACCGCGCTTTAAAAAGGAAAGTTCGCTTCATTAATGAGGAACCCCACCTGAGGAAAACAGGTGGGGTTTTTTTAGTAGTTTCTTGAGTGAAAGTGGGCATTAAGCTGCCCTTGGAGCATTCTGTTGCGGATTTCATTTGTTTTGTTTTTATTCTTTTCCTCACGGCGAGCAAGCTCATGTCTTATTTCTTTTGTTTGAACTCCTTCCTCAATTTTATCAGCAATATCCATTAATCGCTCTACATCAGAAAAAGAATATTTTCGAATACCAGTCGACGTTCTCTCAGGAAAAAGAAGCTGTCTTTTCTCATAATAGCGAATTTGTCGTTCGGACAAACCTGTTAGTTCTTTCACAATCCCAATTGACATCACTTTTTTATCACGGTATGAAGCTTCTTCTGTTTTCATATACCTTCACCTCTACTTAAGATAGATGATAATTTTGAAAAATTGAAAAAATTAGGTGGAAAATTCTCTATGTGAGAAATTATAACATTTTGTAAAAATAAATGTAACTACTTATGTTAAGAAAATTAACATACTAATAGTTATTTTTTTAAAAACAAGATAAAGTAAAAAAAAAGAAGTGGAAGGAAGAAGCGAGTGGAACATTCAAAAAAAGAGGAAATCGTTGGGTTAGCAAAGCGAATTATTGAGCTTGATATAGAACGAGATGAAATGTGGGAGGAACTTACAAGACTAACAGGAGCTCACGCTCATGAGATTCTCCGCTACCTCCAAAATAGCTAAATATAAAAAACACGACAAAGGTGTCGTGTTTTTTATATCGCGCTGTTCAGACCTTGTTCAAGGATTTGAGGCTGCAAGTTTTCGCCAATAAAAACAAGAGACGGTTTCGCTTGTAGTTCAACAGGCATTAAAAGAGGCGTGCCATATGCATACTGAAGCGAATATAATTTATCGTTTCCTTGCAGTCGCACGTATCCTTTAACACGATAAACAGACTGCGGCAAGCTTTTTAAAAAATCTTCAAGCTTTGCGCCATTATACGCGCTGTCTTCATGATAAGCGAAAGTTTCAATATGCAAATGATGGTGCATATGTGTCGGTTCATGTGAAGCCGTACGTGAGCGTGTTTGCGTAAGAATATATGAAAGTGGGACGCGTGCTTGTGTTGTTAAAATCGTTTTAGCTCCCTCATTTAACATTTGGACTTTCATAAGCGTATTTGCTTTTTCATCCTCTGTCAGCAAATCTTCTTTATTTAAGAGAAGAAGGTCACCGTGTCGAATTTGTTCCAAAAAGAGCTTTTGCGCACGGTTTGAAAGAGAATCAAGCTCAAGTAAAAGTTTGCTATTTACAACCGTAATAATAGACCGAACTGTAATACGCTCTGAAAGAGAAGGGGTTATACATCCGTCAAGCACCTCAATAGGATGAGCAATGCCTGTTGTTTCAATGTAAATGGCGTCAAGGGTATAAGAAGAAATCATTTCTTCAAGCTGCTCTTCAAGCTGTCCTTGAATTGTACAACATACACATCCATTTAAAAGTTCTGCAAGAGGAACTTCATTTGGTAAAACTTCCGAATCCACAGCTGTTTCTCCAGCTTCGTTCATTATGACGCCAACATTTCTTCCGTGCTCTTTTTCTTCTTGAAGAAGTTGGCGAAGAAGCGTTGTTTTGCCGCTTCCTAGAAATCCGGATAAAATAAAAACGTCTACTTTTTTCATGCTAAAGTCTCCTTTATTGTTTCCGTAGGTTTATTTTATCATATGAAAATTAAAGATGGGGAAATAGTATCTTTATGAAAAAGCAGGAATTTGTAGTTTTTTGTCGTATAAAGAAGAGAAGGAGGGATGATAAATGAAAATCTTAGTAGTAGGAGCTGGCGGTGTTGGCGGCTATTTCGGAGCTAGACTTGCTGAGAGTGGTGAAGACGTTACTTTTTTAGTTCGTGAAAAAAGGGCAAAGCGTTTGCGTGAAGATGGACTTGTTGTGAAAAGCATTCATGGCGATATCCACATTCAACCTTCTCTTGTTACGAAAGAAACTCCAGAGATATTTGATGTTGTGCTTTTGTCTACAAAAGCTTATCATCTGCAAGAAGTTATGGAGGATTTAACAGGATTTGTGGGAGAGGAAACGGTAATTGTTCCTCTTTTAAACGGTTTTGCGCACGTAGAGCAGCTTGAAATGAAGTTCGGAGCCGAGCGAGTAAGCGGAGGTCTATGCTTTATTGAAACAACCCTAAATGAACACGGACATATTATCCAGACGAGTGGAGTACATAAAATTACCTTTGGAGAACGAACAGGTGTAGGCAGTGAACGGATGGATAAACTTGAACAAGCGTTTGCGAAAACAAAAGCCATGTATAAAAATAGTGATCGTGTATTGAGGGATATGTGGAATAAGTATTTGTTTATTACAACTCTTTCAAGCGTCACAACGCTAACTCGAGCACCAATTGGGGCTGTTTTAGAATCAAAGGATGGCGAACAGTTTGTAGAGGCGTTGATGATAGAAATTAAAATGGTGATGGATGCCATTGAGGCTCCTTTGAGTGAAAACATTGTGCAAAGGCATATGGAAACAATGCATAAGCAAGACTACGGGATGAAATCTTCCATGCAGCGCGATATGGAAAAAGAACTTCCTGTAGAAGGAGACCATCTTCAAGGTTATTTGTTGCAAAAGGCAAAAGAACAAGGAATGCGCTGTCCATATTTAGAAGCGGTATATCAAAACTTAAAAGTATATGAAGTGCAAAAAAATAAACGAAGCCTCTAAGGGTTCGTTTATTTCAGCTCTTCAATTAGGTATGGAACCATAAGAATGCCTATAATACAGCATGTTGTAACCATACGATGCATCTCAATGATGCCTACAATGAATAGCATTGTGGAGAGGTATGTTTGCATAAGCTTTAACGTCCACCGTTTTTCCTCGAATAAGACGTCACTTAGAATGTATACTAAAAAGATTATAAAACCAATAATACCTATTGTAGTTTGTGAAAGATGAGGTCCTAATTGAGTAAAGGCCACTAAACTGAATAGTAAAAGAAAAGCGACACCTTTCATTAAACGAATACGAAAATCGTTACGCATATTTGCTGCACCTTCATAGATGAAATTAACAAGTTGTGACACGTTCATTCATCCCCCTTTTCTTTTAATCTATCCGTTATATTAATAACGTAACATAAAAAGATGAATTGTATGTAAAGCAGATATTAGAAATTAATTAACTTCTTGTTAAGAATAGATGTTTTTTATACCACAATAAAGTCTAAAAAAGCAACAGGTTATCCAATTTATTAGACGAAAGAAGAGTGAAAAAGTTTCTTTAAAGATGAAAAAATAAAAAACGAAGCCTAACTATTCGCAGTTTATGCGATTTTGCGTTAAAATAAAACTGGCTTTATGGAATTAAGCTTTTGCTAAAGGAGGTTTTAGAATGGAAGTCATTAAGGCAGAGGATGTTAAAAAACATCTTTCTACGTTTTTTCATAAAGAAGTTTACGTGCATTTAGAAACAACGAATGGAGCGTATGCTTCACATTTTAACGATAAAGCAATGAATGTTGGAGCATTTATTAGAAATGCGCGCGTAAACATTCAAACAGGTAAAATCATAGGGCAAGGTCCGTACAGAGTTGGTCTTCAAGTGAATGACGGCTGGGTTTATGCAGAAGGCCTTACACACTATGAAGTAGATGAAGAAGGGCGTCTTTTACTTGCAGGGCACGATGATCAAGGTCGATTAGCCGTTGCTCTTCAGCTAAGTGAAAAGCCGTTTACATAAGGAGCTGAAAGAAATGGAACGCTTATTAGTCATTTTTCCACATCCAGACGATGAAGCTTTTGGAGCAGCAGGAACGATTGCGCTCACAAAGCAAAGTGGTGGATATGTAGCATATGCATGCACAACTCTTGGAGAGATGGGACGCAACATGGGAAACCCTCCGTTTGCAAACCGTGAAACACTTCCAAAGATCCGAAAAGAAGAGTTAACAGAAGTTGGCGAAATCCTAGAGCTAGATGAGCTTCGTATGGTGGGCCTTCGTGATAAAACGCTTGAGTTTTTAGATGACGAAGTGTATGCAGACGTTATTGGCAACATTATTGACGAGATTAAGCCAACGACAATTATTACGCATTATCCTGGATATGCTGTTCATCCAGATCATAATGCAACAGGAGCGGCAACAGTAAGAGCGGTCAAGCGTCTTCGTCCAGAAGATCGTCCTCGCCTTCTTTGTCACGCTTTTTCTAAAGACCGCCTAGAAGCGATTGGTCATCCTGATGTTGTTCATGATGTAAGCAGTGTGAAAGATATCAAAATTGCAGCAATTAAAGCACACCGTTCTCAAACACAAGGAATGCTTGGAGCAATGGACTTTAACAATATCGAACAAAGTCCTGAAATTTTAAAAATGCTTGCTCGTGAAGAGTTTTGGACGTATTCTTTTGATGATGAAGGAAAGTAAAGAAGGAAGCAGATGTGGTGAACACATCTGCTTTTTTTGTGTTGTAATAGGTATATAAGGGAATGGAGTTGTGGAAAAGAGGAATGAAAAATCTTATATTATTAGCGCTGTGTCGCTGTTTTTAGCAGAAAATTTATTTGTGAAAAAACTTTTCAGACTGTAAGTCCCGGGTTTTTGATCTCATTTGAAGGGAAAAGAAAGTATTTTAGAATAGTAGAAGATATTATATTTCTGTTCTTGCTTTTTCGATAGTGAGAGGAATTGATGAGCGGAGTGTCTGCATGCTTGACAAAACAAATATAATGATCATTATATCCTCTTAAGCCTGCTTCTCATTATTCTGATTATCATGACTATATGTCATCTTATAAAAAAAGAAGCTTTTAAACAAAAAGCTTCTTTTTTTTATAAACTTGTTCTTCTCTCTGTACATAAAACATCAATAATAATAAGGGGAATGTGAAAATCTATGCACAAGAGTACATAAAGGAGGAAGGATATGAAAAAATGGTGTGGAATTTTGGTGATGTTGGTATTAATCATAACAAGGGCCGTTAACGTGTCAGCCGAGGGGGCGAGTACATTAGAAACAAAAATTGAACAAGTGTTACAACATAAAGATTTAAAGGGTGGGATAAGTTCAATTAGTATAAAAAAGGCCAAAAGCGGAGAAGTACTGTATGAAAAGAACAGCTCAGTTCGAATGAAAATTGCTTCTAATATGAAACTCTTTACAGGGGCAGCAGTGCTTGAAACATTAGGTGAGGAGTATAAATTTCACACAGAGCTTTGGCATGATGGAAAAGTGAAAAATGGTGTTTTAAAAGGGAATCTTTATTTAAAAGGAAAAGGAGATCCAACTCTTGGATTACAGGAGTTACAGCAGTTTTCAGCGTTATTACACGAAAAAGGAATCAAGAAAATTGCGGGAAATATTATTGGAGATGAAACGTGGTATGACGATGTTCGGCTTTCAGAAGATATGATTTGGAAAGACGAATCATATGCATATGGCGCTCAAATATCAGCGTTGACGTTCTCTCCTGATTATCGCTATGAAGCGGGAACAGTTATAGTGGAGACAACACCAACCAAAAATGGTAAGAAAGCTCACATCTCTATATCCCCTAAAACGGACTATGTGAGAGTGATGAATGAAACGAAAACAGGAAAAGGAGAAACAGATTTAGAAATTGTCAGAAAACGGAATGAAAATGTTATTGTAGTAAAGGGAATTATCAAGGAGGGAGAGGAATCTGATCAAACAGCCATTGCTGTCGAGGACCCTGCTTTGTATACGACTTCTTTATTTAAAGACGCTTTAGAGAAGAACGGAATAAAAGTAACAGGAAAAGTGAAGAAAGAAGAAACACCTCAAAAAGCTCAATTGATGGGAGTAAAGGAATCTCCGCCACTTGGGGAAATTTTTATTCCGTATATGAAACTGAGTAATAATACAATTGCAGAAATTTTTGTGAAAGAAATGGGAAAAGTACAGTACGGTGAAGGAAGCTTTGAAGCCGGTTTAACGTCTTTGGACCAAACACTTTCTGAGTTGGATGTCAATGTAGACAATATGATGATTCGGGATGGTTCAGGCCTATCACATGTGAGCGGAGTGCCAACAGACGAAATTTCTTCCCTTCTTTTTCATGCTAGGCAAAAACCTTGGTACGATAATTTTTACGAATCTTTACCTTTAGCAGGAGATCCAGATGAATTGATAGGGGGAACGCTCGATGAACGGATGAGAGGGACTGCTGCAGAAGGAAATGTAAGAGCCAAAACAGGATCTATTACAGGTGCTAGCTCTCTTTCAGGATATGTAACAACAGAAGCTGGAGAGGAACTTATTTTCTCAATCGTTTTTAATGCTTTTCTAGCAGAAGATGTAAAAGATATTGAAGACAAAATTGCGGTTATTTTAGCTTCTTTAAAATAATAAAAAATTAGATCAAAAATGAATAATCTGAAAAATAGTCTTGCACAAAGGGGAAAATCGCGTTATTCTTATTAACAATTCCTCAGTCGAGGAGACTAATTTTATAATGTCCATGCAAGAGGTGCTGTACATACGCTGCAGCTTAAAAGGGAAGAGCGGTGAGAAGCCGCCACGGTCGCGCCACTGTGAAGGGGAGTTTCTATCATAGCCACTGCGAAAGCGGGAAGGGATAGAAGAACGATGAACCTAAGTCAGGAGACCTGCCACTTGTTTGCGCTTTATACCTACGCGTTCATAGGGAGGAGTGAAGGTTTATGTTGAATAGATGGATCCGTTTCAACAGTTCTTAAAGTCGCCTTCTAACTCTCTTTTTTGAAAAAAAGGGAGTTTTTTTGATAGCTAAAAAGACAATAGAGACGGAGGAGAAAACATGACAGTATACAGTTCAAATATCGGATATCCAAGAATCGGAGAAAAAAGAGAGTGGAAGAACGCGCTAGAGAGTTTTTGGGAAGGAACGCTTGAAGAAAAAGAGTTTAAAGAAGAACTAGATCGCTTATTTTTAGAAGGAATTCGCGTGCAAAAGGAAGCGGGAATTACGCATATTCCTGTTGGTGATTTTAGTTTGTATGATCATGTCTTAGATTTATTATGGACGTTTGATCTTGTGCCAGATCGGTTCAAAAATGTAAATAAAACACCACTTGAAACGTATTACAGCATGGCTCGTGGAACAGACGGGTCGGAAGCAATGACAATGACAAAATGGTTCAATACGAACTATCACTATATTGTGCCGGAGTTTGAGAATGTTACGCCTTCTTTAAAAGAAAATCGATTTTTAGATTATTGGAAAAAAGCAAAACAGAAGCTTGGTGTAAATGGAAAAGTAACTCTTGTAGGGCCAGCAACGCTCGTTCTTCTTGGGAAAGGATATAAAGAAACAGAAAAAGCATCGTGGATTCAGCGTCTTATCCCGCTTTATCAACAGCTTTTGCAACAATTAGATGCAGAAGGAGTAGAGTGGGTCAGCTTAGAAGAACCAATTTTTACATCCCCATTAGATCAGGAAGTATGGAAAGTGATTGAAAACGGCTATGCTGAAATAGCGAAGAGCTGCAAAAATACGAAGTTGCTTCTTCAAACATACTATGAAGCTGTTTCTGATTATAAAAAGGTTCTATCCCTCCCTGTAGATGGTTTTGGACTTGATTTTATTCATGATAAAGGGGAAACAAAAGAACAGCTGAAAAAATGGGGCTTTCCAAAAGGAAAAGTATTAGCAGCAGGAGTTATTGACGGACGAAATGTATGGAAGGCTAATTTAACAGAAACGAGTGCTGAAGTTAAAGAGCTTCTGAATTTAATCGATGGGGACCTCTGGGTACAGCCTTCATCAAGCTTACTACATGTTCCTGTTACAGCCGAGAATGAAAGTCTTCCGAGCTTTTTAGAAGGAGCGCTAAGTTTCGCTAAGGAAAAGTTAGGAGAACTAAAAGCATTAGAAAGCGGAATTGAGAACAATACATCGTTTAAAGATTATGATAAAAGCTTTGAAGCTTTCGTTGCAGCACCATTGCGTCATAATCATAAAGTTCAAGAAGAAATTAAGGAGCTTGCACAACTTAAGGCAACGCGTCCACCGTATGAGTTAAGAGCGAAGAAACAGCAGGAAAAGTTAAAGCTACCGCTTTTACCAACAACAACGATTGGAAGTATGCCTCAAACAAAAGAAGTGCGAAGAACACGTTTAAAATGGCGGAAGAAACAAATTACAGACGCACAATATGAGCAGTTTATTCAAGAAATGACCTCCCGCTGGATCGATATTCAAGAGGACCTTGGATTAGACGTTCTCGTGCACGGAGAGTTTGAGCGTACAGATATGGTCGAATATTTCGGTGAAAAGCTGGACGGTATGGAAGTAACAAAGTTTGGCTGGGTGCAGTCTTACGGTTCACGTTGCGTAAAACCACCTCTTATTTACGGAGATGTATCACTTAAAGAGCCAATGACGGTGAAAGAAAGCGTATATGCTCAAAGTTTAACAAATAAGCCTGTAAAAGGGATGCTAACAGGTCCTGTTACCATTTTAAACTGGTCTTTCCCTCGTCATGACGAGTCAAAAGAAGTGGTGATGAATCAAATCGGTCTTGCTATCCGTCAGGAAGTATTAGCATTAGAAGACGCAGGAATAGCTATTATTCAGATTGATGAACCTGCCCTTCGAGAAGGCCTTCCATTGCGAGAAGAAGAGAAGGAAGGGTATCTAAAAGCTGCTGCATATGCATTCAGACTTTCTGCTTACGGGGTGAAAGATGAAACGCAAATTCATACTCATATGTGTTATTCTAATTTTAATGAAATTATGAATACAATTGATGACCTTGATGCAGATGTGATTTCAATTGAAACATCACGCAGTCATGGCCGTCTGCTTCAAGCATTTGAAGATTTTCATTATGAAAAAGAAATTGGACTTGGCGTATATGATATTCATAGCCCGCAAATTCCAAATGAAGAGGATATTATCTCAAACATTAGAGCTTCTCTACGTGTATTAGACGAAAAACAATTTTGGGTTAACCCAGATTGTGGTCTAAAAACGCGTAAAGAGGAAGAAGCGATAAAATCACTTCAAGTCCTTGTTAAAGCAACAAAGAAATATCGTTCGAGTCTAATAGAAGCTTAATAAAAGAGCACCGTTCAGATGAACGGTGCTCTTTTATTGGAGGAACCTTTCTGAAAAATGGATTGTATCGAAAATTCGATGTGCCAACAGATCATATCCTTGCTGAGAAGGATGAATATCAATCTTATTTGGTAAATAGGTTCTTCTGTTTTGTGAAAACAAATTCTCTGTTGAAACGTAATAAACATGCTCCTGTGAAGAGGCTGCTTTTTGCAGGGCTACATTAAGGTCTAAAACCCGCTGTTTCAAGTTTTGTTCTTGAAAGGGATTGTCAATGTTTGAAAAAGGAAAATAATATCCAACAACATAGACGTCACTCGTTGGGTTAAGATCTCTAATTCGTTTTAAAATGGTTTTCATGTTTTGCTGTGTTTGCTGTAATAAGCTCTCCCATTCGCTATTGCTAAGCGATACCATATGTTGGCGGTGTGGAGCAATATAATGAAGAAGATCATTTGCTCCTGCCTGTACAGTAATAAGAGATGCATTTTCAACAGAATGAAACAAGTTCTCGTGTTTGCTATACGCATTAACCTCTAAATCTTGAAGAAGATTTGCCGTTGTGTAACCAGGTACAGAAAACTCTTTTGAAAATGCAACAGAACGGCCTTCCTGTTCAAGGAGAGGAACGAGTTTATCACTATACCCTTCGCCAACTGTTTTATATGGATTCATGCCTTTTGCTAAAGAGTCACCAAGAGCTACGTAATTTACGTCATGTACAGAGCCGTAAGCATGGGAAAATGGGACAACAAGAAATAAAGACAGTAACAACATTACTTTTTTCAACTACATCACTCGCTTTTGTCATCTAAAAATCGTTTGCGAATATGTTCCGGTGGGATTTCGCATAAAGTTTTTTTGGGAAACAATCGATAACGGTTTCGCGCTATAATAGAATAAAACTTATCTCGAATAGGAATGGGAATTAAGATGAACCCATATAAGAGATTATAAGGAAACGAAAGCTTGCGGGCAATTTTAAGTGCTGCAGTAGATTTACTATAGACTTTCCCGTTTGTTATGTAAATAAAGCTATCAAAGTCATCCTTTGGAAGATTGAATTCCTCGAGCAGCTTTTGTCCATATGATGACTGAAGAGAAGAGAATGATAAAAGCTCACTGTGATCTCTTTTGATTAAAAACATAACGCTGCTATTGCAAAATGAACATACTCCATCAAACAATACGATATTATTTTCCATCCTTTGTGTCTCCTTTTTATTCTTTCCTTTATTTGCATGTTTTAAAGATGAAAGAAAGGGAAAACCGTGCATCTTGTTATTAAATTTTATCATAAGTAAGTGACCTTACTATAAGATCGATATGTTAGCGGGGGGACTTCTCTCATATTCAACTGCTTAAAAGTGCCTTCAACAGGTATGAAAGAGCGTACTTTAGCCAATGTACTTCAAGATAATGAACAGCAAGGAGAAAAACGCGAACAGCAAACAAAAAATATACCTTTCCGAATAGAAGAATGGAAGCTTAATGGAATGATAAAAAAGCAGGTTGCTTTAAACAAGGCAGCCTGCTTTTTTCATTAAATAAAGAAAAGAGATGCAAGGGCAATACCAGTAATAGCCCCAAGAGCAACTCCATACGCTGCTCCATATCCGTATCCATACCCATATCCACCAAAGTAACCAAAGCCACCAAAGCCACGGCCGCCCTGCATTGGCTGAATAAATACTCTGCGCTGTGTTACATTCAAAATTCTTCCTACGTGTGTGCGTCCATGACGGTCATTAATGCGAACCATACGACCTCTGTAGCGACAGCATAAGTCATAATATTGCATAGCTTTTCCTCCTTTTCTCTTAGCACTATTAACATATGAGAGAGAGAAAGGAGGTGTATAAGCACTTATCTCTATTTTTCTTTTTTAGCTTGAATAATTCGATAGTCTAGCACACTTTCAAAATCTTTAATTCGCTTCTCGTGCCCATCGAGAAAATCATACAGTTCTTTTTCAATATGTGGAGAGAGAATAAATTCTGTTCCATGCTCTATGTCTTCATTATTTGTAGCGAGAGAGGGAAGAGGAGAAAGAGTAATAGATGTGAATCCTACTTCTTTAAGAGACTTGCGCCAATCTTCTATTGAAAGAAGCGATTTTAAGTTGTAAAAAGATGAAAGATCTTCTCCTTGGCTTTTTGTCATTTCAGGTTTTTTTAACATTTCAATAGCTAGTAATGTTCCATCAGGCTGTAAGACTCGATAAGCTTCTTTTAGTCCTTCTTCAAGATTCATAAAGTTTAAGACAGACTCATAAAGAACAAAATGAAACATGTTTTCGTCGTAAGATAGATTTTCAGCATTTTCTTCGCGTACTTCAATTGGAATAAGGAAATCATCAAACCTTTTGGCTGCTTTCTCAACCATTATTTTGTTGATGTCACAAGCATCAACAAAACAGTTATATTCGAGAGAAAGAAATGCAGCAGTCTGCCCTGTACCACAGCCAACATCTAGTACACTTGTATTTTCATTAATTTCGTACTGATCAAAAATATGCTTTGTAAGAAGTAACCCTCCAGGATGAGCTCCGCCAACACCAAAATTAGCCAGAAAATCAAGATAAGTGTACTTTTTCATCTTATCACCTCTCTAGAGATTAGTCTGCTCTAGCCTATGTTAAAAAGAGAGGATAGGGAACGAAATATAAAAATAAGGTTGAATTTTCCGAAATTTTTAAATATAATAAACTTTATATCTTGTTAGGGGAGTTGACATCATTGAGAGCACTTGAGAAAATTAGTTCATTTGCTAACAGCACATTTGCCTTATGGGTTGTGCTATTTTCGTTATTATCTTTTTTATATCCTTCATCATTTGTTTGGATCAGTAACTACATTTCGATTTTATTAGGAATCATTATGTTTGGGATGGGATTAACACTATCTTTAGACGATTTCAAGGCCGTACTTAAACAACCAAAAAGCGTTCTCATCGGAGTCCTAGGGCAGTTTACTATTATGCCTAGTCTTGCTTATGGACTTGCTCTTTTATTTCAGCTTCCTCCTGAAGTTGCAATTGGAGTAATTTTAGTTGGATGTTGTCCAGGAGGAACGGCTTCTAATGTTATGACTTACTTAGCTAAAGGAAACACAGCATTAAGCGTTGCTGTTACGAGTGTTGCTACCCTTATTGCCCCATTTTTGACTCCTGTTTTAATTATGCTTTTTGCAAGTCAATGGCTTGAGGTTTCCGCATCCTCTCTTTTAGTCTCCATTTTAAAAATCGTGTTGCTTCCTATTATATTAGGTATTATCGTGAAGCTTTTATTTAAAAACGGAGTTGAAAAAAGCATAAAAGCTCTACCGCTTATTTCGGTTATTGGAATTGTGGCTGTTGCAGCAGGTGTTGTTGCTGTTAATGCAGAATCAATTGCAGATGCAGCTTTAAAAATGATTTTTATTGTTATGCTTCATAACTTATTTGGTCTGTTTTTCGGCTGGCTTCTTGCTCGTCTTTTCCGTTTAGATGAAGGAAGTCAAAAAGCTCTTTCTATTGAAGTTGGAATGCAAAACTCAGGGCTTGGAGCAGCGCTTGCCCTAGCACATTTTAGCCCAATTGCGGCTGTACCGAGCGCCATTTTTAGCGTATGGCATAATATTTCAGGACCGCTTCTCGCCACATATTGGGGAAAAAAGCACGAGCGAAAAGAAAAGCGTCAAAAGGAAGAACAAAAGCATGTTGTATAAAAGCAGCTCTTTAAGAGCTGCTTTTATTTTTCCTTTATTTACTGTTTTAGAAGATATATGATAAAATAAAACACATAAAAAGGAAGCGAACACTTGTCCGTTCTGGGAATCTCATACTATAATAAGAATATGGAAGGTCGTTACATACAAAAAGGAGGAATTTTATGAGTGAAAAGCGCAATCCAAGCGGTTTCTTAGTAAAACAGCGTGCATTTCTTAAGCTTTATATGATTACAATGACAGAACAAGAACGATTGTATGGTTTACGTTTGCTTGATGTATTACGAGAAGAATTTCGTCCTTTCGGATATCGTCCGAATCACTCTGAAATTTATAAAGCCTTGCACGACCTTATTGAAGATGGGGTTTTGGAACAAGTGAAAAAGAAAAAAGAAGGCATGAAGCTTCAAGAAGTTGTATACTATCGATTCGCTGGTGAGAATGGACATGAAAAAGCAAAAAAATATAAGCGTCAGCTTAAAGTAGAGTTAGACAGATGTCAATCAATGATTCAAAAAGCGGTACGCGATAATTTTGGTATAAAATAACCCTAGGAATGTTCCTAGGGTTGTTTCTTATATTACGAAGCCGATTTTTCTAATCCTGTTTTCTTTTGTGCATTTTTTTGTACATAAAGCAGTCTAAAAGCAAGACCAATAGCTCCTACGGCTAATCCTGTAATAAGACCTACCCAATACCCAAATGCGTGAAGGTTTGTAAAATTAGCGAGAGAATATCCAACAGGAAGTCCGATAACCCAGTAGGAAACAAGCGCCATTATAAAGGTTATATTAACATCTTTATGTCCACGAAGAATCCCTTGAATAGGTGCTTGAATAGCATCAGAAATCTGAAAGAAAATCGCATATATTAAAAAGACCTTAGTAAGCGCTAGTACGTTAGGATCTGTTGTATAAAGAGATGCGATTGGTTCACGCATAATATATAGGAAGATACCGTTTAAAATAGCTAGGGATAAAGCAATTATAATACCTAAATGACCATATTTTTTAGCATCATAAGGTCGCTTTGAGCCCATCTCAAATCCGACCACAATTGTTAGCGCCATCGATACACTTAAAGGAATCATATATAATAAGGAAGCAAAATTCATGGCTGCCTGATGTGAAGCAATTGTAATCGTATCATAGACGCTAAGGAAAAGCGTTACTGCTGCAAAAATACTTGTTTCAAAAAAGATAGAAAAACCGATAGGAAGACCAATTTTTAAAATGGTTTTCCATTCTGCAAAAGAAACGCGATAAGCGCTTTTAAAAAGACGAAATTGCCTGAAAGGTTCTTTTTGCGAGACGGTAAAAATGGCAATAAAGCAAATCACCCAGTAGGTAATAGCTGTAGCATATCCAGCTCCAACTCCTCCTAATTTTGGTGCTCCCCATTTCCCGAAAATGAGCAAATAATTTAATACAAGGTTAACAGGAAGCGCAATAAGAGTAATTGTCATACTTACGCGTGTTTTTCCTAATGCATCGATAAAGGAGCGAATTGTTGTGTAAATAAAAAGAGGAAAAATGCCCAATGATAAAGCAATTAAGTAATCTTTTGCAATGTGATGAACGTCATTTGTAATGTCCATCATATGAAGAATGGGGTTTAAGAGAAATGCTCCAGCTACGATGACTAAAATGGACATTGCAATAGCTACATAAATCCCTTGAATAACGGAAAAAGAGACGCGTTTTTTTTGCTCTGCTCCAATCAGTTGAGCTACAATAGGAGTGACTGCTAGGAGAATACCTGCAAGACCTGTATAGATAGGCATCCAAATACTTGATCCTATTGCAACACCCGCTAAGTCTTTGGGACTTGCTTTGCCAGACATTGTTGTATCAAAGAATGTCATGAGGTACATACCAATTTGGGTAATGAAGATTGGAATTAAAATGGATAAAAGCTGTTTGAGTTTTTCACTTGTTGTAAATGTTTGATACAAAAAGAATCCTCCCATCTTTTGGTGAATCGTATTCATCCCATGAATTCTAGGAGGTTATTGTATTTTTGTCAACCATTTTTTACATAAGCAGACGAGCCACAAACTTATAAATTTTTTTATTTTCATGAAAGTAGGAAGAAAGGTATAAGAACACTCAAAAGAACAGGATGTGAGCTATATGGATTTACAATTGAACAATAAAAATGTACTCGTAACAGGAGGCTCAAAAGGAATCGGAAAGGCAATCGCAAAAGCATTTATTGAAGAAGGAGCAAATGTAGGAATTGCAGCTCGTTCAAAAGAACAACTTGAAAAAGCGAGAGAAGAGCTTGGAGATGTAAGGATATATGAAGTAGACCTCTCTCAACAAAAAGAAAGAGAGAAGCTTTTTCATCATTTCTTAGAAGATTTCAAAAAAGTGGACGTTTTAGTTAATAACGCTGGAGGAAGCAATGGGGGAAGTGCGTTTGAAACAGAGCTTGATATGTTCTACGAAGCAATGGAATTAAACTACTTTGCTCCTGTTCATTTAAGCAAGTTAGCAGGAACTCATATGAAAGAAAACGGAGCGGGCAGCATTATACAGATTACATCTATTTTTGGACGAGAAAGCGGTGGAAAAGTAACATATAACAATGCAAAGGCAGCGCTCATTAGCTTTACAAAGGCTTTTGCAAATGAATGTATTCCTCATAATGTCCGCGTTAATAGTATTGCTCCTGGAAGCATTCTTCATCCAACAGGAAACTGGCAAAAACGCCTTGATGAACATCCAGAGAAAATTAAAAAGTTTATCGAAGAGGAAATTCCTGCAGGTCGATTTGGAACGGTGGAAGAAGTAGCTAACGCTGTTTTGTTTTTGGCATCGCCAAAGTCATCATGGCTTGTTGGAACAAGTATTAATGTAGATGGCGGTCAATCTCGTATGAATTTCTAAATATAGGAAGTAAAAAACAAGATAATGCCTTATTATCTTGTTTTTTACTTTTTTATAGGTCCATAGTATGTTACTAATAATACATTTATGTTAAAAATATTACAAATATCTTCTTAACTTCGCTGCTTATTCGTGATATGATAATAAAATCAAAAATTACAAACATGTTACAAGTAAAAATAGAAGCGGGGCTTAATTATGAAGAAAGTGTGTGTTGTTCTGTTTTGTGCGTCTCTTTTATCATTAGGTCTTTCCCCATATATGTTAAAAGCATTCGCACAAGACTTAACAAGTATTCCAGTTGGGAACGAAGGAGAAGAGTCTTTTCGAATCATGGGATACTATTCAGCTAACGATAATGTAGATCTTGAAAAAGCAATCCAATGGGAGAGCGTCACTCATGTTATATACGGTAGTTTATATATGGAGAAAGATGGGAGAATCCCTTCACCTCAAGATACAGAGAAATTAAAAGAGCTCGTCTTAAAAGCACATGAACATGGAGTGAAGGTGCTTATAGATTTGAAAGAAGCGGATGCTAGCGCATACGCGGCTCTTCCGGCAGAAGAAACTATACAAAAGACGTTTAGTGAAGAAGTAAAAAATCTTATTCAAACATATGGAGTAGACGGCATCAACGTTGACTGGGCATCTCAAGGTGAAAAAGAAAAGCAGTTGTTTTATATTGAACTTATTCATGAGCTTGATCAAATTTCGAGCGAAAGCCAAACATTGCTTACCCTTTCTGTTCGTCATTCTAATGATAAAGCCAAAGCAAGTGAATTAAGTGAAGAAGTAAAAGGTATCTTAGCTGCAGTGGATTGGGTAAACATTATGCCTACTAATGACACTGAAACAATGTCTTACGAAGAGTCAAAGCAAACAATTGCCTATTGGACAGAGCAAGTAGGAAATGGAAATAAAATAACACTTAGCATTCCAGTTTCTGAAAACTTAGAGCCTGTTGAAACTAAATCATTAGCACAAGAACAGAGTAAACCAAAAGATGCAGAAGAAATGCCTAAAACAGAAATAAAAGAAGAAACCCAGGAAACTCAGGAAACTCAGGAAATGAAAGAAACGAAGGAAGCAAGAGGCACCCAGGAAACTGTGCAAGAAAAGACAAATCTAGCGCTTAACAAAACAGGTGGCGTAATTGTATTAGAGAATGAAGAAAATGCCGAGCAGAACGAAACAACCCTTAAGCAAATTCATAGTACAGTTACAGAAACAGAGGAACCAGAAGAAACACAAACAGAAAACAAAGTTAAAAATAATATGCCAAAAAGCATAAAATGGCAGCCAATGAAAACTTATGAACAAGGTGAAATTGTTAAACATAATGGTGTGCTTTATATGGCTCAGTGGCCAGTGCAAGAATTTGAACCAGAGAAAAGTAATGTAGCATATTCGCCTTGGGTTGTAGTGGGAACAAATATGGGAAGTGTTTATGCATTATTGCATTTACAAAAAGAATGCTCTAACTTTTATTGCTTTAAGTAAACTTAAAATGGGAGAAGACCCTCATATATATATGAGGGTCTTTTTTTGATTACCAAACTTTCTCTATTGTGAAAACAAAGCAAGCGGGAATAGTAAGAGTATCATCAGCTTTTATAGAGCAAGAAAGGTGAAGAATAGTGAAAGAATCAGCAACATGTAACAACTCATCAAAAGAAAATGTTCCTGGGGTCCTATGCTTAATTTCAATTGCTACAATTCCCCTTGTAATGACATTGGGAAATTCAATGCTTATCCCGATCCTACCAACTCTAGAGAAAGAGCTTTCTATTAGTTCTTTCCAGTCAAGCCTTATTATTACGCTCTATTCCGTAGCTGCTATTATTTTAATTCCCGTTGCAGGCTATCTTTCAGATCGCTTTGGACGAAAGAAAATCATTATTCCAAGCCTTATTATCTCTTTATTAGGTGGGCTTGTTTCTGGGTATGCAGCATGGCAAATTAATGAACCTTATATGATGATTTTAATAGGTCGGATACTGCAAGGAGTTGGGGCCGCAGGGGCTTCTCCTATTGTGCTTCCTCTTGTTGGAGATTTGTATAAAGACGAAAAAGAAGTTAGTGCAAATCTAGGTATTGTGGAAACCGCTAATACATTGGGTAAGGTTGTTAGCCCTATATTAGGGTCCTTACTAGCTTTAGTTGTATGGTTTATGCCTTTCTTTGCTATTCCTGTTCTTTGTCTAATTTCCGTTGTGTTTCTTTTTTTCTGTGTGAAAGTACCAAAACAGCAAGATGAACCATTACCACTTAATGAATTTTTAAAAAAAGTGAAAAGAATTTTTAAAGAAGAAGGTCACTGGTTATACAGCATTTTTATTGCTGGTATTATTTTAATGTTTATTTTGTTCGGTTTTCTTTTTTATTTAGCAAACAGACTTGAGAAAGAATTTGGAATGGTTGGTGTTGATAAAGGGCTTGTGTTGGCTATCCCGCTTGCAGCTCTCTGTTTAGCGTCGTTTATAACCGGAAAAGTGATTAAGCAAAACAAGCTTCTTATGAAATGGATTACAGTAATTGGACTGCTACTCACCGCTGCTTCGTTATTTATTGCATCCTTTTTCTCTTCTTTTGTTGTGCTTGTTGGTCTCTTGGTGTTAACAGGAATTGGGATTGGAAGTTCATTACCGAGTCTTGACGCCCTTATTACAGAAGGAATTGGCAAGGAAGAAAGAGGTACAATTACGTCCATTTATAGCTCTATGCGTTTTGTTGGAGTTGCCCTTGGTCCTCCTGTCTTTGCTATTTTAACAACTCATATGGATAAGGGTCTTTTTTTTATAAATGTTGTGCTTAGTCTTATTGGAGGAATTCTCGTATGGTGGCGAATTCAACCAGATAAAGAATGAGGAAGCATCCTTATACAGGTGCTTCCTCATTTTTTATCTTAATAGAAATTTTATAAAAACTGAAACAAAATAAAAACAAAATCGTCTATATATAGGGAAAAGGCAAATAGAGAAAAAAGACAGAACAAAAAAGTGTTGTTGTTTTCTCATTAGCAGATATTGTTTGTTGTATTCTTCAATCACATCCCGTATAGTGTAAAACGTTCTGAGAAAATTCACAGGTGTTTTAAGGAAACGGCAGGAGTTTTATCGGAGAAAAACAAATAATATATATACTACTTAGAGATAGGACAACATATATTAATTCCTAGCTCCACTCACTTTGTTCGATTTATGAAAGAAAATAAAAAATGAAGCATACTTTTAATCGGAAGAGGGTAAAGGGAGTTAGAATAAAGTGCGGCTTTAAGATATGAATAGGTAAAATGGGCTATTTGTAAAATAAAAAGAATAACGTATAATAGGAAAACCTACAAAAAAAGCTCTTTTTCCAAAAATATCATTTGACTTCTATCAGCTAAGCGGTAGAATAGTGGCATACTGTCCAAAAAGCTCTCTTTTATTCTGTTAGGGAGTTTGTCTTTTTTTGTTGCGTTCATTTTCTTATAAAAAAAAGGGAACGTTAATTGTAGAGAGGTGAAAGTATGAAATCGTTTTTCAGGAAAGGTCAACAATTTTTGAACACGCATTTAGGACTTTTCCTATTTATTGCGGTTCTATTTTGGTTAAAAACTTATGCAGCTTATCAACTTGAATTTGATCTTGGAATAGACAATTCAATGCAGAAGTTTTTATTATTCATTAACCCAATCAGTTCTTCTTTATTCTTTTTAGGAATTGCGCTATTTTTCAAGGGGAAAGCGCAGTATAGAGTATTGATTGCGATTAACTTTGTATTAACATTTATTCTATTTGCGAATATTGTGTTTTACCGCTTTTTCAATGACTTCATTACGATACCGGTTTTAAGACAAACTGAAAACTTTGGTAAACTAGGCGGAAGTGCACAAGCATTAATGCAACCAACAGATATTTTGTATTTTACAGATACAATCATCTTAATTGCACTTGTTCTATTTAAAGTTGTTAAGCCACATACGGAGAAATTTAGCCGTCGTGGAATTGTAGCTGTTTTTACAGCAGCGGTTATGATTTTTGCAGGAAACTTAGCTCTTGCTGAATCAGATCGTCCACAGCTTCTAACGCGTGCGTTTGATCGTAACTACCTTGTGAAATATCTTGGTGCTTACAACTACACAATTTATGATGCAATTCAAAGTACAAAATCATCTGCTCAACGCGCTTTAGCAGACAGCAGTGATGTTACAGAAGTAGAAAACTTTACAAAAGCATCTTATGCAGAACCAAACCCAGAATACTTTGGTCAATTGAAAGGAAAAAATGTGATTTACGTTTCACTTGAGTCCCTTCAATCATTTATGATTGGCTATAAGTTAAATGGGCAGGAAGTAACACCGTTTTTAAATAGCTTAGCCAAAGATAGTAATACTTTATACTTTAAGAATCTGTTCCACCAAACAGGTCAAGGTAAAACATCTGATGCTGAGTTTATGATGGAAAACAGTATTTATCCATTACCACAAGGTTCTGTGTTCTCAACAAAAGCTGAAAACACGTACCAAGCTTTACCGCAACTATTGAAGGAAAATGGATATAAAGATACAGCGGTCTTCCACGGAAACAACAAAACGTTCTGGAACCGTGAAGAGAACTATAAAGCATTTGGCTATGATCATTTCTTTGATGAAAGCTACTACAATATGGTAGATGGTCATGTCTTAAACTACGGTTTAGAAGATAAACCATACTTTAAAGAATCAATGCCATATTTAGAGTCATTAAAACAACCGTTCTATACGAAGTTTATTACGTTATCAAATCATTTCCCTTATCCATTAGGTGATGACAAAAAGACGATTGCACCAGGAGATACAGGTGACTCGTCTGTTGATAACTACTTCCAAACAGCACGATACATGGACGAAGCTTTAGAACAGTTCTTTAATGACTTAAAAGAATCTGGTCTTTATGAAAACTCTGTAATTGTGATGTATGGTGACCACTACGGAATTTCTGAAAACCATAAAAAAGCAATGAGCAAAGTTATGGGTAAAGATATCAACGACTTTGAAGAAACACAGCTTCAGCGTGTACCACTGTTCATTCACGCACCAGGACTTGAAGGCAAAGGTGGAGTGAAGGATACGTACGGCGGACAAGTCGATGTAAGACCAACTGTAGAACACTTACTTGGAGTCGATACGAAAAACCAAATTCAATTTGGTACAGATCTTCTATCAAAAGATCATCAGCAAATCGTACCGTTCCGTAACGGAGACTTTGTAACACCAGAATATACGCAAGTCGATGACAAAGTGTACGACAACGCAACAGGAGAGAAAATCCCAAGTACAGATGAAACGAAAAAAGACCAAGAGCTTGTACAGAAGAAGCTAGAGCTTTCAGATAAGCTTGTATATGGTGATTTACTCCGTTTCTATGACTTAAAAGGGTTTGAACAACCGAAGCGTTCATCATTTGATTATTCAAAAGATGATAAATTAGCACAAGAACCTGGATTCCTTGAAGAAGAGAAGAAAACTCTTGAACAAGAAAAACAGGAAAAAGAAGCTGAATATAAAGCTAAAGGTTACGGTCTTGAAGCGAGTGAAGAACAAGCGAAAGACGGAGCAGATTTTGAGCCAGCAGCGGCAGGCTCTGAACTTCAAGGAACTGAAACGCCACAAACTAAAACTCAGGAATCTGAAACTCAAGAATCTGAAGCTAAATAAAAAGTGTGAGGGAGCATATCCCTCACACTTTTTTTATAAGTTTAAAAGCGGAAAAATGAAACTTTAGAGAGAGAAAAAACGTATAACATAGTGAAGAAACACCGAAAGCAAACTCGTTCGAATATTTAGATGAAGTGTGCTATTATGAAAGAAAATGTTCGCTAATAGGGAGGAAATTTTAAAGTGATCAAGCGAATCATTCAAACGTTGCTGTATTCAGGTTTAGCTGGATTTGTAACAATCGTTGGAGCGGCGTTCTTTTTAGATATTCCGCTGTTCTTTTCTATATTAATTGGGATAGGAACGTGGAGTGCAACGGTTCTCCTCTGTTTATGTTACTTTCTTTTGCGTCGGAATTTCCGTTACGATCCGTTTAAAGAGCAAAAAGCATATGTTGACCATCATGTAAAAGAAGCGAGAAAATCACTTCGTGTGTTAAGTCAGTCTCGTTTTAAAGTAAAATCAATGCATGTATGGATTAAAATTAACAAACTTCAAAAAGTTGGTCGCTCCATTATTGATATGGTTGATAAAGAACCTGCTCGATTTTATGAAGCCCAAGACTTTTTTAAAAAATACTTGCCTTCTACGGTCAAAATTGTTGATCGATATACATTTTTACTTGCGAAGCCAACTAAAAATGCAGAAGTGAAAATTGCGCTAAGTGAAACAGAAGACACGTTAGATGAATTAATTGTGAAATATGATGAAGTTCTAACATCTAGCATTAGCCAGGATCTAACAGCGCTCGAAATTGAGCAGAGTCTTCTTCATAACGGCTATGGAGAAAATAAACCACCAGCAGGGAAATGAAAAGGGTGATAAAATGAACGAATTCAAAGATAATTCTTTAAGCAGTTTTGATGATTTATTAAATGACCCATTTAAAACAAACGAATCTTCAACTGAGCTCTCTAAAGAAGAAAAAGGAGAGGTAAAAGCAATTGAAAGGCTTTCTCCTCAATATAAAGAAAAAGCAATTAAAATTTCAGAGCAAATTAATCAAAATGATCATCAGGCAATTTTGCAATATGGAGTTGCTGCACAGTCCGAGCTTTCTAAGTTCTCTCAAGGTGTGCTTCAGCATGTTCAGGCAAAAGATACAGGACCAGTAGGAGAAGTGCTGACAGATCTTATGGGGAAAATTAAACAGCTTAATCTTGATGAGCTATCAGGTAAGAAACAAGGAAGAGTGGGCCGCTTTTTCTCTACTATTTCTCGTTCAGCAAAAGGTATTTTCCCAAAGTACAGCAGCTTGCAAGTGGAAATTGAGAAAATTGCTGATCAGCTTGAGCACACAAAGCAAGAGCTCTACCGAGATCTTCTTATGCTTGAAAAGCTCTATGATAAAAACAAAGAGTACTTTGATGCATTAAATATCTATATTGCAGCAGCTGAACATAAACTAGAACTTCTTGAAACAGAAACACTTCCAAAGCTTGAACAAGAAGCGTTAAAAACGGATAATTATTTAACTGTGCAAGAAGTAAACGATGTAAAGCAGTTTATGACTCGTCTTGATAAACGAACGTATGATCTGAAGCTGAGCAGACAAATTGCTATTCAAAGCGCTCCTCAAATTCGAATGATTCAGGAAGTAAATCAAACACTTGTAGAAAAAATACAAAGCTCTATTCTAACGGCAATTCCTCTATGGAAAAATCAAGTTGTGATTGCTCTTACGCTTTTAAGGCAAGAAAAAGCAATGGAAGCGCAGCGTGAAGTAACAAACACAACGAATGATTTATTGTTAAAGAATTCAGAGCTATTGAAGAAAAATACGGTTGATATTGCAAGAGAGAACGAGCGTGGGCTTGTTGATATTGAAACGCTCCAAAAAACGCAGGAAAATTTAGTTGAAACATTAGAAGAAGTGCTTCAAATTCAAGCAGATGGCCGGACAAAACGGAAGGAAGCTGAACGAGAATTACAGCACATG
The DNA here is from genome assembly GCF_900177535.1 of Priestia filamentosa. Taxonomy (NCBI): domain Bacteria; kingdom Bacillati; phylum Bacillota; class Bacilli; order Caryophanales; family Bacillaceae; genus Priestia; species Priestia filamentosa. The sequence goes on from NZ_FXAJ01000001.1 coordinate 994,113, forward strand.
GAAGATAACTTGAAAAAACGTCTTCTTGATTTAACGTAAAGAGCCTATGTTTAAAAAAAGTAAGGTAGAGAGAGAAGGAGAAAAGGGTTTTATGAGAAAGTCCAAGGCACTGCAGTCAGGTGTTTTAATTTTACTGTTTTTAACGATACTTTTCATGCTTTCAAAAGTATCCTTTGTAATCACACCAATAATAAGTATGATTACAAATATTTTGGCCCCTCTTATTATCGCGGGCGTTCTGTATTATTTGCTGCGCCCGATCGTTTTTTTACTAACGCTTTTAAAAATTCCGAGAATCCTAGCTATTCTGCTTGTTTTCTCGGCTTTTATTACAGGAGTAACAAGCGTTGGAACATACTTATATCCGATTGTATCTCATCAGCTTGCTCAGTTTGTGAACTTTTTGCCAAACGTTGCTCGGGATATAACGGATAATATTCAAGACCTTCAAACCCTTCCATGGTCTGATGAACTTAAAGCTCGCCTTGCTAATAATGATCTTGAAAAGCGTGCAACTGAGATGCTCGGTGAAGTAGCAACAACACTTGGAAATAGCACAATTCAAATTATTGACTTTTTACGCAATACCATTATCGTCATTATTACAGTGCCATTTGTCCTCTTTTATATGCTGAAAGACGGACACAAGCTTCCAAAGACTTTTTCACGCTTTATTCCATCAGCTAAATATCGTGAAGTAACGTATGATGTATTAAAGCAAGCAAGCAGTACATTAAGCGCATATGTGCAAGGACAAGTTATTGTTAGCTTGTTCGTAGGGGTTTGTGTTTATATCTTATATCTTTTGCTTGGGCTTGATTATGCGCTAATTTTAGCTTTAATTGCGCTGTTTACGAATCTAATTCCGTTTGTAGGCCCTTTTATTGGCACAGTGCCAGGCGTGATTGTCGGTTTTATTCAAGAGCCTCGGCTTGCTCTTTACGTGATTATCGGGATTATCATTATTCAGCAAATTGAAAGTAACTTAATTTCTCCACAAGTTATGGGGAAAAAGCTTGATGTGCACCCTGTAACCGTTATTTTACTTTTGCTTGCATCTGGAAGCTTCTTCGGATTTGTAGGCCTGCTTCTTGCCCTTCCAACATATTGTGTACTAAAAGTTGTTGTTATGAAAGTGTATGAACTGCTGTTTCCATACTATAATGTGCACGAAGAATAAAAACACTTTTACATGTTTGAAAGCTCGGAATAGGGGAACCAACCTAATATAAGTTAGTACAAACTATTAGGAGGTTTTGCAAATGGAAAGAGCAGAAAAAGCAGTACGTGAAAAAAGCCAAGAAGAGAAAGAGCAAATTCTTCAAAACTTTGCGGAATTCAAGAACTACTTAGGTGATAAAGTAGAAAAGGGTCAAAAGCTTGGATTAAGCGAAGAAGCTATTGCAAAGTCAGCGAAAAAAGTAGCAGACTATCTAGCGAAGAATGAAGAACCTAAAAACCGTGAAGAGTACTTACTACAACAACTATGGAAAGTTGGCGAAGAAGAGGATCGTCATCACTTAGCTCGTATGCTTGTTCGGTTAACAGACGAAACAAATTAAAAAAGTCGGTGCATCAGCACCGGCTTTTTTTAGGGTCTCTAAAATATTTTAAAGCATAAAATATACGTTTTTAGTTGTGAAGAAGCCTCTATTTTTAGTAACATAGAAACAGTGGTTTGTTTTATGAGAAAGGGGCTTTTTATGGAAGACAGTAATAAATGGTCGTCGCGGCTAGGTTTTATTCTAGCATCCGCTGGAGCGGCGATTGGATTAGGTGCCATTTGGAAGTTTCCGTACGTAGCGGGAACGAGCGGAGGAGGCGCATTTTTTCTTTTATTTATCATTTTCACACTTTTTGTTGGGCTACCTCTTTTACTTGCTGAATTTGTAATTGGACGTAGTACTGGAAAAGAAGCAGTTAGTGCTTATAAAGCGCTCGCTCCAAAAGGATGGCCGTGGATTGGAAAACTTGGAGTAGCAAGTAGCGTTTTGCTTTTAGCTTTTTATAGCGTTGTAGGCGGTTGGATTCTGCTTTACACGATTTTAAGTATTTCTGGAGATTTACTTGGAAAAGAGTATGGTCCACTTTTTGATACAATTATTGCTAACCCTTTTGTTGTAGTTGGAGCTCAGGCGGTCTTTCTACTCATTAATATTATTGTTGTATCTGTTGGCGTTCCAAAAGGGATTGAGCGTGCAAACAAGTATATGATGCCTGCTTTATTTATTTTCTTCATCGTGCTTGTTGTTCGTTCTCTAACTCTTCCGAATGCAATGGAAGGAGTTCGCTTTTTTCTAAAACCAGATTTTAGTGCGATTACAGGCCAGTCTGTTTTATTTGCGCTTGGACAATCGTTCTTTGCGCTTTGTGTTGGACTTTCTTGTATGGTTACGTACAGTTCATATTTAGATAAAAGCGTCAGCCTTACCCGTTCAGCAGGGAGCGTGGCTCTTTTAAATATTTTTGTGTCGCTTCTCGCAGGGCTCGCTATTTTTCCTGCTGTATTTTCATTTGGAATCGAGCCAACTGCAGGACCAGGTTTATTATTTGTTGCTCTGCCATCTGTGTTTGAACAGATGCCGTTTGGGGTTGTTTTCTTAACCATCTTTTTAATTCTATTTTTATTTGCAACGTTAACCTCTTCTTTTTCAATGCTTGAAATTATCACTTCTGCATTAGGAAAAGGAGAGGTAGAGAAACGCAAGAAATTTTCGTGGATAGGGGGGACTATCGTCTTTGTTGTAGGCATATTCCCAGCTCTTTCCTACGGAGCTCTCAGTCATGTTACGCTATTTAATAAGAATATCTTTGATTTGTTTGACTTTTTAGTAAGCAACATGATGCTGCCGCTTGGAAGTTTAGCTATCTCGGTTTTCGTTGGATATCGCATGAAACGAGAAACTCTCTTAGAAGAATTTCAAGCTGGAAGTTCAATTGGAAAACGAGTGTTCATTTTGTGGTTGTTCTTACTCAAGTATCTTCTGCCTGTCATTATTATTGTGGTTTTTTTAGGCGGATTACCTATTTGGAAATAATAAAACTTCTAATTGCTTATCTCTGTTTTGTTAAAACCCACCCAATGAGTAAAAAAGTCGGGTGGGTTTTTTAGTTCTTTTTACCCCTTTTTCGAATTCTATTATGTAGTTTGGTAGTCAATGTGAGACCTTTTCCATATTTCCATCCTTCTGTAAGAAAGATAAAATATGTATATTGAAAGAGAATTTGCTATAAATTTTACCATTTGGTAAGAAGGTACTCTTACAAACCTTGCCTTATGAAAAAAAGAAAGAAAGGAAGGCAATTGGCATGAGTTATGAAAAACAAGCAACGCAGGGAACGCCTGCTTATATTATTTATTTGCTAGATATTAGTGCCTCAATGAACGGGATGATGAAATCTGGTCAAGGTGAAAAAAAGCGAATTGACGTTGTGGCGTCAGCCCTACAATCTGCTATTCGGCAAATGGTATTTCGTTCTACAAAAGGAAGTCGGTTGAGCCCGCGCTATCGCGTATCTATCTTAGCATATAGCGATTACGTTTTTGATGTTTTGGGGGGCCCGAAAGGAATTGATGAGCTCGCTGGTAAACCACCGCTTAAAAATATCAAAACGCAACGCTTTACAAATACAGCGAAAGGCTTTCAGGCTGTGGAAGATCTCCTAAAGGAAGAACTTCCACATCTTCAAGAATGTCCTGCTCCACTTGTATGTCATATGACAGATGGAGAATTTACAGGAGAAGATCCAGAAGCAATTGTTAAAAGAATACAAGGATTAACTGTAAAAGATGGTAATGTGCTTGTTGAAAATATTTTTATTTCCGATGACATTTTAAAAGAACCTGTTTTAGACCCCAAAAAATGGGATGGTATTCAAGAGCAAACAGCGTTTCTTGATCAATATGGAATGAAGCTAAAAAAGTTATCTTCTCCTATTCCTGAAAGTTACCGAACAATGATGAATGAAACAGGATATAGCATTAAAGAAGGAGCAGTCATGATGCTTCCTGGGGCAAATGAAGATCTTGTGTCCCTTGGCTTTCAAATGTCGGCTGCAACTCCTGTTAGATAGGAGGAAACCATGAACTATTTTAAAAGTAATCAGCGAAAAGAAGAAGAGCTATCTTTTTTTAATACTGACTTCTTTCAGCTTTGTTATGGTTTCTACAGGGCTCGTGAAACAATGGAGAACGAAGAAAAGAGTCAGGATTACCTTGTCTTTCAAGAAGAACATGGCACACTTGCTTTTGCTCTTTGTGATGGTGTTAGCTTGTCTTTTTATGGAGATGCTGCAGCACAGTTTTTAGGAGATAAGCTTGTTGCTTGGCTTATGGAGCAAGATGAACTTCTTTATGAAGAAGGAGAGGCTCTTTTTCATGCTTATTTAGAGACGTTAACAGAAGAAGCTACAAAATATATAGAAGCTGTTCCTGTAAATTCACATCTTCCCCCATTAGTGAAAAGTGTACTTGAAGAAAAACGAGATAACGGAAGCGAGGCAATGTTTGCTTGCGGGCGAATTGATGCCCTCTCTAACGGACTATATCGTTTATTTTTAAGCAGTGGAGGCGATATTAGAGTACGCTTTTTTTTAGATGATGGAGAGGAAGTTTCTCAAAGTAAATTAGAAACAGGAGTAAGATGGTCAACGAAAAGAGGGCTTATAGGTGAAAAAGCCCATACAGTGATTCAAAAATCATGTGCGTTTCATAAACTTCTTCTTTATTCGGATGGTTTGGCTCTCCTAGATGAAAAAAGACTAGGAAATGACGAGATAAAAGAAGCTATCTCTCATAGCTTAGCCACACCTGAAAGTGATGATATCTCTCTTTTAGAAATTACGTTATAGGAAGTGATGAGATGGAAGAAATTATTATAACGTTCATTCATGGAAAAGAAGAGCTTGATCTGCTGCTTCCAAATGATATTGAAGCAAAAGAAGCAGCAAGCCTTCTAGCAAAGCATTTTCAACATGCGTATAAAGGAATGGAGCCACCAGAGATTGAATATTCTTTCGACCAAAAACAGTGGTATAAAGCAGATTCAGAAGAAACGCTAGAACACGCAATGATTTGGGACGGTGTATTCTTGAGACTCTGTAAACAAGGAATGTCTTCATTACCAACTATTTATGAAGGAAAAGATGAACAAATTGAAGAGCTTGTAGAACGCTCTGATGATTATGTGTGGAAAATGATTCAATAAGGAGGACGTTATGAGAAAATCACCGTACTTTAAACGTTCACCTCGTTTAAAGCTTGCTTTGCCAACAGGGAAAATGGTTGTTCATAGTCCAAAACAAGAACCGCAGGAGCCGAAATTTTCATTTGAATCAATGGTTATTCCTATATTTCTAACGGCTGCAACGGTTGGGATTATGTTTTGGCTGTCCAAAACGGTTATGAACAACAGTATGTATCCCATTTTTATGCTTGCGATGAGCGTACCCATGATTGGTTCTTACACAGCTACAATTGTGATGCATTTTCGCAAAAAGAAAGCACATAGAAATGAAGTCGAAACATTACATAGAGAATATCTAGAGCAAATTGAAAAACATCAAAAAGAAATTGAAGACATCCGTGCTGATCAAGAAGCGTTTTTACGTCAGCATAATCCACATCCTGATCATTGTTTGGAGCGGATTCACCAGCGTAAAAGTACGCTTTGGGAGAGAACGCCGCAAACAGATGACTTTTTAGAACTTCGCGTAGGAATCGGAAAACGACCGTTTCAAATGGAAATAGAAGTACCAAATCAGCAAGGATATGATGTAAACCCGCTTATTGCGGAAGCTCAAAAATTACAGGAGCATTATCGTGAAGTTGTGGGAGTACCTGTTACAATTCCGTTAAAAGAAAAGCGTGTCGTTGGTCTTGTTGGAGACAGAGCGGAAATTTTAAACTTAGCACGCGTTCTTTCCTTACAGCTTGTGACACATCATTCACCTGAAGAAGTGAAAGTTGTCTCAAACTACAGTGAAGAAGAGGAAGAAGAATGGTCGTGGATGCGCTGGCTGCCACACACGTGGAGCCCAGGGCGAAAGCTACGCTATATGGCAAAAGGGCAAGAAGAGACAACAGAGCTGTTTGAGACGCTTTACAGCATGTTAAATATTCGTAGACTTGAAAAGGGAGCCGACAATAAAAAAGAAGCACATGTGCCTGAGTTTGTGTTCTTTTTAAGCGACTTAACGCTCTTAGAGGATGATCCATTGCTTCCTCTTCTTTTAAATCAAGAAGAAGAAATTGGAGCTTGTACGTTTTTAATGTCTCCTGAAAAAGAGACGCTGCCAATGGAATGTGAACTTATTATTGAAGTGAAAAATGGCGTGGCTAAGCTTTACGAAACGTTTGCTGGTGAAGATGAAATTCAATATTTCACAGGCTCTGAAAAAGTAGCGATTGATCAGTTTTCTTTAAAGGAAGCAAAAGAAATGGCCCGAGCAAGCGCACCGCTTCGTGTAAAAGAGTCGGCGTCAATTAATGTACCGAACGTGCTTACTTTCTTATCAATGTACGAAAAACAGCGTGTGGAAGAATTAAATGTGCTTGATCGTTGGAATGAAAACCGTTATCCACTTACGCTTCCGGTTATTATCGGAGTGAGGGAAGGAAATAAACCCGTTTTCTTGAACATCCACGACAAAATTGAAAAAGGTGGGCATGGCCCCCACGGTTTAATGGCTGGAACAACAGGGTCGGGAAAAAGTGAAGTCATTCAGTCCATCATTTTATCACTTGCCCTAACATACCATCCGCACGAGCTTTCTTTTATGCTTATTGACTATAAAGGCGGAGGAATGTCCAATACGTTTGACGGTCTTCCCCACGTTGTAGCAGCGATTACAAACTTAGAAGATCCAAATCTGATTCAACGGGCTAAAACTTCCCTTCGAGCAGAGCTTGAACGCCGGCAAAAGCTGTTTAATAAAGCAGGGAATCTTCAGCATATTGATGAGTATTTCAAATCAGATTGGCGTTTTAAAGAGCCGCTTCCACATTTGTTCATTGTTATTGATGAATTTGCTCAACTGAAAAAAGAGCAGCCTGAATTTATGGATGAGCTTGTTAGCATTGCCGCAATTGGACGTACACTAGGTGTTCACCTTCTGCTTGCAACCCAAAAACCAACTGGAGTTGTTAATGATAAAATTTGGAGTAACTCGCGCTTTAAAGTGTGTTTGCGTGTACAAGATGAAACAGACAGCCGAGAGATGATTAAAATTCCGAATGCAGCAGATATCAATGTGCCAGGACGAGGCTATTTTCAAGTTGGAAACAATGAAGTGCTTGAATATTTCCAATCTGCATGGAGTGGGGCTCCGTATCATCCAGAGAAGGAAGAACAAGAGCGCCAAATCGAGATTGCTAAAATTGAGCTAAATGGAGCGCGCTCCTATTATGAAGCTCCAAAATCTGAAAAGGAAACAGAGCAAAAGCAAATCAATGCGCTTATTCACTATATAAGCAATGAAGCAAAACTTGCGAGTGTCGAACCATTACAAGGACCGTGGCAGCCGCCACTTCCGCAGTCATTACCAATTACTGACCTCATTGAATCTGAAAAGTGGAGTGTTGAGCGCTGGAAAGAAAAGAAAGAAGGTTTGATGATTACATCAGGACTAATTGATGATGTTCGCAATCAAACACAGTTTCCAATTTCTATTGACTTGGAAGCAGGACATTTTCTTATCTACGGGATGCCTGGTTCAGGAAAAACATACTTCCTTCAGTCTGCGCTTTTATCCTTGTTTTTTAACTATGCGCCAAGCGAGTTAAACGCTTATATTATTGACTTTAGTCGTCAGTTTCATGACTTTAATTACTTCCCGCATGTTGGGGACGTCATTGGAGAAGAACAAGAAGAAAAAATGATGCGCTTGTTTAAATTTCTTCAAAAAGAACTGCGTTTACGTATTTCTCTTTTCTCTGAGCATGGAGTAAGTTCACCTGTGAACTACCGACGTTTAACAGGGGAAGAGCTACCTGCTATCGTTGTAGCGATTGATGGCTACGCGACATTTAGAAAGACATTTGAAGCAGAAAATGAGCAGTTTGAGTACTTGCTTCGAGATGGAGCAAAATATGGCATTTATTTCATCACAAGTATTAACCAAGCAAATGATATGTACGAGCGATATCGCAATAACTTCCAATCAGCAGTAGCTTTTGAGCTCGCAGATCGTTCGGATTTCCATTTTGCAGTTGGAAGACCTGACTTTGCTGCAACAGATTTGCCGCCAGGACGAGGATTTATTAAAGGAAGCACTCCACCATATATGTTCCAAGCAGCAACGCCGTATGAAGGAGAAGACGAGCTTGAGAAAATGAAATTCCTGCAGAGCTGGGGAAAAAGAATGAAGGAAGAAAATAAAGGAAGCGAAGCATTCTCAATTCCGCTCGTCCCAAAACTTGTTACACTAAAGGACCTTTATAACCGAAGAGATCGAATTAAACCGAAAACATTGCCATTTGGACTTGAAAAAGAAGATTTAAATGTTCTATCGCTTGATATTGAAGAGGAGAACCACATTATTGTCTCAGGACGCGTTGAGTCAGGAAAAACAGCTCTCCTTCAAACACTGATTTTAGGAATGGGTAGACAGTTTAGAAGTGATGAGATTGACATATATCTTATCGAACTTGAGCCAAAGCGTAATGGAATGCTTACACTTGCTTCTCTTCCACATGTAAAAGGCTATGCAACAGATCTTACGCAAGCAAATGAGCTTTTCGATGAAATTGAAAGAGAACTTTCAACGCGAGAAGGTGCATCACTTGATTTCGGAAGTTTCCAAGATGAAGAAGGCCCAACATACAAACCGCTCATTATTGTTGTTGATGATGGAGAGAACTTTATGAGCCAAGTTTCCATGGACTTTAACATAAAACCAAAGCTTGAAAGTATTACCAAAACGGCTCGGCAAAAAAATGTCCACTTTATCTTTGCAGGAAGTGTAGGAGGATTCACAGCATACGGCCATGACACATGGTTTGTAAACCTTAAAAAGAAATTTACCGGCATTTTACTCGGCTCAACAATGTCAAATGACCTTTATTTCTTTAATATGAGGTTAACACATAGTGAAACAGACCAAGAGCTTCCAGCAGGAGAAGGTTTTATTATAAGAGGACAGCATGAGAAGATAAAAGCAGCTCTTCCATTTCTCGACAAAGAAGAACAAAAAAGCTTGCTTACGAAGTTATCGAAAACTGAGGAATTTGTTGAATAATGTCGAATTAGGTGTGTATAGAACTAGAACTATAGAATTATAAAAAATGCTAGTTTAAAGGGAGTTTAGTAGTATCTTCCTTAGTTGTCTAGTTATAAAGGCTTAAATTCCTCTAAAACTATTTAGTTTCCTATCAAGTTATAATATATTATTTCATGTAATATATTTACTCTATTTGAATATAAAGGAGCTGCAAAATATTATGTCAATGAAAATTCTTGTTTCACCAGAAGAACTAGATGGAATTTCAAGACAGTTTAAAAACGGTGCAGATCAAAGTCGTCAACAATGTTCAACTTTAAGAAACGCACTAAATTCGCTTGATGGACGCTGGGATGGAGCAACAAAACAACGTTTCTTCACACAGTTTGAACAGTCTCAAAAACATATGGAAGCATATACACAGTTACTTGATTCGATTGGTCAAGAGTTAGCTGATATCGCAACACGTTTCCGTCAAGTTGACGGTCAATAAGACCATGATTGGAGGAAGGCTAGCTACAGCAAAGGTAGCTAGCCTTTCTTACGATAAATCAAAGGGCCGTTATTCAAATAAAGAGTAAATCGTTTTAACTATAAAAAGAATTGAGGGTATGCTTATGAGCTTTCATCCGGAAGTTGGCGATGAGATTAAGCTTTTCTCGACATCCTACTCATTTACAAAACATCCTGCGGTTGTTGGAATAGATATGCCTTACGGACAAGAAGGCAGACAAGGGACCGTCTATCAGCTTAAAACAACAAAAGCAGGGAGAAAAGACTTTGTAGCTCTTAAAGTATTTCGCGACCGCTTCAGAGGCCCCAATCAAGTAGGGGTTGCTCAAGATATTAAGCCATATGCTGAACTGCCTGGCCTTCGCGTTTGCGCGCGAAAAGTCGTTGAAATAAAAGAACACGAGCACTTGCTTTCCACTTATGAAGATTTGCAATATTCCCTAATGATGCCGTGGATTGAAGGTCCAACATGGGCAGACATTATTGTGGATGAAAAAAAGATAACAAGTGATGAAAGCTTATACATAGCATGTATGTTTACGTACATTTTACGAGAGTTAGAGCAGCGCGAACTTGCACACTGTGATTTGTCCTCAAGTAATATTATTCTTCCATTCTTTTCAACTGAACGAAGAGATGGGGTTGGAAACATTGAATTTGTTGATGTTGAAGAAATGTATGCGCCACATCTGACAAAACCAAAGTCTTTGCCAGGCGGATCTTTCGGATATGCTCCTTACTATATTAAGGAAGGAAAATGGTGTAAGGAAGCGGATCGTTTCTCAGGAGCTGTACTACTAGCTGAGATGGTCTCTTGGCATAGTGATGAAGTGAGAAAAAATAAAGCAGACGATGCAAGCTACTTTAAACCAGATGAAATTGGTCAAAACAATGATCGATTTAAGCTTCTATTAAAAACAATAAGTGGAACGCTTGGACCAGAAAGCAAGAACTTGTTCAAGAAAGTTTGGAAGAGTAAGAGGTTAGAAGATTGTCCAACATTTAAGGAATGGTATGACCTTTTCCCTGAAAATGTTAGAAATCGAGTTGAAGAAGATGTCACACGCATTCAAGGTGAAAAAGGGGATAACGAATTATCGGTTCAGGATCACCTTGACATTGCGGCGAAATTTGAAGGATTAGGTCAAAAAGACGCAGCAGAGCTTGAATATCGCTATGTTGTTCATCATTTTCAAGAACACAAATCAATTGTTAAAGAGATTGAGATGTTTCTTGATCAGCCTTATGAAGAAAGCAACAGGCTCTTCATTGTCCAAGACTACCTAGAGGCTGCTGCTCATTTTGAGAAGCTTTATGACTATGACCAAGCGCTTCTTTTTTACAAACGAGCAAGCATGCTGCCAAGCATTGAACCTGCATTTAAAACAGAGCTTCAGTTCATTATGAGTGAGCTTGCTGAAAAACGGGACGAGGAGTCAGGACAAAAATCAACGACTGAAACATTTCAGGAACTACTGAAAGAAGATGAAGAAAAGCGTCCTGTGACGCCAATTCAAACAAGACCCTTTACACAAGAAGCAAAAAAACCTGCCAAGCAAAAGGTTGGCACATTTGTTAAAAAGCGCTGGATCATGATTTCTGTTGTGACGCTTGTTATTGTCACAATTGGCGTTACTGTCTGGGCTTTCCGTTATTCAGCAAATGAGAAGTGGGAAACAACGCTTGCTCATGGCACAGAAGCATATGAAAAAGGCGATTACCTTCAAGCAGAAGAGTATTTTAAGAGCGCAATGGAGCAAAAGAAAGAGCCTGAAGTATATTTAAAGCTTGGTCAACTTTACTTAGCAACAGGTGAAAATGATAAAGCATCAACGCTTTTTGATGAAGCATTTCAGCAAAAAGAGCTATCGAAAAGCAGCCAAAAAGCAAACTACCTAGCAGGACAGTCTTACTATAGAGAAAAAACGTATGCAAAAGCAATCACCTATTTTGAACAAGGATATGAAGCAAAGAAAAGCTCGTACTATAACCGCCTTGTTCATGATTTAGTTGAAAGTTATATTGCGATTGGCAAGTTGAATAAAGCGAACTATATTGTTGAAGATATTCCGCAAGATGATGCTGAAAGTCAGGCTCTTTATCAATATTTAAAAGGCGAGCTTTTCTCTATTGTTGAGCGCTATGATGAAGCTCTTACGTACTATAAGAAAGCAGTGGAGCTTGAAGGAACACGAGATCGCCATGTTGAGGCCCTTTCAGATACGTATGCACTTATTAATGAGATGCCAAGTACAACAAATGAACAAAAGCGAGCGAACTATGAAGAAGGCATAAGCATTCTAGCTGTTGTGTTAAAAGAAGAGCCGAAGAACGAACAGCTTTTAGCACGTCTCGGACGCATGCATTATGATTTTGGACAACTGCTTACAGAGCTGAATGATAACGGAGCTACAGCGCAATATCGAAAAGCGCTTGATGATTATAAAACAGCATTAGGTCTTGGGGTGAAAAGTGAGAACCTTCTTATTAACACCGCTCTTGCTAGCAACAAAGTGGGAGATAAAAAGGCAGCTGAAGCGTACTTTAAAACAGCGCGCGAGGACTATCCAAACAGCAGCAATACACTGTTTGTATATGCTAAATTCAAGCTTGGTGAAAAGCAATATAAAGAAGCTGAAACTTACTTCAACCAAGTAATTGAAATGAATGATAACGAAGAATATGTTCAGTCTTCAAAAGATGCTGTTCAAAAAATGAAAGAAGGTAATTTACTTTAATTGGGAGGGAAAACAACATGGAAGAACAACAAAATGAGAAAATGTCACCAAAAGCAAGATGGATTATTGGAGGCATTGTTACCATCTGTCTTGCTGTTCTGATCGTAGTGGCAATCCAGCTTAATAAAAAGCAGGAGCCAGAAGTAGCGACAGAAGCAACGCAAGATAAAAAAGAAAAAACAGCTGATGAACAGATTGGAAGCGACCTTGAGAAAGCCTTAAGTGAATTAAAGAAAGATAAAAGCAGTGAGGATAAGAAAACAGCCAGCAAAGATAAAACAACGGCAACAAAATCAAGCGACCCGTTTGCTTATCTTTTTAACCCATCAAAATCAGATGATCCTTTAACATTTCTAAGCATTGATCCAACAGACCTTCCGGATGTTCCAGAGCCTGTTGTGAGTAAGACAGAGGATGTAGCAGGGGTGCAGGATGACAAAACGCCGAATGGTCCTGTTGCTGTGCTACCAACGGATTTAAATCAGACCCCATTACCGGATGTTGATGATCCAAAGCTTTCGGGAGGGCGTTTAGATTTAGGGGAAGATAAGGACGATGATGATACTGTTTCTAGTGGTTCACCTTTAGATGGTATTAATGGTGATCCGACAACGCCGGATGATAAGCCGACAGATCCAGACGATAAGCCGACAGATCCAGATGATAAGCCGACAGATCCAGATGATAAGCCGACAGATCCAGATGATAAGCCGACAGATCCAGATGATAAGCCGACAGATCCAGATGATAAGCCGACAGATCCAGATGATAAGCCGACAGATCCAGATGATAAGCCGACAGATCCAGATGATAAGCCGACAGATCCGGATGATAAGCCAACAGATCCGGATGATAAGCCGACAGATCCAGATGATAAGCCGACAGACCCGGATGATAAGCCGACAGACCCGGATGATAAGCCGACAGACCCGGATGATAAGCCCCTTGAGAATGTTTCTATTGCTCTTCAAGAAGAAACATATGACCGTTTAATATCTTATAAAGAACAACAGCAAATATATAATGCCCTTTATTATGGGAATAAAGAGAACTTAAAAGATCAAAAAATTGTTACCTTATTGGACGAGATGCTTAAAAATTACAATAATGCAAGTGATACGGATATTACGGCTCGTCAGCTTATTCAATCTTTAAACCAATCTCAGCTTAATGATGAGCAAGCTAGAGTATACAATGCACAGCTTGCAAAGCTTAAGGAAGAAATTGAAAAAGTTACGCGTGAAGAATATGTTGATGTTTATGTTATTAACGAAGGAAGCTCCAAAGATCAGCTTTATTACGCTGGTACATTTAAAGACCTTTTAAATGGAAACAAGGATGAACTGGAGAAAGCGAAAAACAGCGAGATGGCTTTAGCAGATCAAAAAGCAAATGAAGCTGCTGAGAATTTAAAAAATAATAAGCTAGATGAGCTGCAACGTAAAGCTAATCAAAAAGCCCTTATTGAAGCAATTAATAGCTATCAACTTATTGCAAATTATTCAACCGAGGCTGATAACGAAGCAGAAGCTAAACGAAACGAAGCACTCCGCATCCTTAGCGAATCAGTGGAAGTTTCAGATGAGCCTGAAATAGAAAATAATGATACAACTAAAGTAGAAACAGATGATGATAATAAGACTGAACCAAAAGTTGATGATCAAAAAGAACTTAAAAAGTCTCTTGATCAGTTGATGGAAGACGGGGAATATATCCAAGTTCTTCAACAAGCTTCAGCATATGTAGAACAGTATCCAGAATTGGAAGATACTATCAAGGAAGCAAGTGAGAAGCTTCTTGAACAATCTATTAAAGATATGAAGAGCAATAATGCTTATAAATATGAGGATACGAAGAAATATCTCTCCCAAAGCTATGCTGCTTTAACTGGACTATCAACAGTACCAAGTGAAGTTAGTGAAAAAGCACAAGATGAGTTTTACGGCTATCGCTTAGTTATGCAAGCTGAAAAACTAATTGACGAAGATCCAACACAAGCCGTTATTTTTGCTCATGAAGGCTATAAACGTCAGGAAACAAATGGAGCAAAAGATGTTCTACAAAAAGCGAACACAGCTTTAAGTGAAAAAGCGGTAGGCATGGAGCAAGAGCAAGCTGAACGTGCATACGAGATCTTAACAGTAACAGCCCAAGATGTAAATGAGGATATTGCGCAAACCGCTGTTGATCGTAAGACAGCTTATGGATATGCTGCAACTGGTAAAGATCTTCACGAAAAAGGTAATAATCAAGAAGCTATTGTCTACTTTAGTGAAGCAAACAGACTGTATCCAGAGAAAGACTTGACATCGACAATAATGAAGGAAACGGCTCAAGCATTGTTAGATGAAGTAGGTACAGAAGACGTTACCGAACAAATTAAGATCTACAATTTGTTAGTAAACGTAAAAGGTCTTGATGAAAGTATAAAAACTCAAGCAGAAAGTCGTAAGACAGTGATTGATATACTTGATCGAGTAAACACTTTAGAAAAACAAGAACAAAATGTAGAAGAACGCACACAACAAGTGTTTTATTACTTAGATGAAGCAGTTGGAGCAGCAGAAAACTCAGGCTGGTCTGATGAAGAAAAAGCAAAAGTTCAACAGCGTTATGATGCTCACATAAGCAGTATGCTAGAACAAGCTCAAACATGGAGTACAGGAAGTGAAGAAGAGCGAAAGAACGCAGCAGTTTATTATAAAGTTATTGCTGAAAAGGGCACGCACGTAGGAGAAGAAACAGTAGCAAATGCTAAAGAAGCGTTAACTGAGCTTGGATATAAGTAATAAAGGAGAGGCCGGAGAAATCCGGCCTTTATTCTATAAAAAAGTTATAGGTTAACAGTAAAATAGAATGTGAGGGACATGATGATAGAGTACGAAAAATATTTAGAAAGAGTAAAGGAATATAAACATAAAGGAGGATGTGAGAGCGATGACTGGAAGAAGAATGATAGATCGATGGGAAGGCGACAATAAGTCATTTTTAACAGTAAATATACAAAAACGAGTTTTGCCTACGCTTTACGGGGGTATCATTGGCGATATGTTAGGAGTTCCTGTTGAATTCAAAAAGAGAGGCACTTTTCATATTGATGATGTAACAGGATATGGTACATACAATCAGCCACCTGGCACATGGTCAGACGATACATCGATGACTTTATGTTTGGTTGAAAACTTAATTGAACAAGGGAATCTAACAGACTTGATGAAGAAGTTTGTGCAATATGAAGAACAAGGCTACCTTGCCCCTCATGGGAAAATGTTTGACATCGGAATCGCGACCGTAAAGGCCATTAGACGTTTTAAAGGTGGAACCCCAGCAGAACATTGTGGGGGAACATCAGAATACGATAATGGAAATGGAGCAATCATGAGAATTGCTCCATTGTCTCTTCTCTTAGATAATGAGTTTAACTTTGTGAAAAAAGCTGAATTTATAAAACAATATACGGAAATAACGCATGGTCATCCTAGGGCTATAGTAGGTTCTATCATTTATATAGAGTTATTGTTAAGACTATATTTAAATAATCCGCTAGAACAGGGTATAAAAGATATACAGTTGCTCTTTAAAGAAAACTTTGATGAAAATCATATCTATCTAAAAGAGCTTAAAAACTATGAAAGAATTTTTCAGGAGAACTTCTTAGAAATTCCTAAAGAAGAAATCCGCTCAAGTGGCTACGTTGTTCATACACTAGAGGCTGCAATCTGGTGTCTAGGAACAACGTCTTCCTTCAAAGAAGCAGTTTTAAAAGCTGTAAATTTAGGAGAGGATACAGATACAGTCGCCTCTATTACAGGATCGTTAGCAGGAATGTATTACAAAATGGAGGGTATGCCAGAAGAATGGCTAGAGAAAATAGCACGAAAAGATAAAGTGGATGAACTTATTAAAGGCTTCTGTAATTTTAGAGTGGATAAAGCAGTTATGGAAGAGTATGATGGATGGTAAATGTAGCAATTAAAATACATTCTTACAATGTGTTCATTAATAAAAACCTTAGTTAGTTTAGAACTAGCTAAGGTTTTTATTATATTTAGGTGAAAAAAACTATTATGAACACTATATTAACTAGAAGAAAAGCAGGAAGGAACGCCAAAAGAAGCGAAAATATTTAAATGATTAAAAGAAGAGAGAGTGTACTATCTTTTTAAAATAGGGTTTAAGGAGAGTTTATCATGAAGAAACTAGGCTGTTTTCATGCTCACCATTCTAATATCGAATATATTGAAAAAGCACTAGGAAACTATAGTATCAAGCTTATCCATTTTGTAGATCCTGGCTTTGATGGTCGTAAGGGAGAGAGTGATTTTACAAGTGAGCTAGTCCACAAAAGGATTAAAGATATGCTGAATTGGATAGCAGGTTCAGGTGTTGACGGAATCTTGGTTACATGTACGTTTTTCACTACTCATTTTCAAGGGGAGGAATTAGAATGTCCTGTTCCCATAATAAACATTGATACTCCTTTATTTCATGATATTTGTGAAAGAGAAGGTTTGCAAACATTGATATTTACTAATCCTGATACAGTTGAAGGCACGATGAATCAACTAGTTGAATTTGCTCGCAGAGGTAAGAAGAAAATTAAAGTTATACCACATCTTGTAGATAATGCTTTTAACCTTATTATGACGGGAGAACAAGAGAATTATAGAGCTCTAGTAGAAGAGAAATTAGAAGATTATATAGAAGAGCATATTGACAAGACACTTTCGGTTGCTCAACTTTCTATGGCCTCATCAGCTGAAAATGTGGAAGGAAAAACAGGTGTTTTCGTTGGAAGTCCCGTGAAGTCGCTCGGGAGGTATGTAGAAAAAGCTCTAAATTATAAATGTGATATATTACCATAGATTATACTTTTAAGTTTTAGAAGTCTGAGATTAAGAAGACTTAAAAGCACAAGGTTTGAAGATGCTGACTTTCATTGTTACATAGTTTTATGGGATCTCCCCCACTACAATAAGTAAAATATTATGCATTTTAGTGAAGGAAATGACGTATTAGCTACTTCCTTAATATATAAACACCCCTAATAAGCAAAAAATTGAGGTGGGATAATGGGGCTAAAGGATGAATTGCTTTCATTTTTAGATACAGAGACGTATAGCTTGAATTTTGAGAATCCTAGTAACCGGTTGACGGCAAAAATTATAGCAGAGATGTTTTGTGTGAAACGAAATACGGTGAGTCATTACTTAAACCAATTAGTTAATGAAGAAAAAGTTATTAAAGTTAATACAAGACCTGTTTACTTTATAAGTCAGTCAATATTTGAACAACAATTTTTCCCCCTTCCATATTATACTTTCAATAGTTTTCAAGAAATATTAGAATATAGTAAAGAGATAAAAGGGAAAGGGGATATTTTTGAACGTTTAATTGGATCAAAGGGCAGTTTGAAAAAGGCAATTGAGCAAATTAAATCGTCTATTTATTATCCAAGTAATGGATTACCTATTATTTTATGCGGACCAACTGGTGTTGGAAAAAGCTATACAGCAGAACTTATGTATCATTACAGTATAGAAAAGCAGGTTATCCCTGACGATGCACCTTTTATCAGTTTTAATTGCGCACAATATGCCAATAACCCCGAATTAATGTCGAGCAATTTGTTTGGCTACGTAAAAGGAGCATTTACAGGAGCGGATAAGACGAAAGAAGGGATGCTCAAAGCTGCAGATGGGGGCATTTTGTTTTTAGACGAAGTCCATCGATTAAATGCTGAAGGCCAAGAAAAACTATTTACTTTTCTTGATCAGGGAACTTATCGTCGGATGGGAGAGAGTGAAGGTCAGCACAAAGCAAATGTTCGGATTATATTTGCTACAAATATGGACCTTGAAGGAAACTTCCTCCAAACATTCTTGAGAAGAATTCCAGTTCGCGTAGTAATCCCGGGGCTTGATGAACGAGGAGATAAGGAGAAAGAACAATTTATTTATTTGTTTTTAATTCAAGAAGCAAGAAAGCTAGGTAAACCAATTAAGATTACGAATAAGGCCCTTAATACATTGTCTAAATATTATTATATTGGAAATATTGGTGATTTGAAAAATACAATTAAATATATCTCGGCTTCTTCCTTTGCGAAGAAGCCAAATACGCAAGAAGTGTATATTACTTTGCGCGATTTACCTGACCAAGTTATTAAATATGCCCTTGAATATAAGGGAAATAAATACGAGAAAGATGGAGTTGTCACTATTCATCCTCATACAACCTTGGAGCAGCTTTATGAGACAAACACGACCCAACTACAGTATATAAAACAATCATATGAAAAAATTATTGAGCTTTTTAAATATAGTCAAATAGGAAACCGGAACCTTGACCAAACAACCTTTAATCAAAATATTATTAATGAAATTCATATGCTCTTTGATAAATTAATTTTTAATCATTCCAAGGAGAGAGCTGGAATGCTATTAGAGTTAACAACAGTAAGTGTTCAAGAGATTATTCAACATTTAGAGAGTGATTACAATGTTAAATTTACAGGAAACAGTATTTATGTAATTGCTTACTTTTTTTATTTTAAAGAAAACAAAGAGATTATATGGTCTGAAAAACAAAACAATATTATTAATAAGTTAGATCAATACGTGAAAACATTTTTTAAAACAGAATTTCAATTAGTACAACGCTTTTTACATCTGTTAGAAAAAGAATTAGATGTAACAACCTTTAAAATGGATGAAATATTTTTAACTTTTTATGTGAAAAGTTTGGAGATAGAACAGACAAATCAGCAAATTAAGTCCATCATCTTAGCACATGGTTATGCAACAGCAAGCAGTATTGCAAATGTTGCAAACCGTTTACTGAGAAAAAATGTTTTTGAGGCTTTCGATATGCCGATTGATATTTCAGTAGAAGATATTGTAGCTAAAGTGTTGAATTATATTGAACATCATGATGTATCAAAAGGTCTTGTTATTTTAGTTGATATGGGGTCTTTAAAAGATATTTATTCTCAGTTTAAAAAGCATATGAATGCACCTGTGGCTATCATTAATAATGTTTCTACCCAAATGGCCTTATTTCTCGGAAATATGTTGGAGGAAGGTGTCTATTTAGAGGAAATAATTGAGAGGTTACGTGCAGAGAATGAAACAGAGTACAGTATTATTTACCCTCAAAAAGAGAAAGAAAAAATTATTATCGCTTCATGCTTAACAGGGATGGGGACAGCTTACCAAATTCAAAAATTACTTGAATCAAGTATTCCAGAAAATTTAAATATCAAAGTAATTGCTTATGATTATAACCGGTTAAAAGAATCAGGAGTATCAGAAACTATTTTTCAAATATATGACGTATTAGCAATAGTAGGGACTGCAGATCCTAGATTAGAAGGAGTTCATTATCTTTCCCTTGAGGATATTATTTCTGGACAAGGAGAGGAAATGATGTGTGAGATTTTTCAACAGGTAGCTGATGAGGAATATCTTAAAGAAATCAATGATAGTTTAATTCGCCACTTCTCACTTGAACGTGTTATTGATTCCATCACTATATTAGATTCTGAGAAAATTCTTATTCAAGCAGAGAACTTTATTAATCTCCTAGAAATACGATTAAACAAACGAATTTCTAACGATAAAAAAGTTGCTTTATACGTGCATATAAGTTGTTTAGTTGAAAGGTTAATCCGTCAGATTCCAATTGAAACATATCCATATATGGATGAGTTTATACAGTGTCAAAAAGAAACGATTAATCATATTCAAGAATCATTTAGTGTCATAGAAGATATTTATAATGTCAAAATTAATATAGCTGAGGTTGGCTATATTTTTGATTACTTGCGTGCAGAATCCAGCTATAACACAGATTTTTAACTAATTATATTAGGATATAAAGGGCGTGCCACTAAGTTGGCACGCTTTTTGCATTATAAATTATTAAAGAGATAAGAAAGGCGGTGAAAAAATGAGATACTTTTTATTTGCCTCACATGGTCGATTTGCAGAAGGAATACTTCATTCAGTTGAAATGATAACAGGGAAGCACGATAATATTTGGACGTTGTGTGCTTATATTGATGAGCATAGCGATATAAAATCACAAATTCAAGAATTTCTAAGTAAAGTTGCTGATAATGATGAATTGGTTGTTATTACTGATATTTTTGGAGGAAGTGTTAATAACGAGTTTATGAGCCAATTAGATGATAAGCGGATTCACTTAGTAACAGGGCTCAACATTCCGCTTGTTATTGAACTTATTACAATGAACAACATAGAAGTGAATACTGAAAAATTAATTAAGACAGCCTTATATAATTCAAAGAGAACTATAAAATACTGCAATTTAGAGTTAGAAATTTCCCAACTAGATGAAGAATTTTAATAGGGAGGAAGACATTTTATGATTAAACTTTTACGCGTTGATCATCGATTACTACATGGACAGGTGGCTTTTTCTTGGACTCAGAACATAGGAGCAGACTGTATTTTGATTGCAAATGATGACGTTCTAGTAAACGAATTGCGTAAAACAACAATTAAGTTAGCAAAACCCCATGGAGTAAAATTGGTTATTAAAAATATAGAAGATTCTATAAAGGCATTAAAAAGCGGGATTACAGATAAATACAAACTATTTATTGTTGTAGAGTCCGTTTCAGATGCTGAAAGAATTGTAAGTGCTTATAGCGAAATTAAACAGGTTAATTTAGGCGGAATTAAAGCAAGAGAAGGGGCGCGCAATATTTCTAAAGCAGTAAACCTTTTACCAGAAGAGGAAGAATTAATAAGAAAGATGGTAACACAAGGAGTTGAAGTTGAGATCCGTCAAGTTCCAAATGATAGAAGAGTGCTGGCACACCATGTATTATAAAAGGTCTTTCATATAGGGGGGATTCAAATTGATTACAGCACTGTTACTTGGTTTAGTTGCCTTTATAGCACAAAGTGAATATGCCCTAGGAACCAGCTTATTATCCCGGCCACTTGTAACAGGTTTATTAGTCGGGATTGTTATGGGAGATATTAAAACAGGAGTCATTATGGGAGCGACTTTGGAATTAGCTTTTATTGGTTCTTTTTCAGTTGGAGCCGCAATCCCTCCTGATGTTGTCACAGGCGGTGTTCTTGGAACGGCATTTGCTATTTCATCAAATGCTGGTCCAGATACAGCATTGTTACTAGGATTACCCATTGCTACTCTTACGCTTGTTCTAAAGAATATTTATTTAGGGCTATTCTTACCTGCTCTATCCCATAAAGCAGATAAGTATGCTGAGGAAGGTAATACAAGAGGAATCGAAGCTATGCATTTAATAGGAGGATTCGGGCTTTCTTTTATGCTTGCAGCTATTGTTACGACTTCATTTTATGTGGGATCTGATGCTATTAAGCATGTATTAGATGCTATTCCTAACTTTATTCAAACTGGGTTAGAAGTTGCAACCGGAGTTTTACCAGCTCTTGGATTTGCAATGTTAGCTAGACTGTTAATTAATAAGAAGGTTATTCCCTACTTTTTCTTAGGATTTTTAATTGTTGCTTATTTAGAAATTCCTATAACAGGTATTGCTTTACTTGGAGCTATTGTAGCCGTAATTATGGTGAACGTTATGCAAGTTCAGAAGGCCAATCTTGCAACAAATCAAGGGGGAGTGATAGACGATGACATCGATGAAGACTTCTAATAATGAACAAGTGAAAGAAAATATAAATGAGATAGACATAAATAAAAAGGATCTTAACCGCGTATTCTGGCGTTCTTTTCAAATGGAATTCTCATGGAATTATGAGCGGCAAATGAATTTAGCTTATACGTATGCAATGATTCCCATCTTGAAAAAGCTTTATAAGAAAAAAGAAGACCTTTCTGAATCCTTGAAAAGACATCTAGAATTTTTCAATACCACTCCTCATATCGTTACGTTGATGCTAGGTGTGTCAACAGCTATGGAAAAACAAAATGCAGTTGATCCTAATTTTGATTCTTCAACAATTAATAGTGTAAAAGCTTCATTGATGGGCCCTTTGGCAGGTCTAGGGGATTCACTTTATTGGGGAACACTGCGGTTAATTGCCACAGGAATAGGCACATCACTTGCCTTGCAAGGAAATATACTTGGCCCTATTTTATTTTTACTCATTTTTAATATCCCTCATATTGTTCTTCGCTTCATTTTTACACGGTTAGGATTCAAGATGGGGACTGGTTTTCTGCAAAATCTACAAAAAAAAGGGACGATGGAAAGTCTTACATTTGGCGCTGCAATACTTGGATTGATGGTTATTGGAGGAATGAGTGCTTCTATGATTACGCTTGAAGTTCCTCTTAAAATTGGCAGCGGGGAAAATGCTACAAAGGTACAAGATATATTAAACAATATTATGCCTGGATTACTCCCATTGGGTGCTTTTGGCATCATGTATTGGTTGCTAGGAAAGGGAGTTAAAGCAACGTCCATTCTTCTAGGAATTGCCTTAGTTGGAATATGTGGAGTGTGGATCGGAGTTTTTGGTTAAGAGATAGATTTCTAATAAAGGAAAGGTGATTAATGTGCAAGAGACAATGATGACCTATGTTCACGAAGAACAACAGGTTTGCAGGGAAATCTTAAATAATTACGAAAGAAACTTAGCCTCATTTCAGCAAATAATCAATAAGAAAAAACCAAGAAACTGGCTTATTCTTGCAACAGGTTCAAGTGCTAACGCTATGCTAAGTGTCAAATATTATATAGAAAAAGTGGCAGACGTGTCTATTGAGATTCAAGAACCATTTAACTTTGTCCATTACGGAAAAATTAGACAATCAGCTGATTTCGTTCTAGCTGTATCCCAAGGGGGACATAGTTATTCAACAATTGAAGCATTAAAGAAAGTTTATCGTGAAGATAGAGTTCCAACTGCTGTATTAACATCTAAATTGGATAGTCCTATTGCAAAATATGCTGATACTGTTATTGATATTGGGTGTGGGGTAGAGAAAGTTGGTTTTGTAACGAAAGGATTTACAGCGACTGTCCTCACTTCTCTGCTCATGGGGATTTTAGCGGGTGTTTCTTACGGAGAAGTAGGAGTAAAGGAAAAACAAAGAAAACTTGACGAGCTGAATAAAGCTATAGAGCATATTCCTATCATTATTCGTAAAACAGAACAATTTTATACTCAGCATTGGAAGGAATTAAATTCCATTCCTCGTTTTGCCATTGTGGGATATGGCCCGTCAGTTGGGACAGCAAAGGAAGGGGAGACAAAGTTTACTGAAACCATTCGGGTTCCTACTCAAGGCTTTGAGCTAGAAGCCTATATGCACGGTCCCTATTTAGAAGTCAATAAAAATTATAGTTTGATTTTCTTGAAAACGGGTGGAGTGCTTGCAGAACGTATGGAAAAATTGAAGGAGTATTTTTCATCTTATACAGAACATTGCTTTTCTATCTCAATGAATGAAGAAAGTGAAAGAGATGCAAAAACGTTATCTTTAGATATTGAGAGTAATGAACTTTTAAGCCCATTATTTATGGCCATTCCTCTTCAAATATTAGCCTATAGAATTACTACTGGAAAAGGGATAGATTTAGGAGTACGTATCTTTGATGACTTCGATAAAGTTTTAAAAAGCAAAGTTTAATTATAAAAACTAGTAATATAGGAGGAAACAAGATGTTGAAATTTGATGAAGAACTATATTTAAAGAATGGTCACATCACTTATGAGACTAGAGAAGAAATCGAGAAAATAGCGAATGAAATTTCTGAAGAAGGGTTTAGTAACATCTTTTTTATATCAGTTGGTGGGTCTATCTCCATCATGTGGCCGATTCAAGAAATGTTAAAACAAATGACTAATATTCCTGTATTTTCGGAACAGGCAGGAGAAGTGGTTCTAACAGGGCACAAACAATTAACAAAGGACTCTATTGTTATAATGGCTTCTAAATCTGGAGATACAAAAGAGACAGTAGCTGCTGCTGAATGGTGCAAGATAAATGGTTTTCGAGTTGTTTCATTAGTAGGAACTCCAGAAGCTCCTCTAGAAAAGGCTAGTAGGTGGGTTATCCCAAACAAAGCGAAGAATGGAGTAGAGTTTGAATACATGCAGTTATTTATGTTTGTATTTAAATTACTTTATAATGCTGGCGAATTTGATGATTATCCGGCATTCGCTAATCAGATAAAATATCTTCCAGATAATTTATTAAGAGCAAAGCAAAAGTTTGAACCTGTTGCAGATGAAATTGCTCAATCTTATCATGATGAACAATATAACATCTGGATAGGAAATGGAGAAATGTGGGGAGAAGTATATCTCTTTTCTATGTGTATCCTTGAGGAGATGCAGTGGGTGCGAACGAAGGCTGTTTCCTCATCTGAATTTTTTCACGGAACACTAGAGCTAATAGATGAAAATGTTCCTGTTTTTCTAGTTAAAGGTGAAGGAAAACGAAGAGTTCTTGATGACCGAGTGGAAAGGTTTTGTAAACAATATACGAAAAAGCTCGTTGTTCTTGATACAAAAGATTATGAGCTAACAGGGATTGATGAAAAGTTTCGATGGATTTTAGCACCAACGATCTCTTCCGCTCTTTTAGTAGATCGTCTAGCGCGTTATTATGAAAAATATACAGGTCATGATTTGGATATGCGTCGTTACTATCGACAGTTTGATTATTAAAATATATTTTTAAAGGGGTAGCTCCGAGGGAATTTGGAGATTATCTCCTTTTATACTGAGTTAAATATAGTTGTTATGTAGAGAAAGTTTATGTAAGCTAAGAAAATTAAATGAAGATAAGCGGAGTGAATGGAATTTTTGAAGAATTACTCAGTATGTTATTATACGAATAAGCTGTATTTATTCTTCTAAAAAGGTAGTGAAGCACTTTGGTAAAACTCATTTTATTTGCGAACGCTATCATCTTTTATTTATGGCTTATTCTCCAGATTGCTTTAGACGTAAGCGTTACTCGTAATTTATTAAACTACCTCATTTTAATTCTTATGTTTTTCTTACTTATTAAACACCTTAAAAAGAAAAGTCGGAAAATGGTGATGTTATAAAAGTTGCGTTACCAGCTGTCATTGTCATATTTATATTGTTGATTTTAATTCAAGTAGCTTTACAGGAAAATATTGTTCAAAATCCACTGAACTATGTGATTGTAGCGACCATTTTTTTCTTGCTATAAAGTATATAAAAAGCAGAGTACAATAAGAAAAGCCCAAGACACAAAGTCTTGGGCTTTTCTATTCATTAATACGTTTTATCTCCATTAAAAATCGAATTTTTCACGATTACATAATCAACGTTACGAATAGCTTCTAACTTATTGCCACCAGCATAAGAAATAGAAGACTGAAGATCCTGTTGCATTTCTGTTAACGTATCTTGAAGAGCACCTTTATGTTCTACGTACATTTTCTTTCCTTCAACGTTTTTCTTTTCGCCTTTTTGGAATTCTGAAGCTGAGCCAAAGTATTCTTTGTAGAGCTTGCCATCTTCTCGTACAACAGACTCTCCAGGAGACTCTTCATGACCAGCAAATAGAGAACCAATCATAACCATAGCAGCACCAAAGCGAACAGATTTTGCGATGTCCCCGTGCGTACGGATTCCGCCATCAGCGATAATTGGTTTGCTTGCGGCTTTTGCACACCAGCGAAGAGCAGCTAGCTGCCATCCTCCTGTTCCAAAGCCTGTTTTAATTTTTGTAATACATACTTTTCCTGGACCGATGCCAACTTTAGTTGCGTCTGCACCAGCGCGCTCTAATTCACGTACTGCTTCAGGCGTTCCAACGTTTCCAGCAATAACGAATGTAGTTGGTAAAAGGTTTTTAATATGTCCAATCATTTTAATCACGGCGTTTGAATGACCGTGGGCAATATCAATTGTAATATATTCTGGCGCAAGACCTTCATCCGCAAGCTGTTGAACAAATGTGTACTCTTCTTCTTTAACACCAACGCTAATAGATGCGAATAGTCCACGTTCTTTCATATCTTTTACAAAGGAAAGTCGCTTTTCTGGTTGGAAACGGTGCATTACATAAAAGTAACCGTTTTCTGCTAAGTAAACAGAGATTTTTTCATCGATAATTGTTTGCATGTTTGCAGGAACTACAGGAAGTTTGAACGTACGACCGCCAAACTCGACCGTTGTATCACACTCAGAACGGCTATTTACTACAGACTTAGCTGGAATTAACTGAATATCTTCATAGTCAAATACATTTTCCATTAGTTACACCTCTAAATACGAATATTTATATTTAAATTCACTTTCAACGTTCGTTAAAAATATACTTCATTTTGAGTGAGTTGTCAAACTTTTATAATATTTTTATTTTTCGAAAGGAAATAATATTTTTATAAGGATTTGAACATAAAAAGTAGGGAAGTAAGCGCTATATTCCTCTTTTCTTTTCTTCATTTAATTATTTCTATAGTTAAGAGGGAAAAGGCGTATTGTTCGGCTTTTTGAAGATCAACTAAAATAAAATGTGTAGGCGGGATGTAAATTAAAATACTTTCTGTTTATTTCTTTTTTAGCATCTTCGTTAAAAATGAACTTATTCAGATAAATTTAAAATAGAAGAATCAGTTTGGAATAGTGAAAGGAATAGACCTATGGAAAGAAGGGAGAAGACGAACCTTCCTATTTCGAACATAAGGCATATATTATAAGGGTGATGTGTAAATAATGTAGCATCGAAGTGCATGATCTTTATAAGAAAAATGATAGGATGTTATGAGAAGAAGTTATTTTCTAATGTTTTGTTAGGTGACCAAAAGGTTTTTCAATAAGCCTCATTTCTTTGATAATCTTGTACATAAGAGAAATAAAAAACCTAGCTTACCTGTAAGCTAGGTTTTTGCGCTGTTATTTTGCTGTTTTATTAATCATATTATCTAAGTATTCTTTAATAGCTTCAGGATTCCCAGAAATTTTTTGTTCTCTTTCTTCATCTTTGCGCAGTTTTTGAAGCGCCTTTTTTAACACTGTTTCTGCCTGACTTTGGGGAACAACTACAACACCGTCCGCATCACCAACAAGGATGTCGCCTTGACTGATTGAAACACCTCCGCAAGAAATCGGCACGTTCAATTCACCTACGCCTGCTTTTCCGCTTGCCGCAACAGCTGTACTTTTACAGAAAACAGGGAAATTCAGTTCTTTAATTCCAACAACATCTCGAACAGCACCGTCTACAACAAGTGCACTAGCCCCAAGCGTTTGCATCATTCCGACAACAAAATCTCCCGCAATTCCACGGTAGCTGTTTCCTTTTGTATCTATAATAATAACGTCGCCTTCTCTTGCTTGTCGTATGGCCTTTAAGACGGCAAGGTTATCTCCAACAGGCATCTTAACGGTTAGGGCTCGTCCGGCAAATTTGTACTCTTCTTTTAATGGTTTAATAGCTGAGTCCAAGTTATTTAACCCATCCATTGCATCTGATATACATGTTGTTGGTACTTCCTTAAACTGATTTATAATGTAGTCCATCCCTTTTCCCCCTGTACAGTTTAGTAGAAATCAAAAAAGTGGCGAGTTAGACAAGCTCAATAGGAAGATTGTTTTTCCAAAAAACGTGTGACATCGCTCGTTTTGCTCCTTCTTCATCTTCTCCATGTATTTCAACTTGAAATGATTGAGAATTAAGTACTGTATACGTTAGACCAAGAATACTTTTGGCATCAATCGTTTTATCATCTGTTTTGATGACAATGCTTGATTGAAATTTATTTGCTGTTTCGTTAATCTCCACAACAACTTTTGCTAATGATTTATTTAATACCATCTTTCACACGCCTCTCCAAATGTGTTCACTACTTTGTTAGACGGTTTAGCTTCTCTAAGGGTGTTATAAATGTCTACAATGTTCATTATATAATCATTTCCATAGATTATGAAAATAGAAAAAAAGAATGAATAACCATTAAGAAAACTTATCACAAAACTGGTAAGGTGAGAGAACATGTTAAAAAGAAACGGGGCGGAATTTGTTTACTGAATATCAGTAATAAATAATAAAAAGAAAGTATAAAAGAGAATAAGGGGAGGGGAAAACACCTTTTAATGTACTTGTTGATCTCTTAGTAAGAAAACTACAGAGTGAAAAATCTTAACAAATATGTTATATATGAAGCATTATTTTTTTTAGCTTTATAAGCATACTAATGAAAAAGATTTCGGATGCTTATAAAGGGAGAAATAAGTTTTAAAAGGAGAGGTAAGATGCGTAGAAGCTATACCGTATTCTTTTTATGTTTATTTATCGCTTGCATTACAGCTGGATTAGGATTTGAACGTCATTTTGATTATGCGATGCTCATTGGAACTGCTCTTGGGATTTTCTTTTTAATTTGTGCAGCTTTTGTGATGGGGAAAAAACGAAGAAAGTCAAAATTAGAATAAAAAAGAAAGGGCATAAAACCATTTTATGCCCTTTCTTGTGTCCACTGAAAAATGCCTTTTATTAACGCTTCTTTTCGTTGTTCAAACTGCTTGCGACGATGTCCATTCGCGCCTGATGGATGAGGGAAACCTGTTAAGAATGCTTGTTTAATTTTTCCTTCTTGGACTAAGTTTGTTAGAACGCGGTCAACAGCTTTTCCAAGAGGAATAACAAGGGTTTTAGAAGGTAACTGTGCAAGCTCCTCTGGGAATATAGTGTATGCGTAAGACGACAAAAGTTTATTTTTATCAATCATAGGCTGAGAACCTGTATAGTTTTTCCCTTTATAAAAAGCAGGATATTTGATAACCGATGTTGTATGAAGAATGTTTCGTTCTGTTGAAAAAAGAGAAGCAGCATCCTTTATCCCCAGAGCTGTCGGAAGACCGCATTCTTCTAACATGTGAATTAAATTTCTTCTCATACTTCCCGCAAAGCTTCCCGCTATTTTTGATTTTTTTAATCCTTCTTCTAATGAATGTCCATTAGCTAGTTCACTTCTCAATGTTTCATACGCCATTTTCATTTGCTGGAATCCTGGTGTAATCCCAACGATAATCACTTTGGCATCCTTATTGATATATTCATTATGCGGGGAATAGTAGATTTCAACGTTGTTTTCTTTTCCGGCGAGAAAAGATGAATGAAGCAGATGCTCACGCGAAAGTGATTGATTTAAAGGTAAGTTATAAATTGCTTCTAAGTAATCGCTAATCTTTTTTATCATGTTGTCGCACCTTTTTCTTTCTGTTTTACCCTGAACGAGCATCATTCATTCAAAACGGAAGGTTAAGCTGTGCTGGGACATCTTTATGAAAGTCAGGAGTAAAGTGTACTTGAAAAGCATACTCTTCTTTTGAAAAGCAAAGAAGATGGCTATTCCATTTAGCATTTTCTACTTTCTCTTCTAGCTCTTTTATAAAGGACAAGTCAGGTGTGCCAAACGTCACAACCATACGTGGAGGTAAAGCTTTTAAAGCAATCGGAATCCATGGCCTTGTTTTAGAAACAACAACAGCATGAGCGGTTCCGCTTATTACAAAGTTAAATATATCTTGATCCCGCTCTGTTTTCATAGTCAGTTTATTTTTTAGCCACTCTCTGAAAACAGGAACAGAAGAAACGGGAAAACCAACTTCTCTTATGTACATAATAGGAAGATCTCCTACTGGTTTTAGGACTGTTTCATTAACACTTTCATGAGCAATAATTTCTAAAAGATGACCGTCCCCGTCTCGGAAATAAAGGTTTCTTCGTCCGTTCTCGTCATCAATATATTCACCATTTTCTTGCTCTAGGAGAAGCAAGCGGGATTCACGTAAAAAAGATGCGGATTCATAGAATAGCGAATATGGCACTTGAAACGCGACATGAGCAGGTGATACAGGAATATATTCTTCTTTAAAACTTAGCGTTGTATAAGAGCTGATCTGAAAACGGATAAATGTTGAAGATTCATAGAGGATAGGGAAGTGAAGGCGCTCTTTGTAAATTTGTTTAACACCTTGAATGGATAGGGTATGGAGCTGGACATCAGAATAGTGAGTAATCATGGATAGGTCTCCTTTTAAGTAATAATAGCCTTTGTACTAAAATAATAAATTAAATTTAAAATCAGAATGTATTATAGTTTTTCAACTATTTCGTTATGGATAAATGAAGGTTCTAAAAGTCTAATCTTGTTGTAATAGGAGACTGTTTTTACAGAAATACCGCAGAACAAAGTCACTTTTCTAGTGGGATACCTCCTCAACGCTGCTCTTTCTTTTAGTATACAATACTCAGTCGTTTTTGGGATAAAATGTATTTGGTTATAGTTGTCTTTCTTTCTACATTGCTATTAAAATGAAAGAAAAAATAGGGAGGAAGAGTGTTTATGTTTTTGAGGAAAGTAAGACTACTACGCCATAAAGTGCCTAGTTTCGAGGAATTCCCTTTTTCAATTCCGGTCATTGGAGCGCTTGAAGAGCTCGATTTTAACACAGGCGTAACTTTTTTTGTGGGAGAAAACGGCTCTGGGAAGTCCACACTATTAGAGGCTATTGCATCAAATTGTGGCTTTCATCTCTCTGGGGGCGCTAAAAATAATCAGTATAGCACGTATGAACAAAAACCGATGTTAGATGAATATATTCGCTTATCATGGATGCCAAAAATCTCGAACGGTTTCTTTTTAAGAGCAGAATCATTTTATAATTTTGCTACCTATCTTGATATCCTCCAGAAAGAACATCCTGATCAAGATATTTTTAAAGCGTACGGAGGAAAATCTTTGCATGAGCAGTCACATGGAGAATCATTTCTTTCGCTTTTTTCACATCGCTTTAATGAGAAAGCTCTCTATCTTTTAGATGAACCAGAAGCAGCACTTTCTCCAGCGAGACAACTTGCATTACTGAAAATAATTCATGATCTTTCTAAAAAAGGGAATGCGCAATTTATCATTGCTACGCATTCTCCTATTTTATTAGGCTATCCAGAGGGAGTTATCTTGAATTTTGATTCTTCTTCCCTTGAGGAAATACGTTATGAAATGACAGATCATTATCAAATTACCCATTATTTTTTACAAAACCGGGACAGAATGCTTCATCATTTATTGACAGAAGAAGACGAAACAAAATAGAAAGAAGGTGTAATATGCTAGAGCATTTTTTATCGCTAAGTCCAAGGAGTCAAGTTGCTTGTTTAGTTCTATTAAGTGAGAAGGTTGTAGATCGGTTAAGGGGGACAGAAGGGTATCCAGAAGCAAAAAGAGCGCTGAGACGCTGTGCGGACTGGTCGAAAGTTCAAAGAGAAAAAGGAGATAATCTGTACTCATTGCTCGAGGATGGAAGCGATGAGTCAGGTTTATTTAATTATACAGGGTATATAGATATGGAAGAGGAGACTGAACAGGTTTGGGACTGTGTTGTAAGTACAGTAGCATATACTGCTTATTGGGCTTATGCCTATGAGGGACAGAAGTATGTTCCTCAAACGCTTGAAAGCATTGATGAAGAGCTTATCGAACATTTTTTGGCGGGATTTTATGCGCTTGATCCGAGTTATCAGCAAATAGTGGCTGAAACTATTGCCGAGGTAGAAAGCTTTCTTATATAAGAAAATTCACAATGCCAGGCGATTCTTCTTTGTAGTTTTTAAAATTCGTTTTATAATAGAAAAGTTACTCCTCTATAAAAGATATCGTATAGGGGATGAGTTGTAATAAGGAGGTTTTCTGGATGAGAAAGATCTATTTACTTTCGCTTGTACCCTTTATTGCTATATTAGGGTTTCTTCCCTTTGTAAACAGAATAGAGCCTTTTGTATTAGGGTTACCCTTTAATATGTTTTGGATGGCCTTATGGACAGCGTTAACATCAGTCATTCTAGGCATTATGTACAAATTAGACCCGCGGAATCGGGAAGGGGAAGAAAAATGAATTTGGCACTTTTTATTATTTTAGCATTTTTACTTTTAGCTCTTTATTTAGGTATCCGTGCTTCAAAGGGAAAAGAAATGAACTTAGAAGAATGGACAGTAGCAGGCCGCGGATTTAGTGGAATATTTGTTTTTCTACTGATGGCGGGTGAAATTTATACAACGTTCTCCTTTTTAGGAGGAAGCGGCTGGGCGTATGGAAAAGGAACGCCTGCTTTGTACGTTATGATCTATATTACGCTCTCTTATGTTCTCTCATATTGGCTTCTTCCAAGTATTTGGAGATATGCTAAAGAACATAATTTAGTTTCTCAATCAGATTTTTTTGTAAGTAAATATAAAAGCCCGTATTTAGGTGTGCTAGTAGCAATCGTTGGTGTTATTGCGATGATTCCTATTATTGTTGTTCAGCTTAAAGGGCTTGGAATTATCGTGTCACAAGCTTCATATGGAGCCATTTCTCTCTCAACAGCTGTTTGGGTAGGAGCGATTTGTCTGACGGTGTATGTGATGATTTCGGGAATTCATGGTTCTGCATGGACAGCGGTTATTAAAGATTTTATGATGGTTGGTATTATTGGATTTTTAGGAGTGTATCTACCCCTTCATTATTATGGAAGTTATCATGATATGTTTCAAGCCATTTACAGTGTAAAACCTGAGCTTTTAAAGCTACCAGATGAAGGCTATAGCGTTTCTTGGTTTATTTCAACCGTTATTTTACTTGTGCTTGGTTTTTATATGTGGCCACAAGTGTTTAGTTCAACATATACAGCCAAGAGTGGAAAAGTCTTTCGCAGAAATGCGATTATTAGTCCACTTTATACACTTATGCTTCTTTTTGTCTTTTTTGTAGGATATGCAGCTGTTTTAAAAGTTCCGGGCTTACAGGGGGGAGACGTTGATTTAGCTTTATTAAGCTTATCGATTCAGACATTTGATCCATGGTTTATTGGAATCATAGGAGGTGCTGGGCTGCTAACAGCGCTTGTGCCTGGCTCCATGATTTTGCTCAGTGCTTCAACGCTATTATCAAAAAATGTTTATAAAGTATTCGTTCCGTCTGCCCCTGATGAGAGAGTTGTTAAATTAGCTAAAATGCTTGTTCCTTTTATTGCTCTTATTTCGGTTTATTTTACACTAAATGAAGGAACAACTCTCGCTACAATTTCACTTATGGGCTATAACATTATGACGCAGCTTTTTCCAAGTTTAATTTTTAGTTTGAGAAAACGCAACTTTGTAACAAAGCAAGGAGCAGCAACGGGTATTAT
The DNA here is from genome assembly GCF_900177535.1 of Priestia filamentosa. Taxonomy (NCBI): domain Bacteria; kingdom Bacillati; phylum Bacillota; class Bacilli; order Caryophanales; family Bacillaceae; genus Priestia; species Priestia filamentosa. Next base: position 1,027,727 of record NZ_FXAJ01000001.1, read on the forward strand.
TGTTGGACTTGCTACTGTAACTTACATCACGTTAAGCGGAACAACGATTGCCACATTGTTCCCTAACATTCCTCAGGGAATAAAAGATTTAAATATTGGATTCATTGCATTATTTATTAACGTAATTATAACGATTATTGTGAGTTTAATGACGAAAAAGCTAAATAACAGGCAAAGTAACATATAATATATTCTTCATTCCTTTCATGAGCAGTAGGTCAAAGTGTCAGGGAAATAACTAGCTTTTAACAATCCAGTATCCATCAAAAAAACGGTCTGAAATTAAATTCAGACCGTTTTTTATTTAAGCTTCAACGCGTGTGAAAAAGTTTGGTAAATAGTCTTTATGAGCTTCTAGCATTTCATCTAAAATGACTTTAGCCATTTTATCAGATGGTACAAGCGGGTTAATTGTTAAGGCAAGAAGAGCCGTGTCATAGCTTCCTGTTACAGCAGCTTCTGCGGCAACGCGTTCAAATGATTTAATTTGGCTAACAAGTCCTTGGGCAGCAACTGGAATTTCACCATTCACAACAGGACGAGGCCCTTCTTTTGTAATAACGCAGCTTACTTCAACAGCAGATTCTGCTGGGATAAATGAGATTGCTCCGTTATTGATTGTGTTAACAGGTTGAATATCTCGCTTATCGTTATAAATAGAAGAAATTAAGCGAACAGCTGCGTCACTATAGTAGGCACCGCCACGTTCTTCTAACTGAGGTGGTTTTACGGCTAGATTTTCATCTTTGTACAGTTCAAACAGTTCAGTTTCTAGCTTTTTCACAACTTCCGCACGTGTTGTGCCTTCTTCAAAGTTTTTAAGCTCTTTTTGCAGCGTTTGTTCTTTTTTATAGTAGTACAGGTGGTATGGGCATGTGAGCGCATTCAAAGCTTTTAAGAATCCAGGCTCCCATTCTTGACCTTCGATGTTTTTCACAAAGCTGCTGTTTTCAGGATCTGACAGCTTTTCAATTACTTGTTCTTTTACGCTAACACCATCCAAATAAACATCTAACCCATATACCATATGATTTAAACCAGCAAAATCAATAGAGATTCGAGAATGATCGACGTCTAATAATTTAGCAATCCCCATTTCCATTCCGATTGGTACATTGCACAAGCCAACAATTTTCTTGTGATTGCTATAGCGAAGAACAGCTTCAGTTACCATACCAGCTGGGTTCGTAAAGTTAATGAGCCAAGCGTTTGGACATAGTTTTTCAATATCGTTTACGATATCTAAAATAACAGGAATTGTGCGCAGGCCTTTGAAAAGTCCACCTGGTCCATTCGTTTCTTGTCCTAATACGCCATGTTTTAATGGAATGCGCTCATCTTTTGCACGAGCATCAAGAAGACCAACGCGAAGCTGTGTTGTAACAAAGTCAGCATCTTTTAATGCTTCCTTGCGGTCTAAAGTTAAATGAACTTCAATATCTAATCCAGCTTTTGCAATCATGCGTTTTGCGAGATTGCCAACAATCTCTAGTTTTTCTTTTCCTTCTTCTATATCAACAAGCCAAAGCTCTCTTAGCGGTAATTCATGATAATGTTTAATAAACCCTTCTACTAGTTCAGGTGTATAGCTTGAGCCTCCACCAATAGTTACAATTTTAATTCCTTTTGACATTGTGAAAACCTCCAATAACTAAAATTGAGTACACATTAAGTGTAATCGCTTTACTAAAAGGGAGTAAATAGAGAGAGGGCGTTTAGGTTTTTATGACGTTAAAAGGCATTTGTTACATTTCCGAAACACTATGTTTCATGTTATTCTTAAAAGGAAGGAGGGAGAAAATGTTTTCAAGTGAAATGATTTCTTCGTTTAATGAACTTGAAACTGCTTTATATAACTACATATGTAAAAATGGCGAAAAAGTCGTATATATGCGAATTCGTGATCTTGCTAACGAAACGCATGTTTCAACGTCCACTATTTTACGATTTTGTCGGAAAATAAACTGTGAAGGTTTTTCAGAGTTTAAAGTAAAATTGAAGCTTCATTTAAATCAATCGCAGGAAGTTAAAGTAAAAAGCAGCCAATATGCTCTCTCTGAGTTTGTAGAAAGAATTGAGAGTTTTCAAGAAGGAATAAAGAGAGCCGTCGATCTTATTACAAGTTGTGATAACGTTATTTTTATTGGAACAGGAAGCTCGGGGATTTTAGCTGAATATGGCGCTCGATATTTTTCGAGTATCGGAAAGCTCTCTATGTATGTAAAAGATCCTTATATGCCTATTCAGGCAAATTTTTTACATAATAGTACAACAATAGCTCTGTCTGTATCAGGGGAAACTAGCTTTACCGTGTCCCACATTCATCAGTTAAAAGAGAGCGGAAGTCATATTGTGAGTATTACGAATAACAAACATTGCACAATGAGCAAGATGGCTGATGTGAATATTTCTTATTATGTAAACGAAGAATGGATAAATGGAGCGAATATTACAACACAAATGCCTGTTGTCTATCTTTTAGAAGAGATGGCGCGTGAGGTACACCGTGTTTCAACAAGAGCAGAAAATTAGAAGCTTTTTCTTTTAATTGTGTAAGGTTGAACAAATTGAACGTTGTCTCAATGGAAAAGGTCATTTACAATAAAAGAAATCAATTATTTTGGGGAGGTAGTATTTACATGGAAAGCAAGAAGTTTACTGGTTATGTTGGCACCTATACAAAAAGAGGAAGTAAAGGGATCTATTCCTTCACACTTGATGTGGAAAATGGAACGCTTTCTTCTGTGAAGGAAGCGGCACATGTGGATAATCCTACATATTTAACATTAAGTAAAGATGAGAAATATTTATACTCTGTAGCAAAAGTAGGCGAAGAAGGTGGACTTGCTTCATATGCTGTCACTGGAGGAGAACTGAAAGAACTTAATACAGTAACAGCAGAAGGAGCACCTCCTTGTCATGTAACAACAAATACTGAAAATACAGAAATTTATACAGCAAACTATCATAAAGGCACAATTGAGCTATATGAAGTTAATGAGCAGGATGGCACTGTAAATACTGCACTTGACATTGTTGCGCATGAGGGATCTGGTCCACATGAAAGACAAGAAAAGCCTCATACACACTATGCAGGACGAACGCCTGATGAAAAATATATACTTGCTATTGATCTAGGAAGTGATCAAATTGTAACATATGTAAGAGAAGGTAAAGAACTTAAGCAAGTAGCTACACTTTCTACGAAAGAAGGAAGTGGTCCACGTCACATTGCATTCCACCCAAATGGAAAGTATGCATATGTTATGACAGAAATTAGCTCAGAAGTTATTGTACTTCGCTATGATGAACAAAGCGGTGCATTTACAGAGCTTCAATACATTTCAACTATTCCGGAAGACTTTACGGAGAACAATCAAGGAAGCGCTATCTATTTATCACATGACGGACGATTTGTTTATGCAGGGAATCGCGGTCACAATAGCATTGCTGTATTCAAAGTTCACGGTGATTCAGGGTTGCTTACATTTGTGGAACATACGTCAACAGAAGGAGACTGGCCACGTGATTTTGTATTAGATCCAACAGGAGAATTTGTGGTCGCTTCAAACCAAGAGTCAGACAATCTTGTTCTGTTTAGAAGAGATGAAGAAACAGGAAGGCTGTCCCTTCTTCAAAAAGATGTAACTGTTCCAGAGCCGGTATGTGTGAAATTTGCGACACTTCCACAATAAGAATAAAAAATAAAATCGGTTTTGGGAGAAATCCCAAAACCGATTTTATTTACGTTGTTCATTTAAATAATGATGCCAAATGTCTTCTTCTTCCGCTGATGTTTCACCAATGAGCGTAGAAAAATCAACTTTTCGGCTGAAAAGGTCTTTCAAAAGATTGAACTGCTGAAAAGATCCTGAAAATTTTGTGAGAGAAGAAGAACGAGCAATTTTTTCTAAATTTACTATTTCTGAACCTCTCAGCTCTAAGTCTTTAAGCTGTGGAAGGGTTGCTAATGCTTCGGCATCTTTTACAATACAATCAGAAAAAGTAAGCTGTTTCAGTTTCTTCATCTTTTTCATAAAATCAAGATGAAGAAAAGATCCTTCTGAAATCTCAAGCGTTTGAAGGTTTGTTAGTTGTTCAAGAACTTCTATTTCTTCTTGCTTTACATTTTGCAAGCTTGAAATAGACAGGTGTTTTAATGTCTTTATTTTTGAGAGAGCATGAAGTTGCTCACTGTTTTCAATAGAAACAAAAAGAGACTGAATAGATAGCTGTGAAAGTCCGCTGTAATTAAGATGGCCCATCTCTTTTAAGTGAAGAGTTTTTAAGACTGGAAATGAAGCAAGCTGTGATAAATCTTTTAAGGCTGTTGCGCTTACGTTTAATTCCTTTAAATGAGGAAGATGACTAATTGATCTTACATCCTCAACAGGGGTATGTGCTAAAAATAACTTTTTTAACCCATTCATCCTTGCAAGAGGACTTAAATCTTTCACATTATTGCCACTTAAAATAAGCTCTTTCATTTCTGTACATAGAGAAAGAGGTGAAAGATCATCTACCTTTGGACCTCTTAGAAAATAAAGTTGTTTGCTTTTTATAAACCGCTGTGGAGACAAAGAGGTTTCATCAACAATTTCTCTCCAGGATGAGTTAAGCGAACTATACCACTTTTCTAGCTCGTTTGGTGATGTAGAAGCAAACTGAGGACGAAGTACTGGAAGACTCATATCAGACAGCTCATCAAAAAAATGATCGCCATCGCTGTCTCCATATGACCAGGATACTGTGTCATCCTCATTATATATCGTATAATTTCCGCTTCGAATTGTTTTTAACATAAAGCGAAGAAAGTCATTCAGGCTTTGGGCAATAACATATTTTGTTTCTTCATCTCGTCCAAAATTAATAACTTGGCCTTTCATTCCTTGCACATCAGGCGAGAGATCAACGCCCATATTATTGCCACCGAAATCTTTGCTAATAGGGATCCACTTAGAGTTTGTATATAGTTCTTCTATCCAGCCAGTTGGCACTGAGTAAGAATCAATTTCTTCATTTAAATCAGTCCCTATACTTTTCCATACCCTCCATTCTTCTAGAAGCCCATCTAATGAAAGAAAAGGAAGACCAAAGAAAAACCCTGGCCCATTTTCTTCTTCTCCATCACTATAAAGGTATAGTTGCCGAAGTTCGTTTGGAAACGTAACGCCAATTTCTTTTTCTACTTCTTTTATCTTTTCCTCTGAGGCAGGAGGATTAAGAAAGGAAGAAAATAAAGGGGTCATTTCTTGTTCGAGATCCTTCATAAGAGCATTCATACCGGTTTCTCCTTTATCTTTTTCTTTTTATCATACAATAAATAACCATTCCCATAAATAGTGAAAAGGTGATAAATAGTGGTAGAAGAATAGCTGCTCGCTACATTTTTAAAATAAGTCGTTTTCAATATAGAGTGTTTTGTTGTATAATGGATAGCGTTGGCTTGCAACCAAATCTACAATTGAACAGGATGTTTTAACTATGGAAAACAAACAATATAGAGTATTGCTTTATTATCAGTACGTAAAAATCGAAAATCCAGAAGAGTTTACGGCTGAACATTTAGCATTTTGTAAAGAACTTGGGCTACTAGGTCGTATTCTAGTTGCTGATGAAGGTATTAATGGAACCGTTTCTGGAACAGTCGAACAGACTGAACAATATATGAAAAAAATGCACGCGGACCCACGTTTCGCAGATATGGTCTTCAAAATTGATGAAGAAGATGAGCATGCATTCCAAAAAATGCACGTTCGTTATCGTCCAGAGCTTGTAAATCTTCAGCTGAACGAAGATGTTAACCCACATGAGTTAACAGGAAAATATCTTGAACCAAAAGAATTTTATGAGCAAATGCAAGATGACAATACGCTTGTTATTGACGCACGTAACGACTATGAATATGATGTTGGTCACTTCAGAGGAGCGATCCGTCCGGATATCCGTACGTTCCGGGAGCTTCCTGATTGGATCAAAGAAAATAAAGAAATGCTTGATGGTAAAAAAATCTTAACGTACTGCACAGGTGGAATTCGCTGTGAGAAATTCTCAGGTTGGCTTGTACGTGAAGGCTTTGAAGATGTTTCTCAACTTCATGGTGGAATTGTAACCTACGGTAAAGACCCTGAAGTGCAAGGTCAACTTTGGGATGGCCAATGCTATGTGTTTGATAAACGTCTAACAGTTCCTGTTAACAGAGTAGAACACGTTATTGTTGGGAAAGACTACTTTTCAGGCGAGCCTTGTGAGCGCTATGTAAACTGTGCAAACCCAGAATGTAACAAGCAAATTATCTGTTCAGAAGAAAATGAACATAAATATATGCGCGGCTGCACGCACGAATGTCGTGTGACACCAAGAAACTTATATGTAAAAGAGTACGATCTTTCAGAAGAAGAAATTCAAGAAAGATTAGCTGTTATTGAACGTGAAGAAGCAGCAACGAAATAAAAAATCCTCCTTTTTAGGAGGATTTTTTTATACACATTTAAGCAAGCTATAGCGCTGTGTTAAGGCGTCTAAGCGATGTTTAACAAGCATATGAAGTTCAGCTTTGTACACAGTACCTAGGGCTTTTTTGACGTTCATTTTTATAATAAAGGCATTAATTTGGTCTTTTACATAGTTCTTTACTTGATTTTCGTAGAATAAATGTTTTGAACGAAGTTTTTGTTCTACGTCGCGTACTAAGGAGAAAGAAAATTGAACAAGTTCATAGTCAGGTTGAAGCATGAAATCTTGGATTCTCATAAGATAGCCTCCTTATTTACATTGTTGTAATAAAGTTTACAAAAAATCAATAGAGAAGTCACTCAAAAGTTGTCGAAAATAAAATAATAAAAAATCACTCTTTATATGTATGATAAAAAGGGAAAGAGGTGTACAAAAGAGGTAAATAAATATTATACCCACATTTTGAAGGGGCAAACAACAAAGCACATTTTCTATTATATATAGAAAATATACTTTGTTTCTTAATCGTAAAATAATTACGGCTTTTTAAAAAAACTCCATGTCAGTTTCTTTTCCACTATTTTTATTTTTAAACTTATTTAATTTTACTAAAATAAGATACTTCCTCCAAGTTAGAAAAGGAGGAGTTTTGACCACTATTATAGGAATAAGGAAACAATTTTTGGAAATGGAAGGGTAAAAAAAGTTTTTTATCGTGTTTAGGGAATAAGAAAAAGAGAAAAAATTTATGATGAGAAGGGAGCAAACAATCTAAAGCAGATTGTTTGCTCGTTTATCATCCTTTTGAAATAATGGAAAGAAATACAGGGAAAAGGAGTTTGATACATATGAAAGTATTGCTTATTGGCGCTAACGGAGGAGTTGGACAACATATCGTGCCACTTCTTCAAAACAGTACAGAGCATAGTGTGCGTGCAATGGTCCGCAAAGAAGAACAAGCTGAAAAATTAAGAGATAATGGCATTGAAGCTGTTGTGGCAAGTCTAGAAGGCACAGTGGACGAGATCATAGAAGCGGGAAAAGATTGCGATGCATTTATCTTCTCAGCAGGTTCAGGTGGAAGTACAGGAGAGGACAAAACTCTTCTAGTAGATTTAGATGGTGCGGGAAAATCTATCGAAGCGGCTGAAAAGCTTGGAATTAAACGATTTGTGATGGTAAGTGCTCTTCAAGCCCATCACCGTGAAAATTGGAACGGAAACTTACTTCCATACTATGTTGCGAAGCATTATGCAGATAAAGTACTGGAAAGCAGTTCACTGAACTATACAATTGTTCGTCCAGGGGGCCTTCTAAATGATGCTGGAACAGGTAAAGTTAAAGTTTCGGAAAATCTAGAAAGAGGATCTATTCCACGTGAAGATGTGGCAAAAACAGTTGTAACGGCTATTACAGAAGAAGCAACGTTTAAACGTGGATTTGATTTAGTTTCTGGAGATCAAGACGTTTCAGAAGCATTACGTTCTTTATAAGTAAAAAGACTAAAAAAGAGAGAAGGAGGCGTCCTTCTCTCTTTTTTTTGAAAAATAAGCAAAAAAAACTATAGATCGAACGGACTATATAGAAATCTATTTACATCCCTTTATAGAAAAAGGTAAATGTTAAAGAAAACAATAACTATAAACCCTATTATAGCAATAAATGTTCGTATTTTTCTACATTGGTAAAAAGGAGGGGGATATCCTTCTTTTGGGTATTTTACACTATGAAAAATGGTTTTTATATAGGATATAAAAGGAAAAGGTATATGAAAAATAAGTAAAATTACTTACATGATTTACCTTGACCAGCCCCAAATTGTTACTTATTATGGAAAAAGAAGTTTTTAAGAACTCTTATTCAGCGCTGATACATAAAAGAGTGAAGGGAACTAAAAAATACATATGGCAAATTCAGGTGAGGAATTGTGCTTTAAGTAACAGGAGGAGAACGCGTGATGTGGAAAAAATTAAGTGTTGTAGGGATGAGTTCGGCACTAGCTTTAAGTTTAGCTGCATGTGGGTCTGAGTCAAGTTCGACAGAGGGAAAATCTTCAGCTAAAAGCGATGTTATTGAGGCCTCGATTAAGGATGCAACATACGTTATTTCAAGTGAGGACGATGGTCAATCTGTAGACTCTGAAACAGGTCTTCTTGAGGTCGATGTGAAAGTTACAAACAAGACAAATTCTTCAATTATGCTTGATTCATATGATGGAGTTAAGCTTTATGATGGGGACGAGCAAATAGAACCTGAAAACGTATATGATACAGAAGTAGGCTTAGATGACGATAGCAGCGGCACTATTGGCGGCAAAAAAGTCAAGAATGTAAAGTACTACTTTAACGTTGAGAAAGATAAAAGTTATGAAGTTGGTTTAAAACCAAGAACAAAAGACGTGGAAGATGAAGCTGAAGAAGTGATGCTCAAGCTAGATACAAAGAAATATGATGATAGTTTTGAGGCACTTCAAGATCCTGCAAAAGCAGTTGAAGCATATGTGAAAACTCTTTACTTTGGTGAAGAAGATAAAAACTATGACAAACTAGTTTCAGCAGATAAAGAGAAAATAGAAGAACAAGCAAAAGAAGCATTTGTTGATAGAATGAGCACAGCAACTAGTGGTACAAATGTAGATGACTCAGAAATGAATAAGATGTATGACGCTTATAAAGCGACGCTTGCAGAGAAGGCAAAACTAGAACCGAGAGTTGTAGCAAGAGGAAAAGATAAAGCAGAAGTGAAATTAAAGTATTCAAGCGTTTCTCTTTCTGACGTTTATGATGCTCTAGGCGATTATGCTAAGGAATACATGGAACAAAATGCAACATATGATCGAGAAGCCGCTTATGGATATGCAGTTACAAAATTTGATAAGATTATGGAAGATACAGATGCAAAGAACAGTTCATACGACATGACTATTGACTTAAAACTGAAAGACGGAAAATGGGAAATTGACTCATCTGCCGTAAAAGATTTTAACACAGCATTTGGTGAAGGACTGCTTTAATAAGGGGAGTAAAGATGAAGAAGTGGATACTAACTAGTGCCGCTATCGTCCTTTTACTCGCAGTAGGGACAAGCATTATAATTCAACGAAACACACAAACTCCTGAAGAAGCAGTCAAAGAGTTTGAGAAAGCTGTTTCAACAAAAGATACGGATTTATTGGGTGAGCTTATTGTTCCAGATAATGAAAAAGCACGGATCAATAAAACTTCCCTACAAGCGTTTGCAAACTATTTACAATCTAATAGTAGCAGTCTAGAAGCAATTGAAGATAGCTTGGACGAGCAGCTTAAGGAAAAAAACTTTACTGAAACGAACTCACAGGTGAGTCTTGTGGAAGACGGAAAAGAGCTGTTGTTTTTTCCAAAGTATAGATTTGAAGTGAAAACAATGGAGCTTGTCATTAGAGGAGAACAAGAAGGCGAGAAAGTAACTCTTTCCTCCAATGGATTTAAAAAGGGGCTTCCAAAAGAGAAAGATTCTCTATATGGTCCATTTCTTCCGGGAGAATATATGTTTAAACTATCGGTAAAAACAGATCTTGCTACATTTATTGAAGAACGTAAAAAAGAGCTGTGGGGAACAGGTAAAACAAGTCTTCTAATTGACTCTGAAAAGATGGCTCAGTCTGATGAAAAAGTGAAAAAAGATTTGGTTTCGGCAGTAGAGCTGTTTAACAAAGATTTTTCACGCTACGAGACATCTGAGTTTCAACTTTCTGCTTTTTCAAACGCCACGCAAGAATTAAAGAGTGGCGAGTCCAATTATGGAGAAGGATTTGAAGAGGTCAAAGATGCCTTAGATGAAATTCAGTCTCAATATGAGGGAGGCATTGTTGATCTTGATTCTCTTGATATTTCGTATTTCAATGGAAAGTGGAAAGCAAATGCATCTGCAGCTGTTTCCTATATGAATAAAGTCAAGGCTAGCGGCGGAAAAGAATTTGAAGATTTGTCCTACGGAGCGCTTCGTGACTATCAGTTAATTTACAGTTCAGAGAAAAAACAATGGCTGATTGATGGCATGGACGAATATGATTACGATGATGACGAAGTAGAGAACTGGGAATATATCCAGGAGACAAATCCCACTAATCCTGTCTTCAAATGGACACGTGATGGGAAAAAAGATGAAGGTAGTTATTACTAATATAATAGTAGAAAAAAAGCTCTTGTTTTTAAACAAGAGCTTTTTCTGCATTTTCTTACAATTTTTTACATTTTTTTCATAACTCCTTAACAATTAGCGTGTAGAATAAGCTGAAAGAAAAGGAGGAGAGAAAATGAAAGGACTTAAAGCTTCCCTAGCTCTTTTTACAGCAGCAAGTGCTTTTATAAGCAGTGCTTCTTTGGTACAAGGTGAAGAAAGAGAGTTAACAGTAGACAGAGAAGATGATGCACTTCAAATAAAAAAAATCGCAAGCTATGATAGTGGATCTGGTGAAGGCGGCACCGAAATATTAGCTTATGACATACATACAAAAAAAGCGTTTGTAACAAACAGTACAAAAAAATCTATTGATATTGTTGATTTTTCAACATTAAACAAGAATGAAGTCCTATCTTTAAAACCTTCCGCAAGTATTTCTTTAAAACAATTAGGAATTGAGAATGCGGATGGAATTACAAGTGTTGCAACACATCCGAAAGCGAATTTTATAGCTGCTGCTGTTCCGAGCAGTCCGAAGCAGGAAAATGGTTATATTGTATTGCTTGATAAAGAAGGAAATTTTTTAACAAAGATTGAGGTAGGGGCTTTGCCTGACAACATTGTTTTTACTCCGGATGGAGAGACTCTTCTCACTGCAAATGAAGGTGAGCCAAGCAGTGATTACAAGCAAAATCCAAAAGGGTCTGTTTCCATTATTAATATAAAAGAAATCAGTAATCTTAAAAAAGAAGAAATCAGGAAAGCCAATATTAAAGCGATAAACATCTCTTTTCAAGATGTACCAATTCGGGGAGACGTGAGAAAGAATTCAAAAGGCACTTTGATGGAACAGCTTGAGCCCGAGTATATTGCAGTTGATGCGAAAAGTGAGTATGCATATGTATCTCTTCAAGAAAATAACGCGATTGCAAAGCTGAACTTAAAAACGCAGAAGTTTGACGAGATTGTAGGATTAGGAGTGAAAGATCATTCCCTCAAAGAAAATGCCCTTGACGGAATGAATAATGGGAAAATTAATATTGAACCCCTGCCTGTTTTAGGAATGTACCAACCAGATGCGCTTGATTATTTCCAAAAAGGCAACAAAGGATATATCGTAACTCCAAATGAAGGAGATGCCCGCGACTATGAGGCTTATGGAGAAGAGAAAACCATCAAGGAACTTCTTAATAGCGGGGAGAAAATCGAACTAAATGCCAAACACTATAAAGGTTTTACTCAAAAAGAAATAAATCAAATGGTCCAAAATGGGCTTTTCAACGAGAAAGAGCTTGGAGATTTAAAAGTAAGCATTGAAGAAGGGAAAAATAAAGATGGAGTCTATGAGTCTCTATATTCTTTTGGAGGGCGTTCTTTTTCCATTTGGGATGCTGAAACATTAGAAAAAGTATATGATAGTGGCTCACAGTTTGAAGATATTACGGCTAAGGTTTATCCTGAAACGTTTAATTCCTCAAATGATAAAGTAAAACTAGATAATAGAAGTGATGATAAGGGGCCAGAGCCAGAAGCTGCAGAAGTAGGGAAAATTGGTGGTCAAACTTATGCTTTCATTGGTCTTGAACGGATGGGAGGCGTGATGGTTTATAATATCTCAAATCCAGCAGAAGCACACTATACAACGTACTTTTCAAGTCGAGATATGTCAGAAGATGTGAAAGAAGATTCCGCGCCTGAAGGGATAACGTTTATTGATCAAAAGGACAGTCCAACAAAGACGCCGCTTTTAATCGTTTCTAACGAAGTATCAGGTACTGTTGCCCTGTATGACATAGAAGGAAAAGCTAAAGAATTTAAAGATGTTCCAAAAACTCATTGGGCATACACATATATTCAAGAACTTGTAGAAAAAGGTATTGTAGATGGAAAAGACGATGGTACTTTCTCTCCTCAAGAAGAAGTAACACGGGCTCAGTTTGCTAAGATAGTAAAAAGAGCGTTAAATATCCCGTCTGTTTCTCACACTGCTCCTTTTAAAGATGTTCCAGCGTGGGTAAGTGACGATGTTAATGCGCTGTATGAAGCAGGAATTATCCAAGGCAAAACTAAAGAAATTTTTGCGCCTGAGCAATCCATTACCCGTCAGCAAATGGCTCTCATGATTATGAGAGCATATGAATGGAAAAAGGGAAAGCTTTCTCATATTAAACAAGCACCATTTAAAGATAGAGGAATGATTTCAGCAGAAGCGCAGGAGAAAGTTGATGCTCTTTATACATTAGGAGTTATGAGTGGGAAGAACAGCGGCAATTTCTCACCATATGAATCGTCTTCACGGGCTCAAGCTGCAAAAGTACTCTCAAAACTCTTATCTTCTCTAGAATAAAAAGGCAAGCCTAATAAAGGCTTGCTCTTTTTATTATTTTACATCTTGGACTTCTTTTGAAACATTTTTCATTGGTTTCGGTTTCTTTACGTTTTGTGTTAGGCGATCAATCTTAGCAATATCGTAAACGCCTGCTCCAACGATCTCTGCTACATCTTGAAGTTTTTCTTTACTAATCTTGTCGATCGTATCATCTGGGGTATGATACCATGGCTCTGTTGGCTCATGAATAAATAATGCAGATGGTATACCAACTTCAGCGAAAGGAACGTGGTCGCTTCGGTCTCCTTGTCCATATGGAGTTCGTTCTCCATTCAATCGTTCACTAGCATCGCCTGCAACATCTGTTACTGTGTTAGGCTGCCCACTTACGGTATTCATCACAAGATCGCCTGCGTCTTTGCTTCCAACCATATCAAGCTGGAACATTGCACGTGTTCTAAAAATATCGTTTTGTCCAAGCGAATCTACGTATTTTGTAGAGCCGATAAGACCATTTTCTTCTGCTCCAAATGTTACAAAACGAAGTTCAGTATCTGTCTTAGCTTTTGCCATCACTCTAGCTAGCTCTAGCGTTACGGCAACACCTGATGCATCATCATTTGCTCCTGGAGCTCCTTCAACAGAGTCATGATGGGCCCCAACAACGACAATTTCACCTGTATCTTTTTTCTGATTTGAAGCTTTTTTCGTTGCAATTACATTGTGAGAAGTCCGTGTTTCTAATTTTGAACCTTCAACTGTGACTTCAGCATTTACAGTTTCTCCATCTTGAAGCTTTTTAGCGAGTTTTTCACCAACATCTTTTGGTAAAGAAAGAGCAGGAACATAAGCATCATTAGCTCCACCGAGCGTTCCATTTAACTCACCGTCTTCATTGTTATAAATAATTACCGCTTCCGCTCCTTTTTTGGCTGCATTTAGTACTTTCTCAGCAAAAGAGATGTTTCCACGTTCAATTAAGGCAATTTTTCCTGACAAATCAAGGTCTTTTACATCGTCTTCAGTACCTAATCCAACGTACTGAAGCTCACCCGTTGCTTGTCCATTCGCTGTATATGTCAAAGCTTGAGGAGTGTACTCTGTATTAGCGTCTTTAACGTCTAATGAAAGCGTTGTTGGTGGAACATATGCTTCAAAAGTAAACGGCTGAATTTGAACATTATATCCATACGAAGAAAATTTCTGCTGTATGTATTGAACAGCATTGTATTCAGCAGGAGTGCCTGCTACTCTTGGTTGTGAAGACAAACGGGAAATATGACTGTATATGTTATTAACATTAACACCTTGAACGATTTTTTGATCTTCTTTTGTAAGGGCGGATGTTTCAACTTGTGAAGCTGCAAACGAAGAGGACGGGATTCCAAAAGTACTTGTTGCTAGTCCTGCTACAAGTGCGGCAGAAAGTAGTGGCTTTCGAAAAGGATATCGTTTCATAAAAAAACCTCCTATTTTTTACTATTTTCATTATTAATGTTATAATATTTTAAAAATTTAGTTAAGTTAGAAAAGTACTAGTTGTAAATGATTTGTAATGAATATAGTAAAATAGAAATGTAGGGATAATTTATCACATTAGTAAATACTAGGATTAGTATTCAAAGGTTAAGATTAAGAAAGGAAATGCAGGAAAAAGATTGAAGTATAGCCATTAAAAACATGTGGTTTATTTTCAATAAATAAAGGAAAATGAGTATAGTAAAAGAATGATAGGGATTAAATGGAATGAGTTTTAAAGAATATAGGTCTATTTATACAATACTTTTATCCTGTTTTTATTAAACCTAGAATATTTTAGCCGATGTAAAAAAGAGAGGTAGAGTTTATGGAGGTGTACAGCGGTGGGAAACAGAATTACGTTAGATTATAATGCTCAAAGCTTACGATTTTTATTGGAAATGATTTGTGAAAAGAAAAACCAGTTTACTCACCAAGATCTCGTTTATTGGTGTGATAAATTTGTCATTAAATATTATAAATATGAAGAGCACTCATACATAGAAGATTTACGAGATCAGAAAATAAAAGAAGAAGCCACAGCTTTTCAAGTGGCGCAAAATATAGGATGGCAATGGTATGTACACATTGCTCAACACTATACACCGCTTGAAGTTGTTCAAGCAGACTTAAATACTGTTCAACTGCCTCTTGAACTTTTTCAAAGTTGGCATGAACAGATGAATCTTTCACGAAATTGGGAAGAAGTTTTTGAAGCGCGTTACGAAGAGAAGCAAAAGGAAGAAACGACTCTTTCAAGAATTAAAACATATGGAAGACGTAGAAAGAGAGATATTTACAGAGAAATAGAAGAAGGAAAAGTAGAAGGCCAGTTTTATTAGGTCTTCTGCTTTTTTTCCGCCATAATTTTGCTAGTTTTCAACATGTCGTGGGAAAAACAGTTTGTTCTTATATAAAAGAAAGAATTATATCTTATTTCATCAAATATTGTCAAACGATTTATAGGTTGGGAACGTTTGTGAAGCGAAGATAGCGGGGAATACATTTATATCATAAAGTGACGTGCTACAAGAAACGTTAAAAAAGGGAGGGAGACAAATGAAATACAAAGTAAAACATTGGCTAAGACTAACAACGGACGAACGCTACCTTTTACTTTTGGCAACTTCAATGATACAAAAAGAAAAACGTTAATAAAATAGAGGATAAGTCCGCTGCTAGTCTTCATAATGAAGAGAGCAGCTTTTTTGTGAGGAAAACTTGATATAATGAAAGAATAAGAGCAGAAAAAAGGAGAGATGAGGATGAAAATTGATACTGTATTTTTATGTTCTCCAAGCAAGGCAGTAAGTGAAGATGCTTATGTTATAAATGAAAAACAAAACATTTATGGGGTCTTTGATGGAGCAACACCTGTCACTCCTTTTCAAAATAGCAAAGGGCAAAATGGAGCATATTTAGCTTCGCGTTGCTTTCAAGCGTATTTTACTGAAGAGGTGAGACAAGAGGAGAGTTTGTTAGAATCCGTTGCTAAAGCAAATAAAAAGTTATTAGAGATGATGAAAAGTCATCATATTTCAATTCATAAAAAAGAAGAACTTTGGTCAACGTGCGTAGCCTTAATCAAATTAGAAAAGGAGAAAATTCAGTTTTCACAGCTCGGTGATTCGATGATTGTAATGGAAAATAAAGAAGGCAAAGTTACTGTTCTCACAAAAGATACGGTAAAAGGGATAGGATCCCGTGCAAAACAAAAAAGAGAAATGGAGCGTTTAAAAGGAAAAGAGAAATACGATGAAGATTTTTACCACAAAAACTCTCTATATTCTTTGCGTTATAACCGAACACTAGCGAACACCCCCAATGGCTATTCTGTTGCAAATGGAAAAGAAGAAGTAAGAAAGTATATTCAGTATGGAGAGATTCAAAGAAATGAGGTTAGCTGCTTATTACTTGTAAGCGACGGATTTTTTCATCCATCAGAAAGTTTAGAAACTACATATCAACATATTCGTTCCGGAGGATTAGAAAGCTATGCATACAAGTTGGCGAAGTTAGAGAGTGAAAATAACCTATACTCAGATGATAAGACAGGTATCTTGCTTCAGTTTTAAGAGAGAAGAGGGGGAGTAACCATGGCTCGACATGCAATCGTAACAGGATCTTCAAGCGGGTTTGGCTATGCAATTTGTTTAAGGCTTGCACAAGACGGGTTCTATGTATATGCAACAATGAGGACTATTGCAAAAGGAAAAGAATTGCTCGAGGAAGCTGAACGGCTCCATATTAAGCAATATATTACTATAAAAGAACTTGATGTAACGAGTGAAACATCGCTTGCAGCTTTTCGCGAAGAACTAGCACAAGTAGATGGAGTGGACGTGCTTGTCAATAATGCAGGATACGCAGGAGGCGGATTTGTTGAAGACTGTGAGTTAGCAGATTTTAAACAACAGTTTGATACAAATGTGTTTGGAGCTATTGCTCTTACAAATCTTGTTTTACCAATTATGCGACAAAATAGAAAAGGCACTATTATTAATATTAGTAGCATAAGTGGAAAAATAGGATTTCCGGGCCTTTCTCCTTATTCCTCTTCAAAGTTTGCGCTTGAGGGATTTAGCGAAAGTTTACGTCTTGAAATGAGACCATTTGGTGTTTATGTGGTGCTAATAGAGCCAGGATCATACAATACAAACATATGGACAAAAGGAAAAAAGGTCGCAAAAAGAGAACAGTCTGCATACGTGGCGCAAATGAAGAAAATTGAAAATTACATTGAAGGTGGAAAAGATCGTTTAGGAGACCGGAGCGAAATAGCTGATCTAGTAGCGAAAATCGCTAATCATCGCTCTCCATCGCTTCGCTATGCTGTTGGCAAAGGAGTAAAGCTGAGCCTTTTGGCAAAAACAATACTCCCTTGGAAGTGGTGGGAAAAGATTATGTTAAAGCAGTTAAAATAAGTCTGCTTATAAGGAAGTGCTCATTTTTTTAAAAAAGTATTGTCCGAAGTGGTGATAATGATTATAATTATCAATGAGAATAAAAATCAATCACAAATTTAAACGTGTATATAAAAATAATAACGTGTTAATAGAAAACTCTAGAATGGAAGAAGAGGTGGAACGGGATATGTCTATTATGGAAACGAAAGAGCTGTCTATTTCTTACGGAGATCGTAAAATTGTAAGCGACTTAACAGTGGAAATCCCAAAAGGAAAAATCACCACAATTATTGGACCAAACGGATGCGGAAAATCAACAATCTTAAAAACAATGTCACGTATTTTAAAACCAACGTCAGGCGATATTTACTTAGATGGTAAAGCTATTCAAAAGCAATCTACAAAGGAGATTGCGAAAAAGATGGCAATTTTACCCCAAATTCCAGAATCTCCAGGTGGATTAACAGTAGCTGAACTTGTTTCATATGGACGTTTTCCACACCAAAAAGGATTCGGAAAACTGAAGGAAAGCGATAAAAATATTATTTATTGGGCTCTTGAAGTAACAGGGATGTTAGAGTTCAAAGACCGCTCTCTTGAAGCTTTATCAGGCGGTCAACGTCAGCGTGTTTGGATTGCTATGGTTCTTGCGCAAGAAACAGATTTGCTTTTGCTTGATGAGCCAACTACTTATTTAGACTTAGCACATCAATTAGAGATTTTGCAACTTCTTCAAACGCTTAATCAACAGGAGAACAGAACAATTGCAATGGTTATTCATGATCTTAACCATGCAGCTCGATTTGCTGATTATATGATTGCTGTAAACAGTGGAGAAGTTGTATGTAAAGGAACACCTGATGAAGTGATGACCCCTGAAGTATTAGGAAAGGTTTTTGGAATTGATGCGGAAATTGTGCGTGACCCAAGAACAAACAAGCCTGTATGCTTAACATATGACTTGATGCCAGCAATTGGTGCTAAAACACCTGCTGCAGTCTAAAAAAAGGCGGAGTTTAGCCGCCTTTTTTGCATGTTGAGAAGATATAAAAGTTAGCGATGTTCTTCTTGAAGTTCTAATAGGATATTGAGCTGCTCTTCCAATCGATTTGTTTTTGGATTATGAGGTCCGTAGAACTGCTGATAAAATTCTAGCTGTTGTCGCGTTGAATTAATTAAAATCTCTAGCTCATCTATTCGCTCCATAATTAGATACCCCCTCAAATTAATAATATCAATAAAAGGATGATATTAGGAGTTGTTACAAAAAATGATAAAAAGGGAATATTTTTAGTTGCTTAAAAGGGTCTAATCGTTAGTCGTAAAGTCACCTTAAAAAGAGGAGTTTGGGACTTTTTTCATGATAGGTTATTAAAAATATCTTCTTGATTTTGTTTCTGAATAAAAATGATTTATACTAGGTAGTAATCATCTTTTGGAGATGGTGTTCAAAAGCCACGTTTCTTGAATAAGAGCGTGGCTTTCGCTTGTTTTATAATGAAACTAATGAATTTCTTATATAACTAAAATAACTGCATTCTGCCTTTTTTCACTTTCACAATTGGAGTAGACTTGTACTGGACATATTTTCTTTTTCTCTTACTTAATGTTTAAAAGAATAAAACGTGGAATAGTAAAAGAAAAGAGAATAAAATATTATAGAAAGAAGATGTTTAACATGATGGCCTTACATAGTCGTTCACCCCGAAATGAAGGTGACCTGACGTGAAAGTTGTTCCTTTTCTCATTACAATAGCAATAGGAGTCCTTATATGGTTTATTCCAGAACCTAGTGGGGTAGATCCGAAGGCTTGGCATTTACTAGCCATTTTTGTTGCTACAATTATTGGTTTCATTCTTAAACCATTGCCGATGGGATCGCTTGCTATTTTGAGCTTAGCTGTCGTTGCGGTGACAGGTGTTTTAACAATTGACCAAACATTAAGCGGATTTGCCAATACAACAATTTGGCTAATTGTGATTGCCTTTTTCATTTCACGCGGCTTTATTAAAACAGGTCTTGGCACACGTATTGCTTACTTGTTTGTGAAGCGATTTGGAAAAAAGACGCTTGGACTGTCGTACTCACTCCTTGTTAGTGATTTATTGCTTGCTCCTGCTATTCCAAGTAATACAGCACGCGCAGGAGGAATCATTTATCCAATCATTGCAGCTTTGTCAGAGACATTTGGCTCAAGACCAAATGATGGAACAGAGCGTAAAATGGGAGCATTTCTTTTAAAAGTTGGTTTTCAAGGAAACTTAATTACTTCAACAATGTTCCTAACAGCCTTTGCACCTAATCCACTTTCAGCAAAACTTGCTCATGATGTAGCAGGTGTTAACATTACGTGGACAGGTTGGGCCGTTGCGGCCTTTGTTCCTGGAATTATTAGTTTGATTGTAATTCCACTGTTAATTTATAAAATTTATCCACCAGAAGTCAAAGAAACCCCAGAAGCTGCTTCTATCGCAGAAGGAAAGCTTGCCGAAATGGGACCGATGAAGAAGGAAGAAAAGTTTATGATCGGCGTTTTCTTTCTTGTTCTGATCTTATGGATTTTTGGAGAGTCTTTCAATATTGCGTCAACAACAACAGCTCTTATCGGTTTATCTGTTTTATTACTCACAGGCGTATTATCTTGGGACGATATTAAAAATGAGAAAGCAGCATGGGACACGCTTGTTTGGTTTGCGGCTCTTGTAACGCTTGCAACCTATTTAAATGAGCTTGGTCTTATTCCATGGTTCAGTGATGTGATGAGTAACGTTGTTAGCGGATATTCTTGGATCTTAGCGCTTATTATACTTGCTATTATTTATTATTACTCACACTACTTTTTCGCAAGTGGGACAGCTCACGTTAGTGCGATGTACGCAGCCTTTTTATCAGTTGTTCTTGCTGCTGGGGCTCCAGCAATGCTTGCAGCTTTATTGCTTGCTTTCATTGCCGGTTTATTTGGAGCAACAACTCACTATGGTGTAGGACCTGCACCTGTATTATTTGGAGCAGGATATATTCCGCAAAATAAATGGTGGTCAATTGGTTTTATCATTTCAATTGTTCATCTCATTATTTGGATTATTATTGGGGGTCTATGGTGGAAAATCCTTGGACTATGGTAAGAAAAGAAGAATAAGCTGCTTGCTATAGCAAGCAGCTTATTCTTCTTTATTTGCATAGATTTGTTCCGTGCTTCTCGAGTATATTTCAATCATATTTCCAAACGGGTCCTTACAATATACCATATAATAAGGTTTGTTCTCTTGAAGCTGCCACGTCTTACTTACGCGCTCTCCGCCTGTTTTTACAATCTTGTCCGCTAGGTCATCGACGTTTTTATGAATCACACAAATATGAAAAAAACCAGGTGTCCATGGCGGAGGGGGCGTTCCTTCTGTTTTTGGGTGCTTGAACTCAAAAAGTTCAATGCCCACTCCATTTATAGCACTAAGATGAGCATTTCGTTTATGCGTAACTTCAGCACCAAATAAATCTTGCCCTAGCTCACCTTTTTCTCCAGGTTTTACTTTCATTGTGTAAGGTCCTGCAATAAGCTCAAAGCCCAATACGTCTTCATACCATGAGATAGCTTTATCTAAATCTGATACAGCTAAACCAATGTGTGTAATAGCAACCATAATATTACCTCCTGTTTCTTATCTTGTTGCCTTTTTGGGAGGATGATAAACACGAGGAGTAGAATTAAATTAACAGACGCTTGTCCTTCTCAATTTTTCCTTTTAAAAGCTTAAGTTCCTCACCTTCAGTAAGCAAATCAATAAGAACTCCGTTGAAAATATCATGATTTTGTTTCTTGTAATTAGATTGAAGATAACGTACTCTGTACCATTTTTGATCATGTTCAAAGTACATATAGCGACCATGAGTATAATCTACCCAAAACTTCACTTTCCTTCCATTTAGTAATTTAGGAACATACCCCCATGTTCGTCCTTGATGAGAAAGTGACATAAGCGGTCTAGAGGTATTGATGGCTTCATAATAAAGTTTATGTTTTATATCAAATAGCATCATTTTCTATTTCCTCCTCTAGCTTTTTTAAAATTATAGTAGAGAAAGCGTTCATTTATGTTTGTTTAGGACAACTTTTTCGTTTTAGGAAGCAATTTTGAATAGAATTTTTGAAAAACAGCTATACTGATGTTACATCACTAACAGGAGGACAAAAACATGAAGGAACGTTGCAACGTATGTAAATTAGAAAAGAAACCACATAAACAAACAAAAGAAAACCGATATTGTGAAGATTGTTGGGACATTATTAATAAAAAATATGCGGTAGAATCATAAAAACCCTTCTTAATTGAAGGGCTTTTATCGTTTATAAAGAGTTTTCAGATAAGGGAGAGAAATCTTCCTCTTGTTCTGACACATGGTTCTTTTCAATTGGTGAGCGTTTATGATAACGTCCAAGTACTGCACTCATCATGAAAATAGCAATAAAAGAATAGAGAACATGAACAATTCCGAATACAAAGATTGCTCCACAAAGAATCATGAGATCTGTTGTAAACATCGTTTTTCCTGGATTAATACCGTATTTTTTATCAAGATATACACATAGCATGTTAATACCGCCAAGCGATGAGCCATTTCGGAAGAGAAAAATTAGCCCAATCCCAATAAGAATTCCTGCAAGAGGCGAGGACAGAAGAGGATGAGGAAGTGAAATAGGAAGCCATTCAGAGAAGAAGTCAGAAAGAAAAGAAAGAAGAGTTACGCTGACAAAACTTCGAATGGTAAACAGCACACCAATTTGAGTAATAGCCATAAAATAGAACGGCAAGTTAATAATAAAAAATAAGATGCCGAATGAAAGTCCTGTTAAAGGGTGTAAAACCATACCAAGTCCAGCAGTTCCCCCCATTACAAGATGTGAAGAAGTTAACAAGTTAATTCCGAGAGAAACGGCTATGCAGCCAATTATAATGGAGACCCAACGTTTTATGCTTTCCATACTTATACTCCTTTACTTTCTTGATTTACTTTATCAGTATAAGATAGTCAAGAATAGAAGAAAACAACTTTGTTAGATAATATGACAAAGAAATAGTGATTTTAGAAAGAAAGATGTAGTTTTCTGAAAATTTTGTTATGTTTCTTAACATATAGTTTAAATATCTTGGAAAAAGGGCATAAAGAGAGATATCTCTATAATAGAACACATATTTTATAAGGGAAAGGAGGAGAGAAAAATGAAAAGCTCAACAATAATGAAATGGATTACAGGTGTATGTGAGGCATTGCTTGGTATTCCTTTTTTAGGAGGACTCTTTGTTCTTGCAAACGGGTGGGCTCCACTGCTGTTTATGGGAATTGTTCATTTAATTACTCTTCTTTTATCTGTAAGAGATAATGAAAACAAGTATGGAAGTATTTTTGGAATTATCACTTCTGTTGTAGCATTAATTCCTGTTGTTGGAATGATTATGCATATTATAAGTGCTTTAGTTTTATTTGTAGCAGCAATTCGCTCTCGTCGTAAAACTCAAGTTATGTAGAGGTTTACATATAGAAGTGAGGAAAGGCAAGCAGAAATGCTTGCTTTTTTTATAGTGGGGAAAAGCGGAAAAACGAGTAAAAAAGGAACAATTTGTGTTTTTTCGACATTTAATGAATAAACTATCGGTATTTGTCAATGTTAATAAGTGAACAAATTGTGAAATTTATGTGTCTAAAACATGAACTTTTTATTGAAACCTGTTCAATAATATGGTAATTTTAAAAAAAGGAGCTGATTTTCGTGAGAGTAAAAAGAGAAAAAGGCCAAACGAACGAAATGACGGAAATGTGTAAACTGATCGCTTCTGGAGAACTTTTTGTGGGGGTAATTGTCTTTGGTTTAAGTTTTATTGCAAGCGATTACAACAAAGATCATATTCTTACAATGCTCGGATTAGGAATTATGGGAGCTGCAATGGCGATGTTTGGATTCGGTTTGTTTCTCGGATTAATGGATGGAATGAAAAACGAAAAAAAATTAGCGGCTGAGTACAAGCTGGCACCGCTCAAGCCAAGCCGCCATACATTAAAAGAGAAAAATCCCGACTGGAAACCATTGCCTTAAGCAATGGTCTTTTTTTTTTTAGGGAGAAATTATTTCGGTGGAAATGGCAAGAGAAAAAATTCACAAGATAGTTTGCTTTTAAACAAGAAACTTTCGGTGTGGTTTAACATATCGTTTAAGCTCAAATGTCAGCTGTTTTCTTATCGTTGTTTCCTCTACAGCTTTAGCAATGTCCCTAGCGTCCGGGAAAATACCAAACTCGTTAAACCGAACACGGATATCTCCTTGAAATAAGAGCTTGTCTTCTTCTGTTTTAACTGTAGAAGAAACAGATACTTCCTTTGTTCCTAAAGAGTCAACAGTACGGGGATAAACGTCTGTAAGTTTAAATTTAAAGATATACTCCATTGTGATTTCCTCCTTTTTTATAGAAGAAAAGCTCCCTTCTTTTGAAGAGAGCTTTTAAGTTGCCTCTGGCGGCGGTGTTTCGTTGTTCTTTGAACGCAGTTTAATAAAACGAACAAGATTTAAAACAACGGTTTTACAAACCGCATAAACAGGGACAGCTAAAATCATGCCGAGGATACCTGCTAAGTTTCCAGCTACAAGTAGTAAAATGATAATTGTAAGAGGGTGTGTGTCAAGTTTCTTCCCAATTACAAGAGGAGAAATGACATTTCCATCAATTTGTTGAACAATAACTACTACGATGATCACAAAAATCGCTTTTGATGGGGAATCCAAAAGGGCGACAATAAGAGCGGGAGCAATACCAATGAACGGTCCTACATATGGGATAATGTTTGTAAGTGCTGCAATAATCCCAAGAATAATAGCGTAAGGAAGACCGATAATTAAGTAACCAATAAAGGTTGCAAGCCCAACGAACAAACAAACAATCATTTGGCCTTGAATATATGTTGCAAGTGTTTGATTTGTATCTTTTAGGATTTTTAATCCTTCACTACGATAGCCTGTTGGAATGAAATTCATCAATGCTTTTGGAAATTTATCGCCATCGCTAAGCATGTAGTACAGGATAAAAGGAACGGTAACAACAGTAAGCGTTACATTTGTTAATACACTAAAAATAGTTGAAAAACTGTTTGATAAATGTTCAGGAAGTGATGATCCTACATTCAACACCGTGTTTTGAATTTTTTCAATTGATACATAATCTTGTTCAACTACCCATTTAAATGCTTTTGAATTGGATAACTCATTGATGAATCCTTGCGCTTGGTTTATGTATTTAGGCATATTGTCCACTAAATCATTCACCTGACTTGAAAGAGAAGGTCCAATAAGTGAGCTAACTAATGTAATCACACCAATAAATAAAACATAAAGAGCTAAAATGGCAAGCGCTTTTGGAAATTTAAGTTTTTGTAAAAAATGCACGATAGGGCGAAATAAAAAATACAAAAATCCCGAAACAAGAACAGGAAAAAATAAAGTAGATACAAAAATGACGATAGGATTAAAGATAAATGAAATTTTTGTACAAACAAAAATTAAAACAGCAATCATCAGTAATTCAAACGTCCAAAAATGAAGCTTTGACTTAAACAAAATCTTTCCTCCAATCACAAAAAATAAAAGGGATACCTCTTACTACTCGAAAATTTACCATTTTCCATAAATAGCGTCAATATTGAACATGTTTATCGTAAAGTAAGAAATTTTACTACTCTCTATTATACCTTTTTTTAGAAAGAAACACAGAAAAACGAAAGAAGAAAAAGTTATTAGAAAAATAAAAATATTGAATATTTTATCACAATGAGTATATAATAAAACAAACCACTAACAATACTCATTTATGTGCAGATTACATGCATGTAGTTGAGTATTTTATTTTGTAAATAACGCAAACAGAAAAGAGGTCTAGCACCTCTTTTTTGTTTTTTTTATAGCTCTTATTCCATCTCTTTTCTTAAAAAAGAGAACAAATTCTATTTTCATCTCTTCTCATATATGGTATGATTACAATGTTTTTGTCGGCCCCGACTTTTCAGAAGAGGAAAGTCACTACAACTACAACTGAATATTGATAAAGGAGTGTTAGCATGAACACACTACGTAAACAATGGTTTGGAAATATTCGAGGAGATGTGTTAGCTGGCATTGTTGTAGCTCTCGCTTTAATACCAG
Organism: Priestia filamentosa; assembly: GCF_900177535.1. NCBI lineage: Bacteria > Bacillati > Bacillota > Bacilli > Caryophanales > Bacillaceae > Priestia > Priestia filamentosa. The sequence goes on from NZ_FXAJ01000001.1 coordinate 1,053,283, forward strand.
AAGCTATTTCCTTCTCAATTATTGCAGGCGTTGATCCTATGGTAGGACTGTATGCATCTTTTACAATGGCAGTCACTATTTCTATTTTTGGCGGAAGACCCGGGATGATTTCCGCTGCCACAGGCGCAATGGCTCTTGTAATGGGAAGTTTAGTTTCTGACCACGGTTTTCAGTATTTATTAGCGGCTACAATTTTAACAGGAGTGCTTCAAATTCTATTTGGCGTTTTAAAACTGGCTCGCTTTATGAAGTTTGTCCCACGCTCAGTTATGATTGGATTTGTGAATGCATTAGCTATACTTATCTTTATGGCTCAACTTCCTCACTTTAAAGGGGAATCTTGGCCAATGTATGCTTTACTTATTGGTTCTTTAGCTATTATTTATCTTTTTCCGCGCGTTACTAAAGCAATTCCGTCTCCGCTTATTGCAATTATTGTGATTACACTTGTAGCTGTATGGACGCATGCAGATGTTCGTACTGTCGGAGACATGGGGACACTTACAAGCTCTCTCCCTGCCTTTTTTATACCAGACATTCCGTTGAATTTTGAAACGTTGAAAATCATCTTCCCTTATTCATTAGCACTTGCGCTTGTAGGGTTATTAGAATCGCTCTTAACGTCTCAAATTGTTGATGACATGACAGATACGGAGAGCAATAAAAATCAAGAGTGCAAAGGACAAGGTGTTGCAAATATTGTAACAGGGTTTTTCGGAGGAATGGCAGGATGTGCGATGATTGGACAGTCTGTTATTAACGTGAAATCAGGTGGGCGCGGACGTTTATCTACGTTTGTTGCCGGGATGTTCCTTATGTTTCTTATTCTTGTATTGAGTAACGTTGTTGTTGAAATTCCGATGGCTGCGCTTGTTGGTGTGATGGTGATGGTATCTATAGGTACATTTGATTGGAGTTCACTAAAAGGATTCACAAAAGTGCCGCTTACAGATTCAATTGTGATGGTTGTAACCGTCATTTCGGTTGTTGCTACTCATAACTTATCAATTGGTGTAATCATAGGGGTAATATTAAGTGCCATCTTTTTCGCTGGAAAAATTTCTAAAGTCCATGTCAAAAAGAATTTTGGCAATAATGGAGAGAAAATCTATCATATAGAAGGACAGCTTTTCTTTGTTTCGGTTACAGATTTTCAAAAATCATTCGATTATAAAGAAGATGTTCAAAATGTAACAATTGATCTAACAAATGCTCACATTTGGGATGACTCAGGAGCAGCAGCTCTTGACAAAGTAGTTCTAAAATTTCATGAGCAAGAAACAGACGTGAAGCTCGTTGGTTTAAATGAAGGAAGTGCAAACCTTCTGAAACGATTAGCTCCACAGCATAAACTATAAAAACGGTAGTTGTAGTTGATAGTTGGGTTGCGAAAAGTGACAAAATTCAAAGAAAAGGATCCTTATATAAGGATCCTTTTTTATCATATTATAAATTTGTCCTCTCATAAACTGCAGAGAATGCAAAAATGAGGAGGGGCTTTGATGTCATATGAGGATTATCAACATGAGTATTTGTCTGAAGAAGAAAGATTAAAGATGACACCACAGCTTATAACGCTTGTCGATCCATACGTATATGAAGCACTTCAGTCTCTTGATGAAAAAGATGTTGTTATTGAAACAGCTCGTGGAACTGTCAGAGGAAAAGTGAAGAAAGTAAAGCCTGATCATGTTGTTGTAGAGGAAAAAGGAAAAGACTTTTATGTGCGCATTTGCCAAATCATTTGGATTATGCCTGACTGAAAAGGTCTACCCTGACTTTTTCAGTCAGGGTAGATTTATAATAGCGCTTTCATGCGTATAAATGACAACTTACAAATTGCCCTGAGCGAATTTCTCTTAGTAAAGGTTGTCTAGATTTGCAAGCTTCTTGAGCAAAAGGGCATCTTTTATAAAAAGGACAACCGTTGGAAGGAGATGATAAACTAGGAGGCGCTCCTTTTAAAACAATTCTTTCACGCTTATAAATTGAAGGAATTGTTGACATTAAAGCTTGTGTGTATGGATGAATCGGTTCTTCGTATATTTGAGATACGGTTCCTTTTTCTACTATTCTTCCTTTATACATAACTGCTACTTGATCGCTAATGCAATAACTAGCATTTAAATTATCTGAAATAAAAAGATACGTAATTGCTCTTTTCTTTTTTAGATGAGAAAGGGTATTTAAAACCTGTGATTGTACAGATAAATCGAGTCCAGATAAGGGGTCATTCAAGATTAAAAGCTTTGGTTGTAGTATGAATGCACAAGCAATGTTAACAAGCTGCCTTTCCCCGGGAGTTAATCCTTGGATAGGGTGATAAGCTATATGAGCTAAGCCCATGCTATTAAGTAAGTGGGAAGTGAGGCAATGTCCGTTCGTATTGCTACGCATTTCGTGAGTTTCTAAAACTTTCTCTAACATTTTGAAAACGGTATAGCGTTTGATCCATTTAAAGCTTGCTTCTTTGTCTACATATTGAATATCTTTTTGCAATTTCTTATCTTTCTTTCGGACGAGTTTTGTGTGCGCCCATACGGGCATATAGAGAATCTCCTTAGACAAGAGATGGGAGTCTGCGCTTAACCCAGTTACCACCTTGCTTACCTACAAGGGGAAACCCGGAGGGGACCAGAGCATGCAAGGAAAGCCCTAAGTTACCAAAATGACCTAGGTACGACTGAGGGGCAAGGTAAAAAATGTTGTGAACAAGGATGAAGGCTAAACTGCTTCAACCATAGTCCAAAGTGGAGTATCGTCGCCCGAAGTGAAGGGTCATTGAAACGCTTCGCAGTCAAAGAATGGAAATGTTACCGAAGTTTCTATTGAACATACGTGATACGTATGGCAGACCAAAGACTGACTAACTTGGATAACAAGTAACGGACGAAAGTGGCATCCGAAATCATAACTAGTCTAGTTTCTATATGTGCTAAATGGGGATTACCTAACCTGGAGCGCCCCGTAAGGAGGCTATTGAGGATGATACCAAGTGTAAAAAAGCAAGGTATGTGGCTCATGAAAATCCAATATGGTAACGGAGTTCTCGTAGTAGTCAGAGCGAGGGAAAGCCTCGTACAAGGCGAAGGAGAACAGTCTTTTCAACTAATATTAAATTGGGAAGGGGCGTGAGGCTCTTGCGAAGCCCAAAAATCGTATTAGAAAATCTAGCATCTCACAGTAACAAAGCAGGATATAAATACAAGAAAATATATAGAAATCTGTATAACCCATTATTTTTCCTTGATGCCTATCAAAATATATACGCCAGCGAAGGAAACATGACTGCTGGAACAGATGGAAAGACCCTTGATGGAATGTCTACGGAAAGAATCTCAGAGTTAATTGATAAATTACGAGATTATTCTTATCAGCCAAAACCAGTAAGAAGAGTTTATATTCCAAAGAAAAATGGAAAAAAGCGTCCGTTAGGCATACCTTCGGTAGAGGATAAGTTAGTTCAAGAAGTCATAAAAAACCTATTAGAATCTATCTATGAACCAACTTTTAGTAAGTTTTCTCATGGCTTTCGCCCTGAAAAGAGCTGCCATACAGCTTTAATTCAGGTTAAAGGCACGTTTACTGGGAGCAGATGGTTCATCGAAGGTGATATTGAAGGCTTTTTTGACAATATTAATCATCATATTCTTATCTATACCCTAAGGAAGAGAATAGATGATGAACAATTTATTTCGCTTATATGGAAGTTTCTTAGAGCTGGTTACTTGGAGGATTGGAAGTTCCATAAGACGTTTAGTGGTACACCACAGGGTGGTATTCTTAGCCCTCTATTAGCAAATATCTATCTAAATGAATTAGACAATTTTATGAGTAGGTATAAGTCAACTTTTGATATAGGAAAGGCTAAAAGGGCAAATCCAGCTTATTCTAAAATTCAGCATCAAATAAGTGGGGCTAAGAAAGAACAAAGGGAAGCTAAAGAAAAAGATGAAGTACGGGAAAAAGAGTTGAGTAATAGGATACGTCAGTTATTAGCTGAAAGAGAACGCACTCCCCAACGGTATCCAATGGATGAAAACTACAAACGAATTCAATATGTGAGATACGCAGATGACTTCCTCATAGGAGTCATCGGGAGTAAGGAAGATGCGTACAGAGCAAAAAAGGACATCGCTAATTTCTTGAAATCTGAACTTAAGCTAACCTTATCCGAGGAAAAAACACTTATAACAAATACGAGGCATAAGGCTCGATTTCTAGGTTATGACGTTAAAGTTGGGCGAGATTTTCACTCTAAACGACGAAGTGATGGAATAAAAACAAGAGCATTTTCGTTAAAGTGCGAACTATATATGCCTACTGATCTTGTATATAGTCGCTTATTTAAAAAAGGGGCAATAAAGGTCAACCAAAAGACAGGGAAATGGAAACCAATGCATCGCCCAGAATTAATTAAACTGGTTCCTCTTGAGATTTTAAGGAACTATAACGCCCAAATACGTGGAACCTATCAATATTATCAACTGGCAGTGAATGTATGCCACTTAAATAGTTATAAGTATCTCCTTGAATATTCTATGTATAAAACGTTAGCAAATAAGTACCGTACTACCTTGAGTAAAGCTAAACAAAAATTTATGGTGAACGGAATATTCCAAGTTAGTTATATGACAAAGTCCGGTAAGAAAACGGAAGTGCTTTATGATAAGGGATTTCGTAGAAATAAAGCTCCTATAACTAAAAAGGATATAGAAAAATTTCCTTCGGAAATATCGTATCAATCCCGAACATCGCTTATTCAAAGGTTGATGGCTAATCAATGTGAATGGTGTAAGGCTGAAGAAGGCTCAATGGAAGTTCATCATGTTCGAAAGTTAAAGAACCTTAAAGGGAAAAAGAAATGGGAAAGACAGATGATAGCAAGGAACCGTAAAACAATGATACTTTGTCGAAAGTGTCATCGTGACCTGCATAACGGGAAGCTAGACTGAAAGGACGGAGAGCCGTATACCTTGAGAGGGGTACGTACGGTTCGGGGGGGAGTTCTCGGAAACCTAAGACCGAGAGGTCTTAAGGCGCCGGGTTCTTACCCTACAATATCTCTTCCTTCAAATAAGATTTTTCCAGTTGTAGGAGTAAGTAGTTTGCCTATAATTCGTCCAAGGGTCGATTTGCCGCAGCCACTTTCACCAATCAAACTGAAGGTTTCTCCTTTAGAAATAGATAAAGAGATGCCGTCCACTACTCGTAGGACAGAAGTATTATATAGTTTATTTTTAATATAATGTTTTTCCATATTATAAATTTCAATAAGTGAGGGGGATGCTTGCATAGGAAATCCTCCTTTTTGAATTCTTAATAAAAAAAGAGATACTGTAAAGAGGTAGGCATCCTCTTTTAGTATCTCCTCCGGTTGACCGGTTGAATTTTAAAGTTATCTAAACTGATCGAATTAGTTGGTTTAAAAAGAAGATACCTCACAATATCTTAATTGTCAAATGTTTATGGTTCTTTGTGAGAGGGGATCGTGGTTTATTTTTACATAGTTTAGTAAAAAAAAGGTTGACAAATAAATTTTCTTTTCTGTATATTATTACTCAAAGTTACTAAAGTTCATTATTCCGATTGTTTTTATGGGTTTTCAGGAGGGATAAGGATGACAAACTTTCAAAATCAACACTTAGACACAAAAGCTATTCATGCAGGTCAAGTTATTGATTCTACTACTTTTGCACGTGCGGTGCCTATTTACCAGACATCGTCATTCTCGTTTCAAGATAGTGAGCATGCAGCGAGTTTGTTTGATTTAAGTGAAGAAGGATATGTTTATACGAGAATCACTAATCCGACTACAGACGTTTTTGAAAAAAGGATAGCAACTCTTGAAGGAGGCATAGGAGCATTAGGAGTTTCATCAGGTCAGTCTGCAACCGCTTTTTCCATCTTAAACATTGCTTCTTCGGGGGATGAAATTGTCGCTTCGAGCAGCTTGTACGGTGGAACATATAATTTATTTTCAACGACGCTTTCCAAATTTGGGATTACTGTGAAGTTTGTTAACCCTGAGAATCCAGAGAATTTTAAGAAGGAGCTAACAGAGAAAACGAAGGCTATTTTTGCTGAGACCGTAGGAAACCCAAAAGGAGATGTGCTAGATATAGAGGCAGTAGCTACCATTGCTCACCAACATAAAATTCCTCTGATTGTCGACAATACGGTTCCAAGTCCTTATCTTCTTAGACCGATTGAGTTTGGAGCAGATATTGTAGTGCATTCTGCGACAAAGTTTATAGGAGGTCATGGAACAACGATTGGAGGAATTATTGTTGATAGTGGGAAATTTGACTGGGAAAAAAGCGGTAAGTTTCCAGACTTAACAAATCCTGATCCAAGTTATCATGGGTTAGTATACACAGAGGCTGTTGGTGAAGCGGCTTATATTACGAAAGCTCGTGTTCAACTTCTAAGAGACTTAGGTTCAGCTCTTTCTCCTTTTAATTCTTTTTTGCTTTTACAAGGTTTAGAGACGTTGCATCTTCGACTGCAAAGACATAGTGAGAACGCTCTTCAAGTTGCTAGTTTTCTTGAAGGTCATGAACTAATAGACTGGGTCAGCTATCCGGGGCTTAGCAGTCATTCGACGAACAAGTTAGCTAAAAAGTACCTTCCAAAAGGGCAAGGAGCAATCTTGACATTCGGTATTAAAGGGGGTCGAAAAGCGGCAACAAAACTTATTAATTCTGTTCAGCTTTTTTCTCATTTAGCTAATATTGGTGATTCAAAGTCACTGATTATTCATCCTGCAAGTACAACACATCAGCAGCTAACAGAAGAAGAACAACAATCATCTGGCGTCACTCCAGAACTTATCCGTCTTTCAGTCGGAACAGAATTTATCGATGATATTTTAAAAGACTTAGATGATGCGCTTAGAGAAAGTCAATCCTAGCCGTTTATTTTGTTTTATAACTGAGTTGACTTATAAGAATAGTAAGTATATACTAAAGAGAATTTAGGAGCCGATCGAGCAGACGAAGGTCCGACCAAAAAAAGGGTTGGATCTTTTTTATTTTTAAAAAGCGGTTAAAGAAGATGGAAAAGGAAAAATGCTATTCTTCTTTGTATTAACTTTGTGAATCATTTTTTTGATGATCACAAAGCAGTGTCAGGAGGGAAAGAATGTTGAATCATAAAGAACACCTAGTACAACAATTGCTTGAGCTTGGTATTTATAAAAAGGGTGATTATCATCTTTATGAACTAAGCGTTTCAGAGCTTGAAGTAGAATATTATAATCAGTTAAATAACGAAAAGCCAATTGGATAACCAAAAGCCTACTATTCACATAGTAGGCCTTTTTTGTTCAAAAATAAAAGAGGTGAAAAGTTGATATATCCTGTTATAGATGGTGCAGAGTCTTTTTTTATAAAAGGTAACTCAGTTGGTCTTCTCCTTCTCCATGGATTTCTGGGAACACCTCAAAGTGTGAAAGACTTAGGAGAACAATCTGCTGAACTAGGTTATACCATGTATGCTCCTCGTTTAAAAGGACATGGAACGCACTATAAAGATGTGGAAAAAGGAACGTTTTTTAATGAAGAAAAAATGCATCAATTAAACTATAAAGGAACATTTTTTTCTGTTCGTGGGCCGCTTAATATTGCAAGATCTATACAAGGTCAACCTGTTATCGTTCAAGCCGGCTCTTCTCCTTCAGGTCAACGTCTTGCCGCTCGCACAGCGGAAGTAGTTTTTATCCATAAAGACAGCAAAGAAGAAGCAAAAAAGTATTATCGAAGCTTAAAAAGTCAGATGAAAACATTTAATCGTCACCCTGAGAGTTTGGCCATTCTTCAAGGGATATCACCAATTATTGGCCGGACAGAAGCGGAAGCTCACGAAAAGTATACTGAACTACAGCGTCTTCTTTCACCCTACGAAGGGCTGCAATTTTTATCAGGATATATGGGGAATATTGACTTTACAAAATACCCTATAAATATGCTAGCATCAGAGATTAATTTCCCAAAAGTAAACGGCATTCAAAGTCAGTTTGATGAAATGAAGCGTATTATGAAAGAAGAAAAATTAACCGTTGGGGATTTATACTATCGTTTTGTTGGAGCGGGAAGGAAGGATGCGTTCGTAGGCACGCCTCACCAAATTGCTGATGAAATGGAGAGATGGATAGAAGAAGGAGCTGCTGACGGATTTATGCTTCAATGCCCCTTACTTCCGGAAGGATTAGAAGATTTTGTTCAATATGTTGTGCCTCTTCTCCAAAAGAAAGGAATATACCGGCGTGAATATGAGGGAACAACGCTAAGAGAACATTTAGGCCTTAGGAAACCCAAAAATCGATACGGTCGTTCAGTATATAAAGGAAGCTTATAAAAAATAAGAACGGATTTGAAACAAAATCATACTATACCTATAGAAATTAAATGATTAAAAATGTTTGTTCTTTATGAATTTTAAACCGTATATTTTATCGTTACTTTGCTTAAAAGGAGCAGATAGTATGACCATTTTCCGAAGCGTCCATGACCTCATTGGCCGAACACCTCTTTTAGAAATTACGCATTTTTCTTTTCCTCCAAAAGTTCGGTTATTTGCAAAGCTTGAATATTTTAATCCAGGAGGAAGTGTGAAAGACCGTCTTGGCCAGCATCTTCTTCAAGAGGCCTTCCAGAGGGGACTAGTACAAAGCGGTGGAACCATTATTGAACCCACTGCAGGTAATACAGGAATTGGGTTAGCTCTAGCTGCCATTCATAAAAATGTGAATGTGATTTTTTGCGTACCGGAGAAGTTTAGTATAGAAAAACAGGAACTAATGAAAGCGCTAGGAGCTACTGTAGTGAACACCCCAACAGAGCTTGGAATGAAAGGGGCCATTCATAAAGCGCAGGAGTTGTTAAAGGAAATTCCAAATTCATATGCTCCGCAGCAGTTTGCGAATGATCAAAATCCTGAAACATATTATAAAACATTAGGCCCTGAAATATGGAATGAATTTGGGGGGGACATTGACGTATTTATTGCTGGAGCAGGCACTGGTGGAACTTTTATGGGAACGGCTAAGTACTTAAAAGAGCAAAAGAAAGAAATTAAAACAGTGATTGTAGAACCTACAGGCTCTATTCTAAATGGAGGAAAGCCTGGTCCTCATAAAACAGAAGGAATAGGGATGGAATTTCTTCCTTCATATATGGATCCTTCTTATTTTGATGCTGTTCATACGGTAGAAGATCACCATGCTTTTACAATGGTTAAAGAGTTAGCCCGCAAAGAAGGGTTGTTTGTTGGAAGTTCATCTGGCGCCGCTTTTTATGCGGCACTACAAGAAAGTAAAAAGGCAAGTCAGGGATCAAACATTATAGTGATTTTCCCTGATTCAAGCGAACGCTATTTAAGTCAGCACATATATGGAGGAGAGTAGCATGATGAAGAAAACTAAGCTTATTCACGGTGGAATCTCGACTGACAAAGAAACAGGAGCGGTTTCTATTCCTATATACCATTCAAGTACGTATAAACAAGAAGAACCAGGTGAGCCGAAGGAATATGAATATGCTCGAACAGGAAATCCAACCCGTTTTGCTGTAGAAGAACTTATCAAAGATTTAGAAGAGGGAGAAAGAGGCTTTGCATTTAGTTCGGGAATGGCTGCCATAACATCTGTTGTTCTTCTGTTTCAAAAAGGAGATCATTTTCTTTTAAGTGATGATGTGTACGGAGGCTCTTTTCGGGTCATTACGAAAGTGTTAAGTCGCTTTGGCATTGAGGCGACATTCATAGATACAAGTAAGGTCAAAAACATAGAGCCGGCGATTAAAAAAAATACAAAGGCCATCTTTATTGAAACACCAACAAACCCATTACTAAAGATTACAAATATAAAAGAAGCGGCCGCAATTGCCAAGCGCTATAACCTTCTTACGATTGTAGATAACACGTTTAGTACGCCTTATTGGCAAAATCCAATTAAGCTTGGAGCTGACATTGTTCTTCATAGTGCTACAAAATATCTTGGTGGGCATAGTGATGTTGTAGCAGGATTAGCGGTGGTGAATAACAAGAAACTAGGAGATGATCTCCATTTCGTTCAAAACTCAACAGGAGCCATACTTAGTCCACATGATTCATGGCTTCTTATGAGAGGCATAAAAACGCTTGGCATTCGAATGGAAGAACATGAGCAAAACGCAAGGGAGATTGTAGACTTTTTAGTTCAGCATTCAGAAGTGAAGAACGTGTACTATCCCGGTCTTTCTTCTCATCCAAATCATTCACTAGCTGTAAACCAAGCGCGAGGATTTGGTGGAATGATTTCGTTTGAAGTAGAGACAGAGGAAAAAGCAAGAGAACTAGTAAAGAAAACAAAATATTTCACACTTGCTGAAAGTCTTGGAGCTGTTGAGAGCTTAATTTCGATTCCAGCTCTTATGACCCATGCTTCAATTCCAAAAGAAAGACGTGAACAATTAGGCATTACAGATGGATTAATTCGTATTTCAGTAGGTCTTGAAGATAAAGATGACTTAATAGATGACTTAAAAAAAGCCTTATCTTTTCAATAATGTAAAAAAGACAAAGTGACCTTTGTCTTTTTTTTTTTGTGGAGGGGGAGAGCTTTTTCTTTATTTCCGCTCATAACGTTGACATGCTTTATAAAGGCCTATATAATACAGAACGGACTTTATAAGAAACGGTAAAACTTTAGACAGCAAGAGAAAGGAGGAGCCATATGAAAACTGTTTATAAAGATCTTTTACTCATTATAGTTGGATCTCTTCTTGTTGCAGCTTCGATTGATTTTTTTGTTGTACCGAATAAGCTTGGGGATGGAAGTTCTGTTGGAATTGCTCTTGTTCTTTATTATCTTTTTCATATCCCAACAAGCGTTAGTACTTTTGTTGTTAACATTGTGTTTATTGCTATTTCAGCTAAGTTTTTGACGAAAAGAACAATTGCTTACACTGTATTAGGAGCCTTTATGACATCTGTATTCCTGAGCCTTGTTGCTTTCATTCCATTTAAAGTAGAAGATATGATTTTAGGTATTGTATTTGGAGCTCTTTTAATGGGGGCTGGGCTTGCTCTTATTTTCATTGCAGATGGTTCTACGGGAGGAACAACACTTCTTGCCTATTTGCTGAACTATACAAAAGGCTACAATATTTCTAAAAGTATGTTTTATATGGATAGCTTAATTATCTTGGCATCTGTTGTTGCAATTGGTGTACACAATACGCTTTATACGTTCATTTTTGTGTATTTGTGCGCTAAGATTGTGAACATTTTTATCGAAGGATTTCATAATAAAAAAGCTGTGACAATTATGTCTGCAAAACACGAAGAAATTGCAAATTACGTAACAAAAAATTGTGGACATGCCGCTACTATTTTTTATGGATACGGTTTTTATGAAAATAAAAACAAGCATATTATCTATACGGTTATTAAAAAGAACGAGTTGTTAAAAGTAAAGCGAAATGTAACTAAAATAGATCCTCAGTCTTTCATTGTGATTCATGATGTAAAAGAAGTTGTAGGAGGCAAATTTGGATTTATAAGCTCTTCTGCAAAATGAACAAAAAGCTTTTAAGGTGAACGATCATCTTAAAGGCTTTTTGTTGTTTTGATAGGAAACAGGAAATAAGAAAAGACAATGGGTGAATGAGACAATCCCTTTTTATCATACAACGTAATAGACAGCATTGTTGTCATAAGGAGGGTACAACTATGATTAAACGAATAGATAAGCTGCTTATCGATTTACCCAAATCTGTACATCCAGATGCTAATGCTGCTGCTGCCGTGCAGGAGCTTCTAGGCGGAAAATTTGGCGAGATGTCAACGCTTAATAACTATATGTTTCAATCTTTTAACTTTCGTCATAAAAAGAAGTTCCGTCCTTTTTATGAACTGATTGCAAGTATCACAGCAGAAGAGTTCGGGCATGTGGAGCTTGTCTCAAATGCGATTAATTTAATGATTGAAGGAACAACATTTCCAGAAGATCCAGACCTTGCTCCAATGAGGGATGCGAAGGATAAACGAAACACGCATCATTTTATTGCAACAGCTCAAACAGCAATTCCTGCTAATTCAATGGGTCAGCCGTGGACAGGAGATTATGTTGTAACAAGTGGGAATTTGATCTTTGATCTTTTGCACAACTTTTTTCTTGAGTGTGGAGCACGCACGCATAAAATGCGCGTATATGAAATGACAGATCATCCTGTTGCGCGGGAAATGATTGGATATCTGCTTGTACGAGGTACAACACATGCGGTTGCTTATGCAAAAGCACTTGAAGTTGCAACAGGTGTTGATGTAACAAAGTTGCTTCCAATTCCAGACCTCGAAAATAAGCGTTTTGATAGCGCTCGGAAATTTGAAGAGCAAAATGTTCATACGAAACTATATACATTTAGCGATGCGGATTATAAACAAATAGCGAAAATTTGGAAAGGACCTCATCCATCAGATGGAAAGCCTGTTCAAGTTGTAGATGGAACGCCAAGAGGAGGAACAATTCCGGACTTAGAACCCATTACAGAAGAGTTTGCACCAGGTATTTCAGAGGAAGACTTTATAAAAATATTAGCTCGTTTAAAAAGCTCTGCTGGCATATAACATATTGTCCCTATTCAATATAGCAGGAGTAGAGAGAAGAAACATAAAGAGATGCTTCTTCAAGGAAAAGACTTGAAAACAAATGGAAAGCAACCCTTACCTTAAGTGTGACAGAACAATTCATTGTTCTGTTATTTTTAATACAAAGAGAAAACCCTTTCATAAAAAGTGTTTCTAGCCTATTCTTAATACATAAGAAGGGGGATTAAAAATGGGGGAAGAGATTTCTATGCGACATAGTGCAGAATGGTGGAAAGCCGTTGCTCACTGTATTCATGATGGGATTCTTGTTATTGATAAGCATGAAATTGTAAGAATGATTAATCCAGAATACACGAAGATTACAGGAGTGACACAAGATATTATTGGAAAACCGCTCAGTGCATACAGACGTGGTGCTAAGCTTCCACAAACATTAAAGGATAGGAAAATAAGAGCAGGAGTGTATAGAAAAACCGCAGACCGAGAATATATGGTGGATATGGCCCCTATTATATTAGATGGGGAAGTTGTGGGAGCTGTTTCAGTTTGTAAGAGCTTAACAGAAGTAGACAAGCTTTCTCAGGAATTAAAAAG